>CAZHWZ010000011.1:0-39001 GCA_964535965.1 uncultured Candidatus Bathyarchaeia archaeon | reverse complement strand
GCATAGGTCAAATCGGCGCAGGAATAGTGAGAGCACCTATGGAATGTTTTAAAAAAGCTTTGAAGGCATTAGTTGAAAAAGCTTGAATAGAATAAAATGATTACTGATATCTGGTTCGTTTTGCAATAGCTAAAGAGGAATAAACAAAGCCAAAAAAATTGCTGGTGTCCCATGCCACTTAATACTCCTTCAGAAAAAACGCAATGTGCCAACCATTTTACTTTGTGGACTTGAACCAGTTCGGGTGCTAGTCCTCCTATTCCACTTCCGAATGGTTCTGATCTCTGGTATCAGTGAGGGATTCAAACTCTCTGAGCATAGTGTAAGCATATTTTTACCGGTAAACTTGGGTGGGGGGCCTATCCTCCCGCACCACCCATAAACAAGCTTGTTTTACGGCTGTTTTGGCGAAAACATCGTGACATACGGCGTTACACATGTTACGACATGTTACAATTTACGAAATTATTTCTTGGTGTGCTCATCCCCGGCATATGTCTTCGATAGGCTCTGCTATTTGCTCATCTTCGCGAGGTTATGAACCCCATATATACAAGCTTGTGTGTTCTTGAATGTTTAAACAATTATTGTAGCGCTTACCAAGAATTTTGAGGGCAGTTTAATCTTTGAAGGTGCCTCTTTAGTTCGATGTGATATCTTAAGACCGCTTTCATTGTAAAACACCGAGCGACTTCAAGCGGTCTCTTACAAATTCTTTGTAAAACCATTCGTCTTTTTCTTCATGTCCTACCCGTTCTCTCGCTCGGCATTTCTCCTTAAGTTCGTATTCTAGAAGTAAACATGTCCCGTCCTCAGCTAAGTAAGGGCATTTTAAATCTATGCATCTTTTACCCATTGGCTATCCCTGATCTTCATATGTCATGAAAATATAACTAAAAAGAAAAATATATAAAGCTATTTTATTAATTGTTAGACATATGTTCAAAATGAACCTATAAAATGAATGAAAATTGACAAGGAAGCTAATTTATGGAGCTAGATAAGACAGATGTCAAAGTATTTAGAACAGCACTAGATAATGCGAGACTTTAGAGAGATCATGCCTCATTTTCAATGAGTCTCCAAGCGCTCATGACCAGATTTCCATGGCGTACCCTAGGTTCGAATCAGACTCTGAACTCACCATCGAAAAGCAGTTTCAAAGGTTACTATTGGAAACTCAAGTTTTTGTGGATTTATGAAAGCGATAAATTTTTAAGAATCTCTGAAATTTTGCGTAAAATGAAAGCCAGAGGGAGTGAAGAGTTTTATGGCTGCGATAAAAGAGATGCCCACCAAAGTAGGTCGTTTCGAACGCATAGGAGCCCACACCCACATTAAGGGTCTGGGCTTAGACAAGAATCTGAAGGCTATCAAGGTTAAGGATGGCATGGTGGGTCAGGAGAAAGCCCGAGAGGCAGCAGGTCTAGTTGTTCAGATGATCAAAGAGGGGAAGCTAAGCGGAAAAACCGTTATTTTGGCTGGTCCTCCTGGAACTGGCAAGACCGCTATTGCGGTCGCTATATCTAGGGAACTAGGCGCCAACGTTCCCTTCATCCAGATGAGCGGGAGCGAAATCTACAGTAGCGAACGCAAGAAGACGGAAGTTTTGATTGAGGCTATTCGAAAGTGCCTCGGTGTTGAGATACATGAAATGCGCAAAGTGTACGAGGGCGAAGTCACAGGCATCGATATACAAACCACTTCCCACCCTTACAACCCATATCAAAAAGTTCCAGAAAGCGTGCGAATAACCCTAAAGACCACCAAACAGGAGAAAACCATCGAGGCAGGTGCCTCTATTGCACAGCAAATAATCCAGCAGGGAATAACCGAGGGGAACGTCATCCATATAGATGCTGAAACCGGCAGGGTGGCAAACCTCGGGTTAAGCTTAGAGAGCGCAAAGGGCAAAACTTACGATGTCGACACTAGCCAGAAGGTTCCTAGGCCTACTGGAGATGTCTTAAAGGAGAAGGAATTCGTTTACACACTTACGTTAGCAGACATGGATGAGATTAACGCGAGAAGTAGAATGGGCGGCGGCATGTTTTCCCTCCTTTTTGGCGGTGCCGAAACAAAAGAGATAGACACCGAGGTTAGGACGGCTGTAGATGAATCCGTCAAAAAACTGGTCGACGAAGGTAACGCTTTCATCCACCCAGGCGTTTTATTCATTGATGACAGCCACTTATTAGACTTGGAGGCTTTCAGCTTTCTCGGTCGCGCCCTAGAAAGCGAGCTTGTCCCCATAATTATATTAGCAACAAACAGAGGTGTTACAACAATCCGAGGGACAGATGTAAAGAGTCCAATGGGTTTTCCGCTTGACCTTGTAGACCGCTCAGTTATAATAGCTACTGATGAGTATGATGCGGAGAGCATAAAGGAATCCTCCGTATCAGAGCGAGAGAGGAAAAAGTAGATGTAGATGAGAATGCTTTAGAGAAACTGACAGCCATAGGCGCGAAGTCTTCTCTCAGGTATGCAGTGCAGCTTCTCAGCCTAGCGGCTCAGAACGCCGCAGCTATGAAACGCAAATCTGTGACGGTTGAAGATGTGGAGAGAGTTGACTCGCTGTTCATGGACGTAGGCGAAGCAGGTGAACACCTTAGAAAATATGAAGAGAAACTTATGCATCATTAGCTAGGAAACCTCGTTTCCTTTTAAAGAAATGTTTAACAAACATAGTGAGTCTTAGTTGAATAGAACAATTTAATTGTTTACTTTAAGGATGGTGCAGAACAATGTCGCATAAGAAGAGGAGAAAGAGCATCATAGACAGGTTTTTCGACGAATCATTAATTGACGAGTCAAATGAAATATTTGAGAGATTTAAAAGAGAAAAAATTGGTGGAGGGTACTCCATAAGCGTAACGCAGACACCTGAAGGCACAAAAGTCCACGCTAAGGTGAGCGATGATAGAGATATTAGTGAGCTAAGGCGAAGGCTTCATCAGCAGTATCCAGATGCACATATAGAGATCGAAGGGGGAAAGCCACTGATTAGAGAGATATCCACTAAATCGGTTGGGGAAGAAAAAGATAAAAGAGATAAAGAGGAGCGATAGGACAATTCATGGCATTTTGAAACTAGGAAGCAAGGCTGGTTCTGCAACGCATTCCTAGAAGTGTGTATACTGCTAAGCGCTCGAACATACTCTTTAATTACAATGTCATAATTTCGGTTGCCTGGGACCTATATGCTCGAACGCTGTCTGGCAAATTACATTTTTAAGTCTTTTTCTATGTAAGATTTTCTAAACTTCAACCATTTCTTTGTGAGTTGATCTCTGCATAACCGACATAGATGCTTGAACATGCCACGATTTCATCGCAAATACCGCACTGTTTACATTTCTTTAGATCCTTTTCCACAATGAAGAGCATTTCAAACAATCAAGATTTTAACCTAACCATAGCCAAAAGCATTTTCTCTAAATAAACGTATTAATCGTGATGAAAATGGAAAGGTTAAATTCTAGGGTTGTTGTTGTCGAGGGTGAAAATGCCCGCCAAATGATATTGAAGGGTTTAAGGTATTTTCCATACCCTTCCAAGAAGAAGGTTGTTTTAAAACCAAACTTAATCACAAGCCAACCGCCACCTACAACTACACCTCCTGATGTTGTTGAAGCCCTAGTAGAATATTACCAAATGATGGATTATGAGGTGGTTGTTGCTGAGGGTTCCGGTTGGGCTGAAACCGAACATGCGTACGAAGTTTTAGGTTACACAAAAATTGCCGAAAAACATGGGATAAAACTTGTAGACCTAAACAAGGACCAATATGAAATAAAGGAAGATACGGAAGCTCTTGTGCTTAAAAGGTTTGAGTTTCCCTTAACCTTAAAAGATTCTTATATTGTCTCTATTCCAATTCTTAAAGAACATTCCATTACAACTGTAACCTTATCTCTCAAAAATATGCTTGGAGCAACTGTTGGAGAAAAAGGCAGATTTCACAGGTCTGGTTTAGATAAAAACATAGTTGACATAAACCTTTACATAAAACCGAGTTTGGCTGTTATAGATGGTAGGGTTGCCGGTGTTGGAAGGGAGCTTGGAGCAAGACCGAAAAAGCTTGGTTTAATGATTTTCTCAGAAGACTTGGTTGCAGCTGATGCTGTAGGAGCAAGGTATCTAGGTTACGACCCACTTAAGATTGGACACCTTAAACTTGGACAAGAAAAAGGTTTGGGTACAGCAAACCTAGAAAAAATTGATGTTATTATGGTTAAAACGTAGAGAATGCCAAACGTTTCCCGACATAACTTTAAACCATAGGGTTAGAATTAGCAGATGATGGGAAATATTCTTTTTGAAAAAGACGCGTTAAGCACAGAGGTCTCTTATTCTTCCTCTACGCCTAAAATTGAAATGCCATACTTACTATTTAGCGTGCTGCTTCTCACTGTTGTATCACTTCTCCTAGGCCATAGGTTCCTTATTGCCATTTTTCTCGCAATAACAAAGGCAACTAGCTGCAGTTGCTATTGCTTTTGTCCGCATACTGGGCAGAAGCGAACCAGCATCGGAATTTCCTTTTTACAGCTCTTGCAGATCTTTGAGGCGTAAGCCCATACGCGCTCAGGATGAAGCATGCTTCCGCAAAACACGCAATAATTAAATGTTGTTGAAACACGTCTTCCACATTTCCCGCAAGTCAAATATTGCGTTGATATCAGAAGAGGAACAACGATGAAAACTCCAAAGTTCAATTCTGCTTCATCCTAAAATGACTACGGGCTTGTCTGGTATAAAGCTTAGCTGTTCTTTTTAATTATCTCTCTCGTTCGGCTTACATAACATCTATAAAGTCTACAAACTAAGCTTTTTTGGAGATTTCTACTCAGCGGGCTAGTGAGTCGCTGTATTGCGATATGTCTGATTTCTGAAGAATTTCTCTCCTCTTAACTATTTCACTAAAGTCAACAAAGTCTCCGCCAACTATCTTAAGTTTAGCTTCAATTTTATTTCCCTTAACAGTTATAACATTGTAGGAATTGCAGAAAAAGCCTCTCAATTTTTCGCATGATACGCTGCCAGCATGAACCACAAGCATGTCTTCCATTTTCCATCTCCATGGCCTATGGCGGTGTCCGCAAAGAACCAAGTTTACCTTCGATTTTACGAGGCTTCTTAGCACATCGCCTGCATCCACAATTGTTATTTGATCTGCACCAGTGTCTGGAACTGGAATTATGTGGTGGTGTATTGCCACAATTTTTGCCTTATCCTTGTATTTTTCCAGAGTTTTTTCAAGCCATATGTTCTGTCTGTGGCCGACTTCGCCGTCATCCCTGTCTGGTCTGGCTGAACTCAGAACTATTATAGTAGCATCCTCGATTTCAGTTACTTGCAAAAACGGGAAAAACTCTTTGAAAAGCAGGTAGCCAGTTGAGCGATAATCGTGATTTCCACTTACAAATATTATTCTCTCAGCTTTCAGTTTCTTCAACCCTTTTGCAGCTGTTTTAAACTCTGACATTAGACCGTTTTCTGTCAAGTCACCAGTGACAAGCACAACGTCAGGGCACATTTCATTAATCTCAGTAACAGCCGCTCTCAGGGTTTCCTTACGAAACATTGGGCCACAGTGGACATCTGAAATTTGAACTATTAACATTGGACCACTAGTATGTTTTATTCTCTACTTGCAAGTACCACAATGTAGTCGGCTGTATCCGCGCACATATCAGCGGCCTGTTCTATGAATTCAATCAAATCATCAAATATCACCATAGCACCGCTGTTAACCTGTCCGCTGTATTTAACGAACAAAGTTTTAGTTTTAAGATAAATCCCATCGATTTCATGCTCAATTTCTTCAACTTTTTCGGCTCCATTTATTGCTTCTGCTGGGTTTGCTGTAATTTTTTCGATGCTGCCACGTAAAACTTGAGCGCATTCTACAAGTGTAGAAGTCATATGCACAGTGTTTTCGCACAGTTCTTTCGGGAATTGGGCGTCTGCAAGCATTTCTATGCATCTCGCCGCATCCTTTACGTGGTCTGCAAGTGTATCAAGTCGCTTCACGAGGTGTAGTATGTCTTCACGGTACTCAGCGAATAGGGCTGCACCCTTGGATAATTCTTTAAAAACCTCCTTTCTTAGTTTATCCACTTCCTCTTCTACTTTGAAAAGGTTCTCAATGTGCTGCATCGCCTCTTTTTTCTTCGCTTCTGAAATGTTTTTCATTGCTTGATGAAGCAAAGTCACGGTGTCGAGGGCTTTTGTTATTTGCTCGTGGGCTAAGTCTAAAGCTTTTGTTCTGCGGCGCCTTTCAAACCATGCATAGCTTCTTTTTTCCAATTTTACATCTCCTTTGACATCATATTTTAGCAATGTATTTTAATAATACTTTGGCTTTTCAAATAACTTTTATCTACGTTATTGTGTTTTGCTTTCACTCACCCAGTAAGCGGTTGTTTTGCCCTTCTCATCGATTCTATATTCCTTCTTGAAGATAGGGGCTTCTTTCTTGTATCTTTCTACTGCTTCCCTTAAAACTGGAAATACATTCTTGCGATGGGAGCCTGCAACCAAAACGTATACGAGGTCTTCACCAACATTAAATTCGCCGAGCAAATGGTGGATTTGGACTTCAACTATGCTCGGCTTCTTCTTTAGTTCGTCGCAAATTTTGGCTAGTACTTCATTAGCTTTCTCTTCAAAAGCTTCCAACATCAACTTCTCAACCTTTTTACCCTTCAGAGTTTCTCCACGGACTACACCGATAAACAGAGCAATTGCCCCAGCTTTTTGGAAATCATCTTTGCTTTTTATATCGTTTATCATGTCTAAGAGGGAGAACGTTCCTTTTTCGTGAACTCCAGCTTGAGTTGCCATAGCAATCACTAATCATAATAGAGATATTAACTAAACTTTATTTTGCCATTGGCTCCTAGCAAACATATTACTTGAGTTCTTAAGAACTTTGTAGTATTTACGTAACTTTTCGCGGGCCTCTGTCATAGTAATCTTGGAAAACTCTATCGCGTCGTTTGGCTTAGCCTGTCCAAGCATGGAAAGGTCAGAAGTGATTGTTACAGCGATTTTCGGGTATCCACCGGTTGTCTGAGCATCCCGCATTATTACAATTGGTTTTCCATTTTTCGGAACCTGAATCGCGCCGGGCAAAAGTGCATCCGAAACAATTTCTGCCTTTGCTTTATGCTCTATTGGAGGGCCTTCAAGGCGGTATCCCATGCGGTCCGCTTCCGATGTAACTTTGTAGTGGCTGGAAAGGAAAGTGTTTATTCCCTCTTCTGTGAACATGTCATCTTGCGGCCCCATAATCACATGCGCCTTAATGTGGTTTGTGAATTGTGGCACCAGCTCTTCTGGCATCTTGTATTCAACTTTGAGCAGGGGAGTTTTAGATCCTTCGATTATGTCTCCAGTTTTTAATTGTCTGCCGTTTATCCCCCCAATTCCACCGCGGACATAGGTTGATCTGCTGCCAAGCACTAGTGGCGTGTTTATTCCTCCCCTTATGGAGAGGTATACTCTACATCCGCTTTCCATTTTTCCAAAAGAGATTATATCACCTTCTTGTATGTTCAGTGTCTTCCACATTGGAACATTTTGACCGTTAATTTTTGGAGAGATGGCTCCACCAGTTATAGCAATTTGCGTTTTTGTTAAGGCTTGGAGCTCTGGACCGATAAGGGTTATTTCTAGACATGCGTTATCCGGATTGTTTGCAACTAGGAGGTTTGCTGCTGTTAGAGAGAATGTGTCCATTGCTCCAGAAATTGGGACCCCATATTTGAGATAGCCTTGTCTTCCCAGGTCTTGGACTGTTGTGAAAAACCCTGGTTTTAGTACATTAAAGACGTTCATTTCTTTGCCGTTCCTCGGAGAAGAGCGTGTATGCTCCTTTTGAAATTGGTTTAAATTTGACTGTGTCTCCGGGTTTTAGAAGTGTTGGTGGTTGTTGCAGAGGATTAAATAATTTTAGTGGTGTCCTACCTATTATTCGCCATCCGCCTGGCGCTTCGCATGGGTATATGCCTGTTTGTTTTTCTGCTATGCCAACTGAGCCCGCTGGCACTTTTAGTCTTGGTGTTTCGAGTCGTGGTGTTGCGATTTCATCTGCAACCTCTCCCAGATAAGGAAAGCCAGCGACAAACCCCAGCATGTAAACCCTGTATTTTCTGCCAGAATGTATCTTTACAACCTGTTCTTCAGTTAATCCGTGACATTGAGCAATATAACTGAGGTCTGGTCCGTATTCTCCTCCATAAACAACAGGAATGGTTATTTCTCTACCAACTTTTTCTGTGCCTAATTCTTTCAATGTTTTTTCGATGTCCTTGATGCGAAAGACGAGCTGTTCGTAACCTATTTTCAACGCGTCATACCGAACAAGCAATGAACGATAGGTTGGAACAAGCTCTTCGATTCCTTGAATCCATGCGTTCGTGAGTGCTTCGCTGAGAGCTATAACTTTGCGGTTTACTTCCAAGCTTATTATATCGCCGAATTCGATCAGCAGGGCGTTATCTCCAAAGGGCAAGTGTCTCGCAGTTGCGAACTGTTCTGTTTTCATAATATGACCCAAAAATCGGGTTAAATGAAGCTGCCTACAGGTTTAACCTCGATGCCTGCTTTTATTAATCCTCTTTTGATTGCTTCTGCAAGTTCTACAGCCGTAGGAGTGTCGCCATGCACACAGATTGTATGCACTTTCTCTAGATCTAAAACTTCGCCATTGACGGCTAAAACTATTCCATCTCTAACAACTTTGACAACCCTTTCAACAACCTTTTTTGGCTCTTGAATTATTGCTTTTGGCTGTTTTCTTGAGACTAAGCTTCCATCTGGATTGTAGGCTCTGTCGGCGAAAAATTCGTACGCAACGCGTAAGCCACTCTTAACAGCAACATCTGCTAAAACCGAATTTGGAGGTGCAAAAATTATTAGATCACCATTTAATACTTGGACAGCTTCCACTATTGCCTCAGAGAGTTTTTCATCTTTTACTGCCATGTTATAGAGGGCTCCGTGAGGTTTTACATGCTGAAGGCTAGCATTAACTGCTTTTGCAAATCCCTGAAGGGCACTCACCTGATAAATTATATAATTTTTTGCTTCTTCTGGAGTTAGTTGCATCTCTCTTCTCCCAAAACCCAGAAGGTCTGGATAACCAGGATGTGCCCCCACAGCGACATTATGTTTCTTAGCAAGGGTAATAGTCTGTGCCATTGTTATAGGGTCTCCAGCGTGGAATCCACATGCGATATTTGCTGAAGTTATGTAGGGCATTATTTTTGCGTCGTTCCCAACTTTGAAGGCTCCGTAGCTTTCGCCCAAATCGCAGTTTACGTCTATTTTGAGTTTCAACTTAATCTCCCACGTAAAAATGGTTTTAGGCTGAAATGTATTTTCTCATGTCTGCTAAGGTAGCGGATGGAATTGGCAAATCTTTCATTGTAAGTAAACCCGGTGGCGCGTTAATCACTTTTGGGATTGAGTTGACAACCATTGCTACCGTGCCTATGTCGCCGTGAACGCATGGCTGAATTTTCTGTTTAATGTTTGGAACGCCCTCAATTGTTATGGCATCATATTCTTCCATGGCGCCTATGTACGCCTGAAAATCTAGGATTATGCCCTCTCGGCTGTTAAGGATGCCTTTTGCCTTTTGCCTCAAACCCGCAACTTTTCCAGCCTCAACTTTTATGTCCTTGCTTTTGACAGGTTTTTTCGCTATTACTGGTTCAACCTGTTCGGTTAATATATCGTCGAGTTTCCACGCTAAGGCATCAGCAATCATTGCAATGGATTGTTCAAGTCCAACATGTCCACTAATCTCCTTCTTTTCGATTTTCTCTCGGAATTCTTCAACTGTTAAGCCTGCGCCTATCTTCTTTTGGAACGGTGCTCGTCTTGTAGCAGCGTTCATAACTCTGACTGCTTGGACTCTCTTTATTTTTTGGCAAGGTGCGGTTAGTGTTATTATAAGAGTGTCCATGAGGAAACCGGGGTTTATGCCTGTGCCCAAAACTGTTACGTCATGTTTTTTTGCCAGCGTGTCGAGTTTTTGAGCAAGTTTTGGCTCTGTGATGTAGGGGTATGATAGTTCTTCGCATGTTGATACAACGTTTGCGTCATGCTCTACTATTGACGCTATTTGTGTATATGTGTCTTTGAGGTATGAGGAGGTTGCATGAATGGCGATGTCCGCGTTTGCCCTAGAAAGTACAGCGTCCGCGTTATCTGAAACGTTTATTCCAAGGGTTCTCCCTAAACCCAACGCTAGGCCTAAATCCTTGCCAACCTTGTCTTTAGCTATGTCAATTGCACCAACAACTTCTAATCCCTCTTTTTCCAGCAAAAACCTTGCAATCAAACCGCCAACAGCACCAATTCCATATAAAGCAACCTTTAATTTTCTCAAGCCTTTTCCCTTCTTTTATTTCTTATAATGTTTAACTCTTTAAAATACACTTGCTACATCAAGTCATGTTTACGTCTGTAAAAAATCTTTACGTTTGTAAACTTTTATATCTAGGAGAAGCTCCAATACTAGGGAGGGCTTAAAGCTTGGAAATCACAGGAAAAACGACTTTCAAGGAAATCCTCGAAAGACTTCTGGATGTTGAAAAGCTTAAATATTGCTTTGAATGCGGAATCTGCACAGCAAGCTGCTCTACGGCAGAATTGCTTGGGAAAGACTATAATCCAAGGGGGCTTCTAGAAAAAATTTTCTTAAATCCAGAGAATGCCTTGGCTTCTGATGAACTTTGGCTTTGCGCTTGGTGTTATCGTTGCCATAAACGCTGTCCACAAGCCCTAAAGCTTCCTGAAATTTTCCTATTCATGCGAACAATTGCCACCAAAGAAGGATACACTCAACCATTTGAAAGCGCTCTTCAAAAAATTGTAAAAAACATTCCCTTGCCGCTGGTAACGCTATCAGTTTGTTTTCACCCAGAACGAGCCAGCCTACATAAGGAAGAAGTCTTGGCTAAAGCTGAAAAGATGCGTGAAAAAAGTTTAAAGACGAAAAAAGGCAAGGCTACAGTTAAGCTTTCCAAAGGTAAAATTGCGGTTATAGGTTCTGGTCCAGCTGGATTAACGGTTGCATATGAACTAAGCCGAAAAGGCTATGATGTTACAGTTTTTGAGTCTCTTCCAGAACCTGGCGGAATGCTAAGGAAATGTATACCAGAGCATCGTTTACCAAAACAAGTATTAGCCAAAGAAATTCGGTTTATAAAAGATTTAGGTGTGGAAATAAAAACTGGGATAAAAGTTGGTAAAGACTTGAGTTTTGAGGAGCTATGGAAAGAGGGATATGGAGCCGTTTTTGTCGGCGTTGGTGCTCATAAAAGTCAAAAACTCAAAGTTGAAGGTGAAGATTTGAAAGGTGTAATCCACGCCCTCGACTTTTTATGGAGCATTAATCTTGGAGAAAAAGTGGAAATTGGAAAAGATGTTGCTGTTATTGGCGGCGGAAACGTTGCGGTGGATGCCGCAAGAACCGCTTTAAAGCTTGGAGCAAACAAAGTAACCATATTATATCGTAGGTCAAGGGAAGAGATGCCTTCAATTCCGTGGGAGGTTAAAGAAGCGGAAGATGAGGGTGTAAAAATCGAATTTTTAGTTTCGCCAAAAAAGTTTCTCGGCGAAGATGAGAAGGTTTCTGCTATTGAATGTGTACGTATGCAATTGGGCGAACCAGACGAGACCGGAAGGAAAAAGGCAATTCCGATAGAAGGCTCTGAGTTTACACGAGAAACCAACATGGTTATTCTTGCGATAGGCGAAGCCCCAGACCTAGAGTTTCTGCCGAAAAAAACCGAGTTAAATGCGGATGGAACTTTGTGGACTAATCCAATAACCATGGAAACCAGCCTACAAGGAGTTTTTGCAGGAGGAGACGCCGTAACTGGACCTGCAACGGTTATTGAGGCAATACGGGCTGGAAAACGTGCCGCTGAGTCGATTGAAAACTACATTAAATCCTTTGGAGGATAATCTAATGACGGGAAAAGAAGAGTTAGAACCTAAGCAAAACGACGAAGAAATCCGTATTGGAGTTTATGTTTGCCACTGTGGTTTAAACATCGCTGGTTCTGTAGACTGCGAAGAGGTGTCAAAATTCGCCTCAGCTCTTCCTCATGTTGTTTTAGCCAAAGACAATCGCTATACATGCTCAGACCAAGGACAAGAAATAATAAGAAAAGACATAAAGGAACATAAACTTAACCGTGTAGTGGTGGCATCATGCTCACCGCGTCTCCATGAACCAACGTTCAGAAAGGCATGTGAGGAAGCTGGATTAAATAAGTATCTTTTTGAGATGGCTAATATTCGCGAGCAGTGCAGCTGGGTTCATCTGCATGACCGAAAGGAAGCTACGGAAAAAGCTAAAGACATTGTGAAAATGGCTGTAGCTAAGGCTGCTTTGCTTCAACCTGCAAAAGAGGTCGAGGCGCCGATAATTCGGAAAGCGTTAGTCATAGGGGGCGGCGTGGCTGGTATCCAAGCGGCTTTGGACCTTGCCGACACTGGTTATAAAGTGTATTTGGTTGAGAAGGGACCAAGCATTGGCGGAATGATGGCGCGGATAGATAAGACTTTTCCTACAATGGATTGTTCCATCTGCATTCTTGCACCTAAGATGTCCGATGTTGGGCATCATCCAAACATTGAGCTGTTAACTAATAGCGAAGTTGTGGAAGTTAAAGGGTACATCGGCAACTTCCATGTTAAGGTAGTGAAAAAACCAAGATATGTTACAAGAGATTGCACAGCTTGCGGTGAATGCGCAAAAGTTTGTCCAATTGTTGCTCCAAACGAATTTGATGTTGGTTTAGCCATAAGACACGCCATCTACACACCCTTCGCGCAAGCAGTTCCATCCACATACATAATGGACATGAATCTCTGCCTTAACAAAGATGGCGTAGTAGTTTGTGACAAATGCATGAGAGCATGTGAGAGACGAGCTATAGAATTTGAAATGAAAACCGAAACCGTTGAACTTGAAGCAGGCACAATAATAGTTGCAACAGGCGCAGATGTATTCGACCCGTCAACTGTGCCAAACTATGGATATGGTAAACTTCCAAACATAATCACATCGCTTGAGTTTGAAAGGCTAATAAATGCTGGCGGGCCTTCTGGCGGGCTTCTCATAAGGCCTAGCGATGTGCAGATTCCCAAACGCGTGGCATTCATTCAATGCGTTGGTTCCCGCTCTGACAGAAACGGAAGATTATACTGCAGTAACGTCTGCTGCATGAACACAATAAAAGATAGCTTGCTAATAAAGGAACACTGGCCTGAAACCGAAATCTACGTTTTCTATGTTGATATACGGGCTTATGGAAAGGGTTTCGAAGACCTCTACAAACGAGCGAGGAAAGAGGGCGTCATGTTCATTAGAGGGCTTCCAGCCGAGATAATAGAGGATAAAAAAACCCACAATCTGTGGATTATTGGAGAAAACACTCTGCAAAGGGAGATGTACAAAATAAACGTTGACATGGCAATTCTTTCCATAGGCCTGGAACCCAGGAAAGATAGTGAAATAATACAACGCTTGTTAACGCTCTCCAGAACTCAGGACGGATTTTTCATGGAAGCACATCCAAAGCTCAGACCAGTGGATGCTGCTACTGGCGGAATATTCTTTGCTGGTTGTGCTGAGGCTCCTAAAGATATAAAGGATAGCGTAATCCAAGCAAGCGCAGCCGCAGCCCGTGCAAGCATATTAATGGCTAAGGGAAAGGTAACAGTTGAAGCCATCACGCCTATTTCTGATGTCGAAAAGTGCAGTGCGTGTGGACTCTGCACAAAGGTTTGTCCCTACAACGCTATAACCCTCAACGAGGAACTAAAGCGAATCGAAATCATAGAGGCAGCGTGTGGCGGATGTGGAACATGCGCGGCGGAATGTCCCTTTGGTGCTTTGACCCAGAGCCACTTCACTGATGAACAAATTCTTGCACAAGTAGATGCTATAACAGAACATGACGCAGAAAAGAAGATTGTTGCTTTTTGTTGCAACTGGTGCGCTTATGCCGGTGCAGACTTTGCAGGTGTCAGCAGAATGCAGTATCCGCCAAACGTGCGCATAATCAGAACCATGTGTTCCGGGCGTGTAGCTCCAAAATTCGTTGAAAGAGCATTTGCAAAAGGAGCAGCAGCCGTTTTAGTGGCTGGTTGCCATCTAGGAGACTGTCATTACATAAATGCTAACTATCAAACACAGAAGCGCATAGAACGTTTTTGGAAGAAGATGGAACAACATAGATTAAACAAGGAAAGGCTGCAACTGCTATGGGTTACAGCGGCAGAAGGCGAAAGGTTTGCTTCAAAAATCCGTGAAATGCAAGCAATAGTGGAACAGGTTACTCCAGAGGAAATAGATAGTGCCAAAAAAGTTTTTGAAAAGGCTTTAGGAGAAGTTAGTAATGCCTGAAAGAATTAGACATCCGCCCCTTGACAGAGAAAAAATAAAGCAGCCAAAAGCAGAAATCCACTTAATTAAGGATCAATGCAAAGGCTGCGGTTATTGCATCAGATACTGTCCTATGAAGGTTCTGGAGGAATCGCAGGAAATAAATGCAATGGGTGTTCATCCTCCCAAGGTTGTGGATGAAAGCAAGTGTATAATATGCAGCTTTTGCACAACAGTTTGTCCAGACTTCGCAATCTTTGTCGTTGAAAAACCATGTGAGAAGGCATGTCAAGCATGACTAAAAAAAGAGCTTTACTTACAGGCGTTCACTTTGTAAGCGGCGATATTGCGTGTGCAGAGGGCGCAATAGCTGCTGGCTGCAAGTTTTTCGCTGGTTACCCAATTACACCAGCAACAGAAATTGCTGAACACTTAGCAGAAAGAATGCCTGAATTCGGCAGAATCTATATTCAAATGGAAGACGAAATTGCCTCCATAACGGCTGTGATCGGCGCATCCTACGCTGGGTTAAAAGCAATGACAGCCACTTCTGGACCTGGCTTCAGTCTCATGCAAGAGAACATTGGATTAGCCGTTATGACAGAAACTCCATGCGTAATTGTAGACATTATGCGTGGGGGACCGAGCACGGGGCAACCCACATTGCCCGGACAACAAGATGTTATGCAGGCAAAATGGGGCTCCCATGGAGATTACGGAATTATAGCTTTGGCGCCTTCTTCTGTCCAAGAAATGTTTGACTTAACAATTGAAGCATTCAACCTATCTGAGGCCTACAGAGTTCCAACCTTTTTGATGGGAGACGAAATCGTTGCCCATATGTGGGAGAAAGTTGTGATACCTTCTGTCTCGCAATTGAGAATAGTTAACCGTAAAAAGCCGCATGTTGAACCAGATAAATATGAGCCGTTTATGCCAGAAGACGATCTGGTTCCCTCAATGGCTTGTTTTGGAGAGGGATACCGTTTTCACGCTACAGGCTTAACGCATGATGAGTACGGGTATCCAAAAACGCAAAGCTCAGAGGCTCAGTCTATACTTGTAAAGAGGCTGTGTGAAAAGATAAGCAAAAACGCAGACAAGATCATAAAGGTTGAGGAAGTCATGCTGGATGACGCGGATGTCGTTGTTGTTGCTTATGGAATAGTTGCGAGATCTGCTTTAAACGCTGTAAGAAGAGCAAGGGAGACAGGAATAAAGGCTGGGCTTTTACGTTTAATTACACTTTGGCCTTTCCCCGAGAAACATGTTGCAAGAGCAGCTAAGCAAGCGAAAGCAATAATTGTTCCGGAAATGAATTGCGGGCAGATGGTGCGGGAAGTCGAAAGAGCAGCTAAAGAAACACCAGTGAGGTTTCTTTCAAAGCTAGGCGAAGACCCTCACACTCCTACAGAGATTCTTGAAGCGATAAGGAGGGGTATTTAATGGTTCAAGAAATTGTGCACCCACTTTCAAAATATTTAAGGTCAGCAATGATGCCCCACATATGGTGCCCCGGTTGTGGTAACGGCATCATACTAAACAGTTTCGTTCAAGCGTTAGACGAGTTGCAGAGAGATATAGACAAATTGGTGGTTGTTTCCGGCATCGGCTGCATTGGACGCACAGCCGGATATGTAAACGCAGATTCCTTCCACACCACGCATGGACGCCCAATAGCCTTTGCGACAGGGGTTAAATTGGCAAATCCAGAGTTGGAAGTTGTGGTTATAAGCGGGGATGGCGACCTCTTTGCAATAGGAGGAAACCACTTCATACATGCAGCACGAAGAAACGTAGGGATCAAAGTAATCTGCGCAAACAACTTCAACTATGGAATGACTGGTGGACAGCAGGGTCCAACAACACCGCTCGAGGCATCAACAACTACAACTCCGTATGGAAACATTGAGCATCCATTCAACTTGGTTCATTTGGCAGCCGCGTCGGGCGCAACATATGTGGCTAGATGGACAACTCTACACGTGCGAAGATTAACGCAATCCATCAAGAGAATGTTACAAAAAGAAGGCTTTTGCTTCATCGATGTTATCTCACCTTGTCCAGAAATTTTCGGTCGGTACAACAAAATGCCTTCAGGGCTTGAAATGATGGAATGGTTCAAAAAGGCTTCTGTTGTGGAAAACTTTTCTGATCCATCAAAGGCAGAAATCACGCCAGACAAAATAGTTGTAGGCGAATTTGTAGATGCAGAGAAAGTGAGTTACGAAAGGTTACTTCATGAAAAAATAGCTCAAATTAATGAGAAATGGATGGAACGGTGAGCTAATATGCGACTTGAGATTAGATTTGCAGGTTTTGGTGGACAGGGAATAATTAAATCCGGAATTATTGTGGCTGCTGCGGCATGCATCCACAGCGGAAAAAACGCTGTTCAAACGCAGTCTTACGGTCCGGAGTCAAGGGGTGGAGCATGTAAATCTGAAGTTGTAATATCCGAAGAGGAGATAGATTTTCCAAAAGTGGTTGAACCAGACATATTGGTTGTGATGTCTCAACATGCCTACAATGAATACGCTGAAAACGTGAAAGCTGGCGGAACAATAATCATAGACTCTGACATGATTCCACACGAGAAAGACTTAGAAAACGTTAAAGTTTTCCGAATACCAGCTACGAAAATCGCAGAAGAGCTTGGAAGAAAAATAGTCGCGAACATCGCCATGTTAGGTGCATTTGTAGCCATCACAAACGCATTAGATAAAAACGCTGTCAAAGAATCAATCAAAGCGAACATACCTAAAGGTACTGAAGAACTGAATTTAACAGCGTTTGAAAAAGGTTACGAATACGGGAAAAATCTTTTAAAAAGTTAGGTTTATCCAGCTTTTTGTAACTGCGGTTGCGCCAATTGTGTTATAAGCTTTGATTTCCTGATGCCTACGTGACGTAGCGGGGCTACTTTCTTTGCTTCATTATATATGTCTGAAGCTATTTTCCCGAGGACAATTTCTTGGGCAAACTGATCCATTGTGAGTGTTGAAGCCTTTTCCTTGATGATTTTCTCCATCACGGCGCGTATGGCTTTCTCTTGTGATGTCTTGATTCTTGAGAGCGTGAAAGCGCAGACGGCCAATCGCAGTTTATATCCATCTTTCGTGGTGATTTCGAACAGTCCGTCAACCTTTGTTGTTCTTCTTCTGACAAGGCTTCGTAAATAGTCTCGTGAGTATTCATGTCCCTTAAACGTTGTGCGAGCATTTTTACCATCAATTTCGGTTATTTGGAAATAAATTTTCAAATATTGGTGGGCAAAGTCGTTTGTGATTTCATACAATGTTGAGTCGATTACTCTACCAATCAGTTTCTCCGGTTCGTCAGCTGGCACTGCTCCTAGCTCAACGTTTCCGAAGTATGATGGAGACAGCACCATATACCATGATTTGCTTCGCCATTTATCTCTCACACGTTTCGTTTTTGAAGACACGTTTATCCTCCAGATGTAGCTTGAAGATTCACGTCAAAGTATTAAAAGTTTTAGCGTTTAGGCTCTATTTTCTCGATGCCACTCATGTATTTTCTTAAAACTTTTGGGACAATAACCGAGCTGTCCTCTTGCTGGTAGTTCTCTAGTATCGCAACGATTGTTCTGCCAGTGGCTAGGGCTGTCGAATTCAAAGTGTGCACAAACCCTTTAGGTGGTTCTCCCTCTTTTTCTCTATATCTTATGTTCAGCCTTCTGGCTTGATAGTCTGTGCAGTTACTGCATGAAATTATCTCTCTGTAAGCGTTTTGCGCCGGCATCCAGACTTCTATGTCATATTTTTTAGCGGCAACTGTTCCAATATCGCCTGTGCAGACGTTCACCACACGATAAGGCAGACCGAGTTTTTGGACAAGCTCTTCAGCATTTCTTATAAGTTCTTCATGCATTTTCCATGTGTCTTCAGGTTTGCAGAAAACAAATTGTTCAATCTTGTTAAATTGATGTGTTCGGAAGATTCCACGAGTATCTTTGCCGTGTGCTCCAGCTTCCTTTCTAAAATTTGGGCTTACTCCAACAAGCTTAAGCGGCAGTTCCTCAGCTTTTAAGACTTCATCCATGAACATTGCAGCCATCGGATGTTCTGAAGTCGCAATCATGTATAGGTCTTCGTTTTCAATCTTGTATAGGTCTTTTTCGAAATCGCTTAGGGCTATGACGCCTTCGTAAGGTTTCCGTCTCATGAGAAAAGGGGGCTCAATCGACGTGTAGTTCTTCTTAACCATTTCCTCTAGAGCAAAACTCATTAATGCCATGTCCAGCATGACGCCTTCCCTTTTTAGGTAGAAGAATCTGGTTCCGGCAATCTTCCCAGCCCTTTCGAGGTCAATTATATCGAGGCTTAGACCTAAATCTATGTGGTCCTTAACTGGAAAGCTGAATTTTGGTATTTCTCCCCAAGTTTTAATTGGGACGTTATCATATTCATCTTTACCAGTTGGAACCGATTCGTGCAGGAGGTTTGGAAGCCGCATGAGATAATGGCGCACTTTTTCTTCGCATTCATCCACCTGATTTTCTAAAGTTGTTATTTCTGTGTCAATTTCTTTTGCCTTTGTAAGCTCTTTGTTCGCGTCTTTTCCCTTCTTTTTTAGTGTTGTAATCTCTATTGTTATGAGCCTTCTTTGATGGCGTAGCTCATTCAATCTTGTTAAGAGTTGACGCCATTTCCTATCATAATCGATTAGCTCATCCAGCATCCTCAAATTCTCTGGGTCTCCTCTCTTCATCAAATTGCTCCTTACGAACTCTGGATTTTCACGGATGAGCTTAACGTCCAACATCTTTCTCACATGAAGTTACGCATTATATTTGGGTTTAATCCTCTAACTTTAGCCTTAAATCACTATTTAACCTTACGATAAAAGTTGTTAATCGCCAAAATTTTAGAGCCTACTAGAAGTTCAGTCTATATAAGGGGGCTAAACAAGTCTCAGTCAGTCCTAACATAATATTTGTTTGTTAAGTCTAAAAATGATAAAAGGTTTATCCTATAGTGGTTATGCGGCAAACCAAAAACATGCAGAAACAATGAGGTGGGTAAGCTGTATTAATGTTTAACGTAATCTTCTTTTAGCTTCTTTGTCGTCTGAAGCGTTTTTTCCGCCGTGGATACACAAAAAAGTAAGTCGTCAATTGTAGCAATAAACGTTGGCAACTTCCCTTGACTTTTTATTCGCGTAAAAACCTTATTCGCCCTTCCAATTGTTTTGATGTGTAAGCCTTTTGGCGTTTTGAAGTTGTCTGGTGAAACCGCTTTGGCAATGGCTTCCGCAATTTTCGCGTCATCATACTCCAGTATTATTTTAGCTTCCAATCTTCTCACCCTTCAACTGTTTTCCAACCAGTTCGTCAACAATTTTTATGAAGGTGTTAACGTTTTCTATGGGGACTTGTGCCCCTGCAGCTACGTTGTGGCCTCCTCCGTTTCCTAGGCATTTTTCAGCAGCAACTCGCATAACTTCTCCTAGGTTTACTCCATTGTTGGTTACGGTGTCCATGGCTCTTGCAGAAATTTTTGCCAGATCTTCCTCTTCAACATTAGCGTATGCAATCAGCGGTTTTTCAGGATTTGGAAGACTTGCTAAGAGTATGGATGAGATCGCTCCTATTATTTTGTCGTCTATGAAGTTTTCACCACAAACAACGTATATGTTCTCCAGTTCCCTCATTCTTTCAGGTTTTTCCATCACCCACCCAAGATACTTGTTTATGGTTCTCCTGTACTCTTCTAGCACTTTGTTTGCTCCTTCAAGGGCTGAGCCTCTGTCACCCATGCAGACAGACACGCCAAGACTTGGCTTATCCATGCGGCCTGTTGCATTTAGCAAAACAGCAAATTCTCTGGCATCTCTGAGGGGAGTCCATGGTTCCTCGCGATTTAGAATGTAAACATGCCCTATGAGATTTGCGGCTTCGTAACGTAAGCCCTTTGACAGCAAGTAGTCTGCGAGGGCTGAACACAACCTTTTCTTTTCTTCATCTGAAAGGTCCCTTAAAGCTCGCCACTTTTCGCCGTGCCTTGGTTTAATGTCTAAACTTACTAAGAAAGCCAAACTTCTGTCTTCTTCGCCGCTTATGCCCGGAATAAAAGGGTTAGTTGTGGATGCCAGAGTTTTGTGGATGGAGCGTGTTTCTCTCCCGAAGAATATTAGGTCTTTTTCAACTGTTAGAAGACCAGCGTTTGTTGCATCTTCAACTATCCTCTCGTTTACTCCGCCAAGCTTTCTTTGGTCATATTTATCTTGTAGGTCTCCGAGGGCTCCAACAACGGCTATGGGAGCTAAATCAACATTGGTTTTGTCAATGGCTTTAGCAACAAAATATGCAACACCGGAACCGCTGATGTCTTTTGCCCCATCTATCTCATGCAAATGCGGGTTTACATGCATAAAGTTGGCTGATTCTTTGCCGATAATCTGATGGTGGTCTAAAATTGCTACTTTAAAACCTGCCACTTTCTCATTTAACAAGTCGATATAGCCGCTCCCAAAATCTGTCAAAATTGTTAGTTGTGGTTTTTCTGAGAGGATTTCCGCTGTAATTTTTTCATCAATCCACTGAGTTATTCTAATTCGAAATTTTGCATCAAGCCTAAACAATGCTCTTCCAATGATTCCAGCCGCAGCAACTCCATCAGCGTCTAGATGAGAAAAAATATGAATCAGCCCGTCTTCTTTAACAGTTTCCAAAATCACTTTCGCTGCCTGTTCAGCGGAATTTAGAAAGTCTGCGGCTCGGTTCTCATCTGAAGTCATGGCAATCACACTAGGCTAAGAAAGCTAACTTATTTAAGGATTCTAAAATCATGTTTGATGATTTGGTGCATTTGCAACTGAAGCCTTATAAGGAAATATTATCCGTCAAAATAAATTAGGCCAAGGAAGCTATTTTTGGTTCGTATTTCCAGTTCGGCGGCAAAACGCCTTCACGTTTGTAATATCTTGATAGTTTGTGGATTTTCGCCTCTATAAGTTGGAGTGCTCTCTTGTTATGTAAGTCTTTTTTGTTTTTGTCAAGGTGGGCAGCGAGGCTTTCTGCTTTTTTGAGTAGATTTCCAAGGTCTTCCGGTATTGCCAGTGCAAGCTCCGAATCCTTAAGTATTTTTGTTACTGTTTTTCCAGTTATCGGCTTTACTAATGGAATCGCATACTGATCTCTTAAGATTGTTCCTATGCGACTTGGCGGGTGCCCTTCCTTCGCCAGCTTAATCACTAAAGCTTCCACCTCTTCTGGCTGGTATTTGCACCAGCTTGGAGGCCGCCTGCTAACTGGTCTTATTGAGTGCGATTTTCCCTTTTCCTGTTTTGGCATTTTTAGCTCCTTAAACTCTGTATGAGCGAGGGTAGACCCATATATAAAATTATTGATGCTGATTAAAAGGAAATGCTGCTTTGGTTCTTCGTTATTGAAGCCTTTTGTACCATTCTGCAAATGTGCGCAAAGCTCTTGCACGATGTGAATGTCTGTTCTTCTCTGCCACGCCCATTTCTGCAAATGTCTTATCGCTGCTCGCTGGCTTGAAAATTGGATCAAAACCAAAACTGGATTTCTGGTCTCCCTTCATCTCTTCTTTCGTTATTTCTCCGATGGCTTCTCCTCTAAAGCATTCTGGCGACTTTAATTCTGATGAATAGTACGCCACAACAGACTGGAACCTTGCTTTCCTGTTTTCAACATTTTCCATAAGCCGCAGTAATCCCTTATTACCTATTGTTTTGTAAACGTAAGCGGCGTAGGGTCCAGGGAATCCGTTTAACACCTCTATAAATAATCCCGCGTCCTCAACTATAACTGGCAAATTGCATTTTTTAAAAGCCTCTGTAACGCTTGCTTTTGCAATTTCCTCTAGGCTGTCGCTTTGGATCTCTGTGGTTTTGATCCTAAGCATGCCTACTGCTATTTTGTACTCGGCTAATATCTTGCGGGCCTCGTTGAACTTGTTGACATTGTTCGTTGCGAAGAATACGACTCTGCCCTTTAGTTGAAAACTCATCTTGTTTCACGGCTTCTTCTTTGCACCTTTGGCTGACACGCTAAAGTATCTTTCCCAATTTATCTGTACAATTTCTAAGATGTTGCCGTCTGGATCTGTGAAAGTTGCTTGTCTCCCACCCCAAGGTTCATCATGCAACTCTTTGATGAAATTCACTCCCTTGTTTTTTAACTCGTTATACATCTCATCTACGTCATCTATAAGAAATTCTACAGAAGGTGAAATTGAGTTTACTTTTTCTTCTTTTTTAAGTCTGGGGATTAATCCTATCTCTACATTGCCGCATTGAAGACCGACATAGCTTGAATACTCGTACTTCTTCTCCAACCCCAATGTTTCCTCATAGAATTTAGCAGCTTTTTTCAAGTCTGAAACATAGAACGTTATGCACCAGACAGTCTTAATCATTTATAATTCCCTCTTTCTCTCAGCGACGTAGCGTCCTCTCCTCTCTATTTCCCCGATTTTATCTAAAACGCTTTTTGCAGTTTCAGCTCCTAAAACATTGGAATAACCTCTAATTACAACTTCAAAGCATTCTTTGGCAAATCTGAAATGCGTGCTTTGCAAAGCTCTTTTCATGAGGTGTAAGTCAACTCCTCTGGCTTCCAGTTCTCCTGTTTTTTCGCCAAGTCCAAAATCCACGAAGAAGATTTTTCCTTCATTGTCTTGAACCATGTTTGATGTGGTTAAATCGCCGTGAATTATTCCGTTTTTATGAAGTCTGCCTACTAACTCACCAATTTTGAGGCATAGGCTTTGTCTTTCGCTCTTTGAAACTTCACCTAACAACTGTTTCACCTGTTTTCCTTCTATTAGCTCCATTATTATTGTGGCGTCTTTTGTGTTAACAAGAAAAATTGTTGGTGTGGGTACTCCAGCCTTTTTTGCCTCGTGAATTAATTGTGGTTCGTGGTTTGTTCGGTAAGTTCGAATTTGCTCATCTAATTTTGAGTGGCGATAATCCTTAGGTATCCGCTTTTTCATTATTGCTTTTCTATCGTGCCAGTCTGTAAGGAAAAGGCTGGCTTCCGCTCCTTTCTTAATCAAGAGCATTTTACCCACGGAACTTCAACCTCTTCAAGCCGCCATCTTAACTTTACAAAACTTTTCTCAATCGGTGTAACCATTCCGTGAATATGGGCTAGCACTCCAGTCCATGCAATCATGGCTCCGTTATCAATTGCAAACTCACTCGGTACAACACAGAATTCAGCGTCGTGTTCTTCAGCTATACCCTTAATCATCGACTGCAATCTTTTGTTGGCAGCTACTCCACCAGTTAATAAAACCTCCCTTTTCTCAGTGTGCGCCAAAGCCCTTTCAGTAACCTCAGTAGCCATTGAAAAAGTAGTTTCCTGAAGACTATAACATAGATCTTCGAGCTTGTGTTCTCTTTTTTTGAGCAAGTTGACTGCTGCGGTTAACAAGCCGCTGAAGGATGTGTCCATGCCTTTAACCGTGTATGGCAGAGGAATCAGCTTCTCCCCTTTTGCAGCGAGTCTCTCCACAATAGCGCCGAAAGGCATGCCTATTTTCTGACGTAGTCCAGCTTCCCTTGCAAAAACGTCCAAGCAGTTTCCAAGAGCGATGTCTAATGTCTCGCCAAAAACTCTATAGCGTCCAGAGTCAAACGCCGAAACTATGGTATTCCCGCCAGAAACATAAAGTGTTATAGGGTCCTTAGCGCCAGTTTTCAGTTTCCCTATCTCAATATGCGCTATACAGTGGTTAACTCCCACCAGTGGAACATTAAGATAGGAAGCCAAAGCACGGGCTACGGTTGCGCCTGTGCGAAGACACGGACCTAGACCTGGACCCTGAGAAAACGCGATAACTGATAAATTTTGTGGTTTTATTCCAGATTTTTTGAAAGCTTCTTCTAGAACCTTGCTTGCCACTTCCGCGTGATGTCTTGCTGCTTCTCGAGGATGAATTCCGCCTTCTTCTGGCATATAGGCGCTTATTATGTTCGCTAATATTTCGCCGTTGAACGTTGATATTCCAACACTAAAGTCATCTGCTGTGGATTCTATCCCTAAACAGTAGGATTCGCTTGCATTTTTCCATCCCATTCTCGGTCCTTCAACATATTTTCTTTCAAACGTTAGACATACATCTTTTTATTTTAAACACATATATAATTAAGTAGAAGACTTGGAATGGGTAAAAATGCCGAAACGCAACGATTTAGAACTGAAAGCCTTACAATTTATAGTGAATACTGGATATGAAGGGGTACTCCAGTCGGAACTATGGCGCAAACTCGGAGCAAGTAGTAGAGAAGGCTCTAGGATAGCTATAAAACTTGAAGGTAGAGGCTTAATCCGTAGAGAGAGGGAACTCCGCCAAGGAAGATGGACTTATAGGCTTTACCCAAAAAGGCTGCCAGCATCAATAGACTCAATAGTCGACTGCCCATGCCTAATGTGTCCAGACAACCCCAGATGTCATCCATCAAGCGCAATTTCACCACAAAACTGCGAAAAACTCACAGAATGGCTTCTTTCCATAACTAAAAGAGAATTCGGTGCACTGGGTGACAGCTAGTTTTGCCTAAGACATGGTTGCAAGATAGGAAAAGAGATTATTACTATAAGAAGGCTAAGGAGGAAAAATACCGCTCCAGAGCAGCCTACAAACTACTTCAAGCCATGAAAAAGTATCGTTTTATAAGAAATGGAGATGTTGTTGTCGATTTGGGGGCGGCACCAGGCGGATGGATTCAAGCAGCAAGGAAAACTGTCGGAAGTATGGGATTCGTTCTGGGAGTTGATCTAAAACCCATAGAACCTTTTCACGAGCGCAATGTTCGAACGATAGTTGGCGACATAAAAGAGCAGGAAACGCTGCAGCAAATTTTGGATTTTCTTCCAAGAAAGGCTGACGTTGTAGTTTCAGATGCTTCGCCGAACATCTCTGGAATATGGGAGCTGGACCATGCCCGCCAAATAGACTTGGCACAGCAAGCATTTAAAATAGCTTTAGAGACGCTGAGACCTTCTGGGAACTTTTTTGTAAAAGTTTTCGAGGGAGACATGCTCAATGACTTCATTAAGAAAGTGGAAAGGCAATTTAAAGTTGTGAAGATGATGAAACCTAAAGCAAGCCGGGCTAAAAGCTCAGAGATGTTCATTTTAGGAATGTACATTAAACAATAGGCAAACTCAAGCAGCAAAGATAAATTCTAATTAATCTCTCTATAAAGCAAGGTGAAAACATTTGAAAATTATCGCTGCGGATTCTTCAGCAGCCATATTAGATGAAAAATTTGAACCGTCGTCGATTGTTGCAGCTGCATCCGTATTAGTCAATCCACCTTATAGAGAGGCATGGGCATGTTTGGCTGAGCCGATTTTTGTAAATGCGGAAAGCGGGCATGAAGTTATAGTGCGTGAGGCAGAGCTTTGTAGAGATTTACTTGAAAAAGTGAAAGCGGATGTCGTGCATCTCGACATGTCTTTGGGGGCGATTTCGCTTGAAGAGTTGTCTCCAATCCAGTTCTCGACCATGAAGATTTCCAATAAGGCGAAACGCCATCTTCTAAAAATTTTGCCACGGTTAAGGAAGATTGCTGGTGAAATCACGCAGAAGTATGGAGTTGAAGTTTTAGCCATAGGAAAAGAAAGCATTCCAGTAAGGATTGCAGAGCTAACATCTGGGGCGCACGCGATATTGTATGCTTGCGAAAAAGCTGTAAAAGAGGATAAAACAATTCTGTTGGGTTTGCCTTCCAAGTGCCAACCAAGAATAACAGAAAAAAGAGTGTATCTTTACTCCCTTATGGCAGCGGAACATGATGTCAGAGGTTACGCGGAAGACTCGAAAGCGATTTTGGAAAAAGTTAATATCACGGAAATGTTAAATCCCTACGCAAGAGGTTTCAGAACCTTAAAGATAATGCCTACCCATTAACGGAAGGATGTTCATCGCCCATGAGTTTAGGTTTCTGGAAGAACGCTTCGCCCCGAAGGAAGAGAATCATAACAATCATCATAACCTTCATTATTTCTGTAATCATAACCGCCGTAGCAACACTGACACCCATCGAAGCACAAGAGGCTAAAGACATCAATAATGAACTTAACCAAACGGTTGGTTCGCTGAAAGAGCAGAATACATTGTTACAATTCATCTTTGGAAACAACTTCATGATCACCCTGATAATGTTCGTGCCTATTATTGGTCCTCTTTTTGGAGTCTATGCATTCTATAATACTGGGGCATTAATTGCTGCGGTTGCTACTGCAGAGCATTTTAATCCTACTCTGCGTTTCCTCACTTTGTTTTTAATACCAGTGACGTGGTTAGAATTTTTAGCTTATTCAATCGCTATCGCTGAAAGTGTTTGGTTGATACGGCGCATAATACAGCGCAGAGGCAAACGCGAAATTATAAACGCAAGCATGTTCATTTCAATCTGCGCAGTGATACTTCTAGTGGCCGCAATTATAGAGACCGTGTTAATATAGGCAGTTGCTTAAGGCCTGAAGAATGTAAACTTCGCTTCGCTCGGCTATTGCTCGTGTTTTTCGTGAACTTTCGTGACTTCTAGACTTACATCTAGCCCTTTTACGCTGTCTGTTATTTCTCCCAAGCTTACAATGTTGACTCCTGTTGAGGCATAGGCAAGAATGTTTTCCGCTGTAATTCCACCGCTTGCTTCCAACAAAACTTTTCCGAGAAAACCAGCTTTTTTAAGTAACTTGTTTGCTCTCTCTATTTGTTTTGGAGAAAAATTATCCAACATGATCATATCTGCTCCAACTCTTGCAGCAACTAAAACCTCTTCAACCTTTGACGCTTCCACCTCAATCTTTTTGCTGAATGAGGCATTTTCTCTAGCATTTTTAACAGCTTTTCTGATGCTCCCTGCCAATGCAATGTGGTTGTCTTTTATTAAGATCATATCGTCTAAATGAAGCCTATGGGTGTCGCCGCCACCTATGAAAACGGCTTTTTTATCGAAATAGAGGAGCCCTGGCGCTGTTTTCCGTGTGCACGCAACCCTCGCTTTAAGTCTAGCTTTTTGAATTTTTTCCAAAATTTTTCTTGTGGTTGTCGCGATGCCGCTCATGCGTGAAAGGATGTTTAGAAGTGTGCGCTCAACAGAAAGCATTGTTCGTGCGTCTCCGAAGATTTTCAACAAGACTTGTTTCGTTTTTATTTTTTCTCCATCTGCAACTAAAGCCTCAACTTTAAGTCCTAGACTTTCTAGAAGGATTTTTGCTTCCTCGATTCCAGCAATAACTCCGGCTTCTTTTGCTATGACCTTTGCTTCTGCGGTGCTGCCTTCAGGAACGATTAAAGCGGTGGTTATGTCTCCTTGCCCTATATCTTCAGCGAGCATGTTTCGAAGTTTTTCTTCCAAAATTTTACGTGGCAAGAACATACTTTCACCTATGATTGCTTAGCTTAAAATACTTGTTTGTTTTCCGCCGTTTCAATTACTGTTTTTACAGCATTTTCTAAACCATCATGTTTTATGACTTCCCTTTGAACCTCTTTAAGCCTTTCCGAAGTTTCACTTTCCAAGATGTGCTGAACACTTTTTAGGAGCTTTTCTTTGCTTAGTTCTTCCTGTTGAATGGTTTTCGCTACGCCTAGTTTCTCGGCTTGCTTTGCATTGCTAAGTTGTTCTGTATGGCTGGGCGTTGGCACAAGTATCATGGGCTTGCCATAACACAAGCACTGCGTTAAGGTTCCGTGTCCAGCACGACCTATGACTAAGTCACAGGCTTTTAAATATTCAAATCGGTTTGGAATCCACTTATAAATTGTTACGTTGCCGTGGCGTATGGGCTTATTATCGGCATTCGGATAGCCAAGCGACATGACAACTTCATAGTCTTCTGGAAATTCCAGCAAAATTTTCCTCAAAACTCCTGTTAAGAAGGCTCTTTCTCTGATTGGACCGCTTATGGGCGTAAAAATGGCAGGTTTATCGAATGGTAATCCTAATTTTTTGCGGAGTTCTTCTTCTGCTGGGATTTCATTTGGGCGTACGGGTAATATTGGTCCTATTAATTTTACATTTTTTCTGTAGGATTTCGGGATGTTTAGGTTGCCAGTGCATATCGTGTATGGATGGGGGAAATCAGGTATTAAAACGGTGTTTCCGCTTGTCCACATCTTTCCAATAATTGTGAGAGTCATGGAGTCTGCAAATTTTGCTAAGCGTAGAAAACGTTTTTTCCGTGGAATTATTACTTGAAACTGGTTTAAAATGCAAATTCTGGGTATTCCTAAAATTCTAGCTGCCAATGTGGGCGAGATGCGGGAGTCTGAAACAACAACATCCGGCTTAAAACTTTCAATAAACTGTACTTCGGCGTTAATCTGCTTCAAAAGGGTGAAGGAAGCCAAAAATGGTCCGGGATTGACCGCTGTTTGTCTGAAATCTACAGTTCCATCAGGTTTGACTTGAAAGCCGATGGGTGGAGCCTTTATGAGTGGAAACCTTTCTTGTTCGACGTAACGTATGCCTTCTCGATACGTGGAAAAAACTACCTCAGCCTTTTTCTCTAAAAGTTTCCTTGCTATTGGAACGCATCTTCCAACATGTCCTAAGCCGATGCCGCAGGGAGCGAAGTAAACACGCATTGAATTATTTCCCGCCGAGGGCCTTACGCTTCACTTCTCCTCTTGGTTTTTCTTCTTCAAAAATTATGGCTTGAAACTTGTAGATTCTGGTGCCATCCAGTAACCAATTATCTGGGGGTAAACCCGCCTTGATGCAGCACTGGCATAGAAATTCTTCTTCATCCCATTTCCATTCAACTGGCACTTGCGGGAGAAGTAATCCCTTAAACATGCCTCTTTCAACAATTAATCCGTCTTTTCCGACTTTGATTTTGGATGGATATTCGTCTGGTTTTTTTACGTCAATTATTTGTGGCGGCGTAAGCACGCTTACCTCAAAAATCACGTGGCCAAGTTCGCTTAAGGAAAGTGGATAAAAGCGGGGGTCTTGAGTTGCTGAGCTTATGGCGGATTCGATAACTGCTTGAGCCAGCGGGGTGTTCGGGTATGGATAGCCAATGCATCCTCTCAGCTCTTTTTCTTCGTTGTGTATATTGTTTATTGTAACAAATACTCCGCAAGGTTGCAGAAGTTTTTTTGAAGCATCTTCTGGAATGCTGATGTATTTTCTGGTCTTTAGGTATTCTTCTACAGCTTTGCGTGCAAGCTTAACAAGCGATTTTCCCTCTTTCAAGCCTAGTTGAAATGACAACCTACTCTCTCCATTTGATAGTTATAGGCTTATTATGTGGAGATTAATGTTTAGTTTGTGCTCTGTTTAAACTTTTGTTAAAAATCTTGGAATCTAGAATTTTATTGACTCTTCTGCTGTCGCATCCTTGGTTATGATCAGAAAATCTATGCCGTCGCCGCTCATGATGTCTCTGCTTATGGCAGATTTTATTGCTCTTATCACTAAGCCCTTTGCATCTTCTATCGTTAGGTCTTCTTTATATCCTTCCTCTAGCACACCCATGGCAATTTCTGTTCCAGAGCCCACAACTGCATACTTATCTGGTATCACTGAGCCTAGAATGTCGAGCACGTAAATTGATGGGCCTTCTTCATCCATCCCACCGATGATTGTCTGTGTGATTAATGGTGCCAATCGGCGGTAAAAGAGAAGGTTTGACATAAGTTTGGCTGCTGACCTCACGGAAATATATCTTCCAACATCCAAATTGAACAGGTTTGCGTATGCTTCCACTTCTCTTACGAGGATTTGCATGTCAGAAACTAGTCCAGCACATGCGGCGCCTACGTGGTCTGTTATTTTGAAAACTTTTTTACCGCCTTTACTGACAACCAGATAACCGTATGAAACACGTTTTTCAGAAGCCAGAATAACGCCGTCTTGGCATACTACGCCGACGGTTGTTGCCCCAGGAATCCAAGGGTAACCGGCTTGTTGCGATTGCTTTTCCATGTTTGGTCACCTTTTTCGTGATATACACAAGCAACTTATTAAACTTAGTCATGAAATCTTTCATACTTCATAGTGGTAATAACTAACATTGATTTATCTTCCTTAACTTTCCCTATAATTGCCATAAACTAATGACGTGATAGTTTTCAGATGTTTTACGAATAAGTTCTATTAGATTTTTGACCTTTACTTCTGCCTTTGTTCAAAGCATTCCCGACATAAGGCATCCTTCTCTATCTTTATTAGTGGGCCACCAGAGGCAAGTCGGATCCAAGATTTTGGAGGGAAAACTTTGACCTCTACACGCATATATCCAAGGGTTTTTCCGCAGTTGCCACATTTTACTAGTTCATATGGAGTCATGCTCATCCTAGTCACCATAGAGCTAAATACTCTGTCATTCCTTTAACTTTTTGCAAAGGTGAATGTAAAATGCTGAGTCTTTACACTAAAGACATGGATGGCGTCTGGTTTGGGGTTGCTTGTGATGGGGAAGAGGTTTTTGCTACAGCGTTTGCTTTCAGTGGAAAGAGAGCTTTGCACAGTTTGCTTGGGAGCATTCCCTTCAACGTGCCATTCCAGCAGTTAGAAACAGCTTCAGCTTTCGCTGAGCGGGTAATTGCTCTGTTGAAGGATGTTTGTGATGGAAAGGACGTTTCTGGCAATGTTTCTTTAGCCATGGAACATCTTTCAAATTATGCTAAGAATGTGATTAAAGTGACTTCGTTGATTCCAGTGGGATACGTGGCATCTTATGGTTCAGTCGCTAAAGCCGTTGGCGGGAGTCCAAGGGCGGTTGGTCGTGTTATGGCCTCAAATCCATTTCCGCTGATTGTTCCTTGTCACAGGGTTGTTAGTTCGGATTTTACGTTGGGAGGGTATGGCGGTGGTTTGGATGTGAAGTTTGAAATTTTGAAGCGTGAAAGCAGAGGTTACAATTCTGAAAGGGAAATTCTTGTAGGCGATAAGAAGTTGCAGTTGTTTCCTGTTGAATTTGTTTTGAAAAAGCTGGAAAAGGGTAAATGTTAATTCTTTTGAGTGTGTAGCGGTATATGTAGGGTGATTTCAGTGGCCGAGCGTGGACTTTTTGTTGGGAGATTTCAACCCTTCCATTTTGGACATCTCAAAGCAATAAAAGACGTTTTGAAAGAGGTTAAAGAACTCGTAATTGTTATCGGCAGTGCCCAGTACAGCCACAACATTAACAATCCGTTTACCGCTGGCGAAAGACTGACTATGATTCGTAGGGCTTTGGAAGAGGCTGGGATAGATTCTTCGCGGGTTTGGGTTGTTCCTGTGCCTGACGTGCATTTACATATGATGTGGGTTTCCGCTGTTGAGGGTTACACTCCAAAATTTGATGTTGTTTATTCCAATGAGCCTTTAACTTGTAGGCTTTTCATGGAAGCTGGCTATGAGGTTAAGGCTATTCGATTTCATGAAAGGAAGCTCTACTCTTCAACTGAAATTAGGGAGAGAATGCTCAAAGACGAGAGCTGGGAGAAGCTAGTTCCAAAAAGTGTCGCTGCTTTCATAAGGGAGATAGATGGCGTCAACAGACTCAGAGACCTGACCAAAAGCGACAAAGTATGACTTTTCTATTTGCCGAATTGTTGCCCGAGTTAGAACTTACTCTTGTTTCTGTAACCTCTAACCCAATGAGGGTTTTAATGTGGTGATACGGGTCTGTCTGAGCTTTTATCCCCTCTTATATATAGGTTCAACTTCTAATAGGTTCTGGATAGGGGTGGTTGTTTTTGGAGATTTGCACGTGTTATAAGTAAACCCTTTCTATTTTTAAACGAAAAGTTTGCGGGAGGCATCTTCAATTTGAGTGTTAACGCTGATAAAGTGTGATTTTGTCACCACTTCTTACTTTGAATTTTCTTGCTGCGTTGCCTTGGTTTATGGATATTTCCAGAAAGTTGTGGCTTCCAATTATTGCTAAAGGTTCTTGTGGTTTTGCTTGTGCGTAAGCTTTGCATAGTTTCAGCTTTAGCCTAACGTTTTTGAGCTTGACATCAACCACAGCCTTAACGTTCATCAGTTCAAGTTCCTTTTCTCCAAAATTTGTGATTATATTCCCAAAACCGTCTATGTGCAAAACTTCGCCCACAAGCATATTTTTTCTTTTAATAACCTTCGCGAATTCAGGTTTTACTATTTCATGAGTTTCTGGGCCAAACTCTGCCAGTGGTGTTCCGTTTGCCAAGTGGGCTGCCGCTGGAGCAAAGATGTCCCTTCCATGAAACGTGTTTGATATTTTTGGCAGCATGAGTTTTCTGTTTGATATTTCGTAAATGTGCTCTATGCCCTGCCTTCTTGCAGCCAAAGCCAGCACGCCGTTGTCTGGTCCAATATAGAAACCATGCTTTGTCTGTACAAGTAGGGGGCGTCTTTTTGTTCCGACACCTGGATCAACGACTGCTACGTGAATTGTACCTCTTGGAAAATACGGAGATGCAGAAGCCAAGATGTATGCGCCCATCCTTATGTTAAACTTCTCTATCTCATGTGTTATGTCAACAACTGTCGCGTTTGGGCATATGCTTAGGATGACGGCTTTCATTTCTGTCACATAAGGGTCTCTCGATCCGAAATCTGTTGTTAAAGTAATTATTTTGCGGGGCATGTTACCATTTATAAACACTGGCAAATAATTAAAATTTCCATAAGCCTAGAAAAGGAGTTGCGATAGTGCCCATTAACAGTAAACTTGCAGCAAAAGACATTGCCTTGGCAGTCTGTTTTGCAGCATTGTACGCTGTTCTATCATTTCTGCCTCTTAATCAACTGATAGGCTTAGTTGGCAAAGCGATAACTGCAGCTACAATCATTGCCCCAATAATCGGCATACTTCTAGGATCATATTTGGGCGTGCTTTCAACAGGCTTAGGCGGAATAGTCGCGTTGTTTTTCAGTCCCTATTTTTCGCCGCCAAGTTTTGTTGCTGGAATCGTTGCAGCGTTGTGTGCTGGTCTCCTATATGCTCGCAGACGAACTCTCTGTGCTCTCATCTACATCTCATTGATGTTTCTATTTGGTCTCTACCCCGTTGTTGGCCCTGTTTGGCTTTATCCCCCGTCCATGTGGTTTCAAATAATTGGCTTCTTAATTCTGATCTCACCACTGCAATCTATAGCGATAAAGCACCTTCATTCTGGCAATAATCCAAAATTTTTATACGCTTTCTTTATAACATCTTTGACGACGACTTTGGCCAGTCAAATTGCGGGGTCGTTGGTTTTTGAACTAATTTATTGGCCCGCCATCTGGCCAGATGTGGATTTTTGGAGACTGTTTGTTTGGCAAGGTTTGACGTTTATCTATCCAATTGAACGAATAATTGTTGCAGTAATCGCTTCATTTATCGGTGTCGCACTTTACAAAGTTTTAAAATCGGCGAATCTACTCTCAATCCTTAACAAGTCAAACTCTTCTGAAACCGCCTAGAATCTCGGTAACTAGGCACTGATTAGCTTTGTCAGATATTCCTTACTGTCCACATTATTGCTGTGGGGCGGTTTTGTTCTAAAAATCCCTTCAAGTTTTCTACTGGCATCCGAAAGTATTCATGAAGATGCATTCCTTGGATGGCATTGTCATGTCTGCGGAACCGTAGACACCACCATCAAAGTCAACAGGAGCATCCTTAATCAACACAACAGGCGTTTTTTGGGCGCCTTCACCCATCAATAAATGTGCGGCAGAAGCCAAGTCATCCGCAATTGCATGTTGTGTGATAATTAACGGCTTTCTAAAAATGTCCTTTTCGCCTCTGCAATCCTTTACGGGTTTAAATCCAGCAACTGCCAAGGCTAAACCGGTTGTGCCAATCCTAATCGGCACTAAACCGCTGTCAACAATCAAAACTGCTACTTGCCTGCCAGTTTTACGCATAATCTCTTCTCTGATGTGTTTCGCCCATTTTTGAGCATTGTTCGGCCACAAAACCACAGAATCAACAGGTGCATTTTTGTTGTCTATGCCAGCATTGGCGGTTAAAATTCCATTTTTAAGTGTTAAAACAGCTTTTTCAACTCCTCCATAAATTTTTTCTGCCTCGCGCAAAATCAGTTCTGCAAATTCCGGTTTCAGAGAAAACTGTTGCGCGAGTTCCTTTGCCTTATCGGAAGGCTTAACTTCTTCTAACTTCATTAGGCGGTTTTCTGCATAACCTATGATTTTTGAGGTTATGGCTAATATATCATTGTCTTCTAGCTCTAAGTTCTGTTCTGTTAGGGACTCAAGAATTACTTCAACTAGATTGTCGCCAGCCTTTACAACCCCCGTCTTAACAGCATAGAGCCTCATACCAACTTCATCCTCCATGCAGAATTGGAACAAAGACTACTTCATCCCCGTCTTTAAGCATTGCCTCCAAACCTTTTAAAACGCTGATTTCCTTTCCATTGACAAGTATTAGGGCGTTCGGTCTGGGGTCTTCAAGCTCAGGGTCAATTAGTGCGCGCTTAAGTTTAGGTAGTTCCTCTACGATTTTCTCTATGAATTCTCTCAGCGGAACAGCATCTCTCATCTCTACGGTAAGTTTGCCTTTGCCAGCTGTACTTCGCAAAGCGCCGATAAACCTTACAGTTATAACCATTTTGCTTTTCCCTCGTGATTTTATATCACTACTATTATTGAGATGTCGTTAACATTCGTGCCTGTAGATCCTGTAAAAATAAGGTCCTCCAGTCTTGAGAAGAAGTTATAAGAATTGTTTTCATCTAGATACTTCTCTGGAGTTAGTCCTGTTTTTGAGGCTCTGGCTAATGTTTTTCCGTCAGCAATTGCTCCAGCAGCGTCTGTGGGTCCGTCTACGCCATCCGTGCTTAACGAAGCCACGACCACGCCGTCCGTCTCCTTTATTTTTAGTGCGGCTGCCAAAGCCAATTCCTGATTTCTTCCACCTAAGCCCTTTCCAATTACTGTTACTGTTGTTTCTCCGCCTGCTATTATGCCGGCTGGTTTTGGAATAGGATTTCCAGACAAGGAAATTTCACTGGCTATTGAGGCTAGCATTGTTCCAATGTGTCTGGCTTCTCCTTCCAAGGTTGCGGTTAGCAAGAGCGTGTTTAAGCCTTCAGTCTTGAGCTGTTCGCAGGCTGCTAGGCTTGCAAATCTGTTGTTTCCGACAACCACGTTGTAAACTTTCTTAAATGCTTCATCGCCGGCTTTTGGTGTTTCTGGAATGGTTCCCTTTTCCCCGTCTGACAAAACTTTTTTGATGGATGCTGGAGCCTTATCCCACAGTGCGTATTTTTTTAAAATTTTTATGGCGCCACCAAAGGTTGTTGAATCTGGAACTGTGGGACCCGAAGCGATAAAATCTAATGGGTCGCCAACAACATCGGAAAGAATTAGGTTTAGAATTGTGGCTGGATAGACTTTTTTTGCGAGCCAGCCGCCTTTAAAATCTGAAATATGCTTTCTAACGGTGTTGATCTCGTTTATTGTTGCCCCGCATTTTAGCAGGGCATCCGTGATTTCTCTCTTGTCAGCGATTGATATTTTTCCTCGTGGCAGAGGCATAAGGCTTGAGCCTCCGCCCGAAATCAGACATATAACTAGGTCGTCTTCCTCTGCCTGTTCTGTCATTTCCAGCATGCGTCGTGTTCCTTCTACTCCGGCTTCGTCTGGAATTGGGTGGCTTGCTTCATGAAGCTTTATGATTTCTGCTTTGTGTTTGCTGCCGTGTGGAACGTTTACAAGCCCCTTTGTTACGTGCTTGCCCAAAATCTGTTCTAGAGCTTCAGCCATTGAACCACTTGCCTTACCACCGCCTATAACATAGACGTTCTTGAACTTTTTCAAATCAAACGTGTATCCATTTACGTGAAGACTCGAGTTTTTTAGTGAAACTTTTGATTTTATTATCTGTTTCGAGTCAACAGTGTTCAGGGCGTGTTCAAGGCTTTTTAGAGCTAATGTTCTAGCTTTTCTGTTAAGCTTTGTCTCGCCGTTTTTAATGAGTTGTTCTTTATTCTTTATGGTTATCATTGGAGTAGCCCATCTGTTGACTTTTTCCAAGGTCATTGCGTAAGTGTAATAAGTTAATGCTAATAAAGAATTCCGCAAAACATTGCTCAGTGGGTTATATGCCAAAACTGAAGGTTTATGTCACACGCGAGCTTCCAGAACGAGGTCTAATAATAATTAAGAAACATTTCGACGCTGAAGTTTGGCCTGAGTACGCCCCGCCGCCAAAAAAAGTTATAATAGAGAAGGCTAGGAACGTTGACGCTCTTGCCACGCTTTTGTCCGACAAAATAGACGCTGAGGTTTTCGACGCTGCGCCTAAACTGAAGATTGTTGCGCAGATGGCTGTGGGCTTCGACAACATAGACATGCAAGAAGCCACGAAAAGAGGCATATATGTGACGAACACTCCTGAAGTTTTGACTGATACGACAGCGGATTTTGCTTGGGCTTTGTTGATGGCTGTGGCGAGGCGCGTTGTTGAAGCAGACAAATACGTTCGCGCTGGACAGTGGAAGGTTAGCTGGCACCCCAGCATGTTGCAGGGCAGAGACATTCATGATGCAACCATAGGCATTGTTGGTGCCGGTAGGATTGGTTACGCTGTAGCGAAAAGAGCGAAGGGGTTCAGCATGAGAATCCTTTTCTACGATGTTATTCCCAGACCAGAAATGGAGAAAGAATTAGGCGCAGAACGCGTCGACCTAGACACGCTTTTGAAGGAATCAGACTTCGTCAGCGTTCACGTTCCGTTAATGAAAGAGACTTATCATTTAATGAACGCGGAGAAGCTTAAGCTGATGAAGAAAACCGCCTACTTAATAAACAACTCACGTGGACCAGTTGTTGACGAGAAAGCCTTGTATGAAGCCTTGAAAGAGGGCAGAATAGCTGGCGCTGGGCTTGACGTTTTCGAGCAGGAACCAGCGCCCTTGGATAATCCTTTGCTAAAACTTAACAATGTGGTTGTTGCTCCGCACATATCCAGTGCAAGCTATGAAACCCGCTCTAAGATGGCTGAGATGGTTGCAGAAAACTTAGTCGCGTTCTTTGAGGGGAGAAAGCCGCCAAACCTAGTTAATCCAGAAGTGCTAAAAGTCAGACCATTAATAAAACAAATTTAAGCATTTCTGTAATTGGACTTGAAAACACACTACTTCACTTACCTACCATATTTGTTTCTAATATCAGCCATGGCTTTTTCGAATGCCTCAGCAAGATCGATATTGTATGCTATTGCTAGCTTGAGAAGATGATACAAGATGTCACCAAGGTCATCTGCGATTTGTGATGCGGCTTTTTCCCTAGGTAAAGGTTCTCTAGTTTTTCTATTAAGCAGGTTAAAATCTGCATTTATAATGTGCCTTGCTAACTCGCCCGTCTCTTCACTTAAATGTGTGAAGAGAGCAAAGTGATTGTTTATGTGGGTCCAATCTTTGCCTTGTGACTCTAGAAATTTTTTGACTTCTCTTTGAGCTTGTTTAATAGTCGTGTTCCTTAACATAATTTGTTCGCATCCTAAGTCACTGTCTAATGAAGCTGCATAAAATATTTGCGACTATGGCGTTTAAATGTGAGTTTGGAGTAAAAATAGCTATAATCGTTAAATACCTCATCTCTTTTTACCTTTACTTTCCTTTCAAATCTAGGTGATCTAAGTGAACTCTCCCTTTGCAAAAAGAATGGAGACTTTGGGAACGGAAACAGCCTTCGAGGTGCTTGCAAGGGCGAAGGCTCTTGAGAAACAGGGGAAAGACGTTGTGCATCTGGAGATTGGCGAACCTGATTTTGACACGCCAAAAAATATTAAGGAAGCAGCGGTGAGAGCCCTCTATGCTGGGTATACTCATTATGTTCCAGCCGCAGGAATCCCTGAACTAAGAGAAGCCATCGCCAAATACATTTCAAGAACTAGAAGGATAGATGTTGACCCTGAAGAGGTTGTTGCAACACCTGGCGCCAAACCTATCATGTTTTTCAGCATTCTTGCATGTGTGAATTCCGGCGAAGAGGTTATGTATCCAAACCCTGGTTTTCCAATCTACGAGTCCGTAATAAACTTTGTTGGAGCCAAACCGGTGCCCTTACCGCTTAGGGAAGAGAATGATTTCAGGCTTGACCCTGAATATTTTAAGGAGAAGATAACAAAGAAGACTAAGATGATTATTCTGAATTCTCCGGAAAACCCCACGGGTGGCGTTTTGTCTAAGGAGAATTTGAAAGTCATAGCTGAATGCATCGCGGACAGAGACGATGTTTTTGTGCTTTCAGACGAGGTTTACAGCAGAATAATCTATGAAGGTGAACATGAGAGCATCGCTTCGCTTTCGGGAATGAGGGAGAAAACGATTTTGTTGGATGGTTTTTCGAAAACTTACGCTATGACTGGTTGGAGACTCGGCTATGGTGTGATGCATAAGGATTTAGCCCAAAAAGTTACTCAACTGATGATTAACTCGAACTCTTGCACGTGCGCTTTCGTTCAGATGGCTGGGGTTGAAGCCTTGAAGGGACCGCAAGACGAGGTTAAGAGAATGGTTGCTGAGTTCAAAAAGAGGAGGGAAGTCATAGTTTCAGGTTTAAACAAGATTGAGGGCATAACATGCAAAAAGCCTCGCGGAGCCTTCTACGTATTTCCAAACATAACTG
>CAZHWZ010000010.1:0-45917 GCA_964535965.1 uncultured Candidatus Bathyarchaeia archaeon | reverse complement strand
ACCGGCGACAACCCGGTCTTCAGCCGGGCGCTCTCCCAGGCTGAGCTACCTCGGCGGTGCTAACAATTCAAAAGGAGTAAAATGCGTTTTAAAGTTTTCTGAATTATTATGAAAAGGTGCAAGTTTTATATCTCACCTAATAGGGGAGGGGAAAGAAGAGAAAGTGTTTCATAAAGTCAGATTCAGAATCGTAATTTAAGATACATCAAAAAGGGAAACACCATTTAAAAACTAAGAGTCTAAACATAAATTATACAGAGGAACAATGCCATGAAAAGAAAAAGGGCTATAATAACAGTTGAACTCGTTGATGAGAGCGCCGGATATCCGAATGAAAAGATAGTGCAAGATCTGATTAAGTGGTTTCAAGAAGAGGCTATTTCGATGCCTTGGGTTAAAGAAGTGAAAGAAATCGCTGTGAAAGATGAATAAACACTTAGAAACTCAAGTATTTTGCCAAAAAATATCCAAAAAAAGCGCAAGCTAAAAAACACAAAACCATTAAAACAATGTCAATTTTCTGCTTCTTCTCCAAATCACCATCCTTCTCACAACTTTTCAAACAGATCACCTTGCTTTTTGCTCAAAATTGTAAGAGAAAGATTTTATGAAGAGGAAATAAGTATTTGAAATCAACAGCAAAGATTATCAGAGTTAAAGATGCAATTTAAAAGTAAAGACGATGATTGGGGCCCGTAGTCTAGCTGGTTAGGACGTCGCCCTCACGCGGCGAAGGTCGCCGGTTCAAATCCGGCCGGGCCCACTTGGTCATGTCTCTCCTGTTTGTCGATCCTATGAGACATACGGTAAAGACTTAATTATATACGCAGAATCTATCAGAAGTAGGGCTGGCTCAACTTGCTTCCATTGAAAGATTTAAACAGATCCTCCATCACTCCGCATGTAAATCGGCTTCTATTAGCGGCGAACATCATGATTTTCATTGTCTATTGGTCTTCACGTCTGAACATCTTGTTCGGTAGCCCACTTGCTGGCGCCATGGACAAAGAGTTTACTATGATACCAGGCGAAATAGTTCATGGACAACGGCTATACACGCTTTTTACATCGATGTTTATGCATGATACTTCATATCTTGTTGCAGGACTGGTTCACTTGTTCGGTAATATGCTTTACCTCTATATTTTTGGTGACAATGTTGAGGACGCTTTTGGCCACCTCAGTTACCTACTCTTTTATGGTGTTTGTGGAGTGGCAGCAGATTTTGTGCACATAATGAGTCTGTCAAACCCTGAAGATTTCTATGTCGGGGTTCTTGGCGCTTCAGGAGCAATCTCCGGAGTCTTAGGCGCCTACCTTATTCTTTATCCAACAGCAAAGATTCTTACGTTAGTTTCTTACTTCATATTGCCTGTCCCAGCAATCATCTTCTTAGGCGTCTGGTTTTTAATGCAATGGTTCTACGGATTTTTCGATATTTCAGGTGGAGTCGCTTATTGGGCGCATATCGGTGGCTTCGTCGCTGGAATGATTTTGGCTTTGATTTTCGGGCTTAGAAGGAAAAAAGCTCGAGATGCGCGCTTGCGTCTCTAACTTGGATGAACCTAGGGGTCTGTCCGTCATGAGTTCCTCATCTGCATAAATCAGACTGGGACGGCTACATCATCCCCCAGAAATATAAATGGAGAACAGCCAAATAAGCTTTCATGAATAGCTATTGTCCTGTCTTTTTGTACAGTGCCTTTATTGTCCCTGAAACTTTTAAGATGTGTATGGCTGCTGGATTATTCCCTATTTTGGTTATTGAAGCCAATGCTGTTCGAACCATGTCAACAGCCGTGTGAACAGTGCGGACAACGGCGAATCCTTTTTCCATATCATAGCTAATCAATGTTAATCCAGTTCGGCTTGCGCCGTACTCACCGTAAAGTTTTGAAGTAGCGCTCCAGACAGCATCCATGAGCTCCTTTGAGTCAAACATCTTGTCGGATTCTATCGCCAAAGCTAAATAGCGACGCTTAGCTCCTTTCAGCAATCTTTTCCCATCCTAATTATCCGAATTCCAGGTGCAACAAATCTTGAGCCTAGTTTCCCTCTATTTCTCCTAACGATTGCAAAAGGATTTTTGGAAACCGCTTCTATGGCCGAGGCTTTATCTAGGTCGAAAAGCTGTGCCAGAGAAGCTAGTTCCCTCGGCCTTCGCATAAGCAGTTCACTTGAGACGCCGCTTGAGATAACTATTGGAACATGAAACTCTTTCGCGATTCTTGCTTCTCTTCGTAAACTCGATAAGAGCTTAATACGTGCTGGCCCCTCCAGGGTAAGTAGCGGTTTTATGTCTACTTCAAGGGAAGACAAAGCGTTTAAAGACAACTCTGCCTCTGCAGCATCAAAGAATCGCCTACGGAAATCAAGTGATGGAAAGTTTAGAAGGTCCACTCGGCGGTCCTTTGCCGCTTGTCTTGCAACGTTCTTGGATTCGCATACTACAGCTATTATTTCAAACTTTCTCCTAGCTTTTCTTAAATTGTGGATTAGCTCTCTTGGTGTTTTGGGTTTTAGGTCTACACGAGAAGCTAAGTCTATTTTAGCTTCTTCGCAGATGTTTCGTAGTCGTTGAATTTCTTCTTCAGCGTAGTTTAACGGAACTACTATTGCTATTAGGCTGTATCCAAGTCTTGAGGCTTTGCTTACCATCCGCAAGATTTGTTCAGAGTCTTTCAAATTTAGGCACAGATGTAAGTCGGCGTAAATTCTTTTCATGGTATTAACCCGAATTTTCTACAAATTTCTACCACTTCTTCTGGGTTGTGCTTTCTGAAGTGTATTCGGAAATGTATAGGGTCTGTTTGACAAAGCTTGATTTCATTTAAGTAGGCGGATTGCTTGTCAAGCCTGATGTAGAGATTTCCTTTTTCCAAATGCTGTTTAATTTCACTGTTTAATAGTTCCTTGTCTAGGATACGTAAACCAGAGGACAGCTTCTCAAAAACTGCTTGAGCGGCTCCTTCCTCTTTAATTCTTGTTTCTAAAAGAACTATTGGGTTTCCATGATGACCAGTTAAATTGGTTTTTTTAAAAACAACTGTGTCGATTAATGCTGCTGGAAGGATGTTGCGTACCGCTTTCAGAACCTTATCTATCTCTTCTGTTGCGTGGGCAAAGACCCGTACGTCGATGTACGCTATTGGGATTTTAGAAGACAAGACCACATCACTATTTTATTAAAGCGGATTTAACTTTTAGATTTTCTCTTAGATTTAGAAGCTGGTTTCTTAATTCCCAAAAAGCTCCTTACAACTTCAACGTTTCCGTCATGAGCTGTTCTCCGCCTAGAATCCACTGGAATGCCAAGCCTTAAGGCTTCCCTTAAGTTTAGTCCCACCTTTTTCAGTTCTTCTCGGCTGAAGCCCTTTCCATAGCGATGCTTTCCACCTTTTTTGAAGACTTTCGGCTTAACTGCCACCAAGGAGGCTACTCTCCTCCTCTACCAGCTTTTTTGCTTGGCCTAAACTTTTCTGCTCCACGCCCTTTCCTTCTTAAGCTTCTAACTTTTTTGCCTGCGCTTGTTAGACCTCTGAAAACTCTTCGGTGGTGTTGCTTTTGGCACATCCAATTGATGTCTTTGTCGGCTTTTATGGCTGGATGATTGATGTCAACCATTATGACTTCGAACCATTTTGAGCGGCCGTCTTCGCCAACCCAGTAGGAGTTTAGAACCTCCATGTTTGGAAACTTTCTTGCAACCCTCTCCTCAGCAATCAGCCTCAGACTTTTAGCTGGCTTAAACTTTTTCACACCCATTCGCTTCGGTCTTCTTCCAGCCTTCGGTCTCTGCTTTCGCAATCCCCCTCTCCTAACGCGGACACGAACCAACACGAAACCCTGTTTTGCCTTATAACCCAATTTCCTCGCCCTATCCAGACGTGTCGGTTTTTCTATACGGGCTATTGCCGGCTGTCTACGCCACTCTATTAATCTTTGGCGCATTAGCTCGTCCACGAAAGATTTTTCTGGTTTTGACCAAGCCTCGGCAATGTATTTATACGCCATTTTTTCACCTCATCTTTAGTTTATGGTTCAACCTCCGCGGTTACATCCCAGCGGACATCCCATCCGCCAATAGCTCTGATTCATAGCACCACGCAACAAAATAAACTTTTCCAGAATATCAAGCACAATTCATTTGTTTTCAAGTTCTGCTTCGGTAACTAGAAAATAGCCGCTTTGGTCTTTCCAAACTTTTTCTGCGCTAATGATTTTTACTCTCTTTTTGAAGAACGGTGCGTCAAGCACAAGGGTTTCGTATTCCCCGCCTTCACCAACAAGCGAAACACCATACTGTCTATTGAGCTCCATTAAATCTGCGACAACAGCTTCGTCAATTTTTCTTCCAAGCCATTCCCTGCTGAAGCCGTATGCGTAAACTCCAGTTATGATAAGCTCAAATTTAAGGTCCAAGATTTCCTTCAAAATATCCAGGGGGTTCTCTTGCCAAAGGGGCGCTAAACACTTGAGCCCTAGCTGTCTACATATTTTCTCAATTCTTGCTTTCTGATAGTTTGAGGCTATTGCACCAGAAACTACACCTTCAACATCAAGCTTTTCAATTAACCTCTTAAGGTCTTCAACCTCTTCCTCTTTAACCCCAGAAGTCTCAGTCTTCACAAGCGGAATCCCAACAGCCTCAGCAAACAAGTCGACTAAACGGATATTTGGATAATGAAACATCCAACTGTCCTCTCTCAATGGAATCACACCAACCAAACACTTCACCTCATAACCCTTCTTTAAGACACGATGAAGCGCCAAGGCAGAGTCCTTTCCACCCGTTGCCAAAACTGCAACAAGCATGACAATTACACTCTTTCATATAACAGTAAATCTAACTACACCCGCAAGAATAAAAGCATAACCAGCAAAACAAAAGACAGAACCCTCAAAAACCAATCAAACAACTATTTAGCACCAAAAATTCATAATACATAAAAACTTGAGGGAACTCCTCAAAACAAGTGTTCCACCAGCGGGCATTTCGAAGAGTCTTCAAGACTTCTCCAGGAATTTTCGTACTAGTTCTACAAGACTGTCTACGGCTCTCTTGAGCTCTTCCCTAGTCTTGAGCAGCTCAGCTGATATCGTATCATATCTTTTGGCCATCTCTTCAAAATGGCGATTCATGTCTTGATGCATCGACGTAATGCCTCCTTTTAAGTCCTCATGCATTGATCGTGTGCCTTCTTTTAGGTCTAGATGCATATTTTGGATGCTTCCCTTTAAATCTTGATGCATACCCTTGATGTCTTGGCGTGTTATAACTGCTATTTTCAACGCTGCCACCAGTCTTTCACCTATTTCTTCCTCAAGTGGTCCATATTTTATGTCAAAATATTCATATTCGCCTGTTGCGCGGGTTGCTTTTTTATAATTTCAACGTTTTCTACCACTATGAGGTCTGTTCTTATGCTTATTAGTTGGGTGAACTTTTTTAGAGTATCCTCTTCAGTTTCGCATGTTATCTTCACGGATCCATTCTTCAAGTTTTCCACAAAGCCTTTAACATCGAGGTTTCTTGCGACTTCTTGAATGTGGTCTCTGTAGCCTGCTTTTTGGACTTTACCTCTGACTATTGTTTCCGCCTTTATTTTATTCATCATCTGTAACCTGCTTCTGCTGTTGCTGAAGGTTAATCTATATGAGTCTTATCGTTGTTGGTTTTCTTACGTTAAGCTATTTATAGGTTTTTGGATTTAAGGAATCTTAAACAATTTCGAGCTGCAACGTGCAACAGATTGTGCGTAGTTTTTAACATAATAGTTCAAACCGTGTTTGACTCAAATAAAGAGAATTATAGCCATTGCACACACAAACATCATTGATCAAATACAAAACCTACTTCATAAGTTTCAATTTAGCTTCTTTAAATAAAGCCTCTGTTCCTATCCGCCACTTTTCAAAGCTTTCAGGAGTATCTGGATAGTTTCTATGATGAGTTTTAACCTGCCTCATGATGTTAACCGTAGACCTAAGCTTGTTCAGAAACCATACTCTTTTCAGTCCTCTGAAAACACGTTCGACAGTTTCAGTTATGTTTAGATGGAATTCTTCGCCTAAACTAGCTTTTAGAACATCTTCCTCAGTTAAGAGCTTATATTTCATTCCATAGTTTAAGTCCTCATCTTCGCATGTTAAAAGAAGCAAGCGTAGAACATCAAGCTGAGCCTGTTTTGTCCCATACATCTCCATATACCTGCAGTTGTAGGGCCAAAGGGATTTTTGGCTGGCATCACCTTTTTCTAAGGCTTCAATTATTGTTTTTCCGGCTAGGCATCCGTTTAGCATTGAAGGCCCTATCCCGCCGCCATGGATTGGATTGACTGAGCATGCTGCATCGCCGAGAATTGCAACGCCATTTCCAACCATATTATCTAAGGGTCTACGTGTCGGGTCATACCATGCGCCTCCGTTCAAAAGCAGTGAGCCTTGGAAAAGCGGTTTTGTTAAGACATGTTTGTAAAATTGGTTTTTGGGGTTTGGAAACTTACCCCGCATACAAACTCCTAAGCCGGTGTTAACTCTTGCTCCGCCCTTGGGGAAAATCCATGTGTAGCCTCCAGGAGTTACATTTTGGTTGAAATACATTTCGCAGTATTCCGTGTTTTCAGTTTCCTCTTTAAGTTGTCTGATCTCACGATAGCAAGCTTCAACGTCCTCGTTTGCAATTTCGTTCTCTATCCCCATCTCTTTGGGAAGCTTCCGCCTAACAACTGCCAGAAAACCACTGGCATCTACAACAACTTTTCCTTTTAACTGAATATTCTCGCCTGTTTTGAAGCTTTTAGCTAAAACCCCAGTTACAAATTTTTTCTCAATTATTGGCTCTAAACACTGCGTCGAATCTAAAAGAACTGAACCCTCGTCAAGGGCCATTTTTAAAAGCCACTGTCCAAAAAGGCGCCTATTCAACAAGTAACCTAAAAAATCTTCATGCTTGATGGTGAAAACTGTTTCTAAATCCGGCGAATAAATCTTAATGCCTTCGATTCTCTTTTCCAGTTCGCCGCCCTGCGGCTTTTCTAGACCCAAATTTTTTAGGTGATGCTCTCCTAGGGCATCTCCACAGATTTTTTCTCCAATTTCTTCTCTTCTCTTCCTCTCAATTAGGCATACTTTCAGGCCTGCCTCAGCGGTTGTTTTTGCAGCTAAGCAACCTGCTGTTCCAGCACCAACTACAATAACGTCAAATTTTTCCATACCCTCGCCTCTAACGTTTTAGCTTTTCCCTAACTATCTGCTCATAACTTTTACTTGATTTTTTCCGTATTTCAATAGGTATTTCTGTTGTTTCCTTACAGGTTTCGAAGACCACGCAAGTGAGAGTTTTCTCTATTCCCTTAACAAGCCTTAACTTATCAATAACAAATTTCCCTATCCTGTCAACATTTTCAGCTTTAAGCTTTATTAGGAGATCCCAGTCTCCAGTGATTATGTGGACTTCTTGGACTTCTGGAAATTTAGCTATTTCTTCGGCTACGCCTCTCTGTGAAAACTTTGTCTCATTGTTCTTTGTTCTATAAGTAACAGAAGCCAGAATGAAAGCAGTTGTGCCACCATTAAGCTTTTGTGAATCTAAGATTGCTTTATACTCTTTTATGACACCTAACTCTTCCATGCGCTTCATTTTTGCGAAAACCGTTGTTATTGGTGAATTGATTTTTCTGGCGATTTGCCTAGCGGTAAGTTTGCAATTCCTTTGTATTAAGGCTAAAATTGCCAAATCCTTCTCGTCAAGTTTTGGTTCCATACTTGTAATTATTACATTCTTCATATATAAAAGCCTTGACTTTTTGAAAAATTTATAATATTTTTTATAAAAAATTTATAATCAAGATCGTCAATCTGACTTTGTTAGAACATATACAACTAACATATGCAAATTAAAAGGTGTACCGATGAACCGTAAAAGCGTAGTTATCCAGAAAGGTTTACCGTTTGTTAGAGGTGGGCCAATTGAGGTGCCAAAGCCCTTGGAGCAACTCTCCGAAAGCGAAATCACAAGAAAACAGTGTATCAGCAGAGTAATGACACACGTATTAAATTATCTTACTTGCGAATTTGTGAATGGCGGGTTTGAATGGATGTTGCCAGTAATATTTTCCAAGTCAACGGATCCTTTATGGCCAGATCCAGGAGCATCCATCGAGAAACGTATTGAGGTGGAGATTTATGGAAAAACTGTTCGGACAACATTAAGTATGATAGTTCATAAGATGGTTGCTTGCTCTTTAGCCTACCCTAAGTTGTTCACATTATCCCCAAACATAAGAATCGAAAGAATAGAAAGAGCAAACAGCCGAATACACGCCTATGAATTCACTCAACTTGATTTTGAAGTCAGAAACGCCACTTCCAAAGAAATCCGAAACTTCGTCGAAGAGCTAATCCATGGATTAGTAAGCAGTTTAAAGAGGCATCTAGGCGAGGAGCTAACCTACATGGAAAGATACGACAGTTTAAAAGTCACTGAAACACCGTTCAGAGTCTATGATAGAGAGGAACTTGAGGACAGATATGGAAGAAACTGGGAAACCCTACTAACACTTGAAACCTGCGACCCGGTGTGGGTTACAAATATCCCTAGAGAATTTTACGACTTCGAAGACTTTGAAAAGGGCAAATGGGATAATTACGATCTAATACTACCTAAGTATGGAGAAGTATTGTCTGGGGCTAGAAGGGAATGGGAATACAGCAAAATAACAAGAAAAATGGAAAGAGACAATATTAAAAGAGAAAACTATGAAGTATTGTTGAGATTAGCAAAAAAGGGGAGGTTAAAGTCTTCAGCTGGCGCGGGAATTGGTGTGGAAAGGCTGGTCAGCTGGATAGTGGGAGCCAAACATATAGGAGAAACACAGCCGTTTCCTAAAATTCCTGGAATGGTCTATGATTTGTAGTTTGCATTCAAAACTTAATGGGGAAAGGCCATGCAAACTCAAGAAATCATTGAATACGACTTGAAAAGCCTACTTCAAACAGTTTTAGACGCTATGAAAAGCCTGCGTCACGCTGACAATGTTATCCATCCAAACCCGATAGAACTTAAACTGACCGCTGAGCGTTACGGTGTTAGGACAACCTATGGCAACTACAACTTTGTGTCAACAGTTAAAAACCGAAGCGCTTGGTTGACAGTGTACGTCGGAAGCTCAAGAGTGCTTCAGCCTCAACTGAACCTAAGGCAAAAGGAAATTCTCAAAGATGCGCCAAAAACAGTGGAACTCGCGCACAAATATGTAGAGAGAGCGCCTGTTGTATGTATCGAGAGAACAATGGGCGATAACGCCGACTTTAATCCCCACTGTACGCTTTATGTATCCATTCATAGAAAAGAAATGATAAGACTCGCATACATGGTTGGACAAACCCTATTCCCCTTTAGGGAAAATGCACCTGGACCAGAGTTATATCTCCTTTACATACCAGAGTGGCAAGAGAAAGACAGACAAATTCTTGTATTCCCTGAAATAGGGGTTACATACGTCCTTGGTTCGGACTATTATGGAGAAGCAAAAAAGGGTTTTCTTAGGATGGCTATGTGGGCGGCTAAACAGGAGGGGATGTTAGGGGTTCATGCCGGAGCGAAGATTGTTAAAGCCAAAGACAACGCTGGAAGAATTAGAAGATACAGTATGATTCTCTTCGGGCTCAGCGCTACAGGCAAGACCACCCACGCTTGCCACAATCATGGTTTACTAGACGATGGTGAAGGCCAAGAGATCATTCAAGACGATGTAGTCTTTATTAGGTCTGATGGTTCAGCGCTCGGGAGTGAAAGGGGTTTTTATCTAAAAACTGGATATTTAGATCCAAGAGTGCAACCGATAATTTTCAGGGCGGCCATAAGCCACAACACAATCTTCGAGAACGTGATGGTTGACTATATGGGCAATGTGCACTTTGACGATATAACTTTAACCGAAAATGGGAGGGCCATAATACAAAGAGACGACTTAGGAGCGGATAAGTCAGAGGGCGTAAATCTGCCGCCTCTCGGCGAATTGGATGGGATGGTTGTCATCTTCATCACTAGACGGAATACGGTAGTACCTATTGCATCAAAATTAACTCTTGAACAAGCCGCAGCGGCCTTCATGTTAGGTGAGTCAATAGAAACCTCGGCAGGCGATCCTCGTCGAGCAGGCGAGTCGGTGAGGGAGGTCGGGACTAACCCCTTCATTATTGGCGACGAGGCCTATGAAGGAAACTGGTTCTACGATTTCCTGAATAGGCATAACGAGAAAGTTCAATGTTATCTTCTTAACACAGGCGGCGTTGGAGAGATTAGGGAAGAGAGACCGAACGGTAACAAAATCCTTAGACAAACCGTTAGAGTTGAGATACCGGAGATGGCGGCGATTATAAGAGGAATCGTTAGGGACTCCGTGGAGTGGAAAAGAGATCCCCATTTTGATGTGCTGGTACCTAGAGCTGTCAACGGATTGCAGATGACAAAATTTGATTTAACTAAGTTTTACTCTCAAGAACAAATTGACGCTTACGTGGACAAGCTGAAAAGGGAGAGGCTTGAGTGGCTTAAGAGGTTTAAAAACTTAAACCCGGCCAAATTCAATGCTGTCGAGCATTGAAGTACATGTTGAATCGGAAAATGGATTCCACGTCTATATTAATGGTTCATAACCGTTAATTATATTATTGGCTACCACGGAAAATCGATGCTGCCAAAAGGTGCGTTTAAATGATGAAAAAAGCCGCTGTTAAGAAAACCATTTCGTATACGATTGATTTGACAAAAATTGATGGAGACGGGGCTTTCCCTTGCCCGAAATGTGGAGCCATAATATCCCCTGACGACGAGACAGAAGAAGTTTACCAAATAGTTGAAACAAAAGTCAAAAAAGATGAGCTGGCAGAATTAGTTTTGGTGTGCAATAAGTGTGGAAGCACTATTAGGCTTACAGGTTTTCTGTCACAACTAGAAAGTTAGACGGCGAAAACCAGTCATTTCACTATCTTTCTTCTTCAAGTCTTCTGCTTATATTAACAAAAATCAACCACAAGATAACACCATAAAAGGCACCGTTAAAAAGGGCAGAAAGATACTTAGCGTACTCGCGAATTACCTCCCCAACTAGTAAGCGGAGAATGTTTCCTGGAAACATTGGATATGGAATCAAAAGAGACGCCACTGTAAACATTAGAAAGAAGACTACCAAGATTGGTGTCCCCTTCATTACCGGTCACTTGATGCGAATGTTTAATGTTTCTGTTTTCAGTAATCCGAATTAAGTGGTATCGTAATATTTAATAAATGTTATTGTTTATTAGTTCAACACAAATACAATTTAAAACGCTGGGAAAAAGCATAAAACAAAAATCACCATCAAAACAACTACCAGAAGCTTTCTACTCGTAGATAAGTTGGAAACGTCATCTAACGGGCCTGGATGTTTATACATTGACATAAACAGCACCAATATGGCCATCGGATAAAATCCTTCTATGAATAAATAGAGAATTGACAAGAAAGTCAAACCAAATCTTAGCTTTTCACCAGCAACCGATCGTGTTACGTGACCACCATCAAGCATGGCAGCTGGCAACAAATTGAGCATCGTAACGACCAAACCAACCCAACCTGCCACAGCCACAGGATGTAATACAATCACAGGGATATACCCAGGTCCTGGAGGAGGAGGAACTGTTTCCAAAGGGGGGGATATAAAGGGTTCGATTAGCCGAAGCAACAGTGGCACAGGAAGTGTTGGCGTACCTTTGGGAACCCAATCATAAATCGAAAGTGGCAAGCCTATGATTGCAGCAGCCACACCCACAATGAATCCAACAATGGGACCATTTGCACCAACATCAAACAGCGCATCTCTATTGGGTGGCAGAGACTTTTGCATGATTACCGCACCAAAAGTTCCATATGGTGGCGGTCCAGGAATGAAGTATGGTAGAGTGGCTTCTATTCCCTCTTTATTCGCCGTTATTTTATGACCCATTTCATGTGTGCCGAGCACCGCCAACATGGCTATCGTGAAGGTTGCTCCGCCGATGAAGGGATTAATTACCTCAGGGGATATCAGGTATCCTGTAACAAAGGTTGTTGCAACTGTCGCGAAGAATAGTATCCAATTCACCAAAATATTGCTTGGTTTCATTGAGGGTTTCGGAACAATTTTTAAGACTAATCTTCCGTTTACTCTTCGCAGAAATGCGACCAAATTCATTGATTCCAAATTTTTTAGCAACTTGAGAAAGGCTTGCTTTGTCTCTTGAGGCTGATGCAAATAATATGTGGGGACATTGTGTTCAAGTAGGGCTTCTTCTACTTGGAACCCAGCAGAGACGATTTGAGTTACCTTTTCGAAATCGCTTTGTTGGATGAAGGGGGTTTCCGCGGTTTCGCGTGGTATTTCACTCATGGCGTTAGTGTCCTTTAATTTTGTTGTCGTATTAGAGTGTTTTGTGGTAGAAAAGTTTATTGGAATTCTTCTTCTCGAAGTTCTAATCATTAACAAATTTTAATAATTGCTTAAAAGCAAACATGACAAACTAAAATGGAAAATTGAAACAGCAGCCGTGCTCGAACTGCAACAAAGCGGATGGAACTGTTTTTGGTAATTGACAGGACAAAACAGTTTATTAGTTCTAAATCGATATTCAACTGATAACTATGATAACGCAGATGTTTACTGTTGGCGCATTCTTCACAAACTGTTATGTTGTAAGTTGCAGACAAACAAAGGAAGCGATTATCATCGACCCTGGTTTTAATGATTGTTTTGAAGCTGAAAAAATCTTTAAGCTTATCGATGAGAACGCCTTGGTATTAAAATTTGTTCTGGATACTCATGGTCATCCCGATCACACCTGTGGAAATAAAATGGTTAAAGAAAAGTTTCATGTACCTATTTTAATTCATGAGTATGATGCATATATGCTTGGAAAAGTAGGCAAGAGTATTGCAGAATTCTTCGGCTTTGAAAATTCTTCCCCACCCGCAGATGCATCATTGCATGATGGAGACTTGGTAAAGTTTGGGAGAATAATCTTAAAAGTTGTGCATACTCCGGGTCATAGTCGTGGGAGCATGTCACTTCTAGGGGAGAAAGAGGTTTTTAGTGGTGACATATTGTTTTCGGGTTCCATTGGGAGAACGGATTTTCCAGAAAGCTCTGAACTCGATATGAGCCTTTCTTTGAAGAAGTTGGCAAGCCTTCCAGATCATTTCGTTGTCTACCCTGGACACGGACCGACAACAACAATAGGTGAAGAAAAACATAGTAATCCATTTTTGCAATCTTTATAGTCACAACGCGTTTTTGAATAGGTCTTCTTTGCTAGAAATTCGCAGTTCGTCTATGCTGCATTCTTCACAGAATTCTAAAACATCCCTTAAGCCTTTAAATATAAGCACTGGTACCGCCTCTTTTGCTTGTCCCATAAGCAGTTCCGCCGCAGCAGCAACTTCATCTACTACAGCAACATTCTTCACCTTTAAAGTATATCCAAAAAGGTCTCCCTTCCCCCTATAATCCTTGAACGGCTTAATTCCTGCCATACCTATTGCAAAGTTTACTTGCCCACGTCTGAAAGGGCGGCTGTAGGTGTCGCATACAACCACTGCAACATTTTTCCCTGTCAGTTTCTTAATCTCCAGTCGACACTTTTCAGCTGATCTGTCAGGGTTTTCTGGCAATAATACAAAGTTGCCTCTTCCTTCGACATTTGACTTGTCTATCCCAGCGTTTATGCAAATTAAGCCGCGTTTATCTTCCACCAGCAACACTTCACGAGAAGCCTTCAATATGCTTTTTGTTTCTCTTAAGACCAACTCGATAAATTTGGGGCTTTTTCCTGTTATTTTTGCAATCTTTTCAGCTTTTTTGGAAGGGAGAATTTCTTTTAACCTCATTACTCTTTTTTCAGCTTTCGAAAAAATCTTCTGTGCAATAACAATTACATCGCCATCTTCAATATTTAACCCGTTTTTCCCAGCTGTTTCAACAATTATTTTCGCTATATCATCTCCAGATTTTATTAACGGAAAATCTTCCAGAGCCAATGCTGTGAAACTTTTCAAATAGTGTCCTCCTAATCCGTTTTAGGTTGTTCTTTTACCTTGTTAAATCTCTTGCCTATTCTTCATCTACGAAGAAGGCTTAGTATGAATTTTGAAGCTTTATTTTGAATTCATAACGTTTAAACTAAAACGGGATAGAGAGATACTGAAGTCAATTGCAAAGTGGATGTACCAATATGCGGAGAAATTCGAAACTGTTTGTTATTTTGCTAACAGTAACTTTTAGCACTTTTAATTTTGCAAATAGAGCACTGTTCCAGACTGTAAACGCAACTTATGTGGAAGGCCCAATTACGCAGGATACGATTTGGACGCTTGTGGAAAGCCCATTTGTATTGTCCAAAGACATTGTGGTTTACCCAAATGTAACATTAACCATAGAGCCTGGTGTTAAGGTTAAGTTTGGTGGAGAATTCTCTCTGATTATTTTAGGGAGATTATACGCAAATGGCACAGACAAGCAAATAACGTTTACTTCTAACAGAGAACAGCCTGTTGAAGGAGACTGGATCGCTATTAAATTTAATGGAGCTGAAAAGTCCATTTTAATAGGCTGTCTAATAACTCATGCAGAAGATGGAATGTTTATAGAAAGTGGAATTGTAGAGATCGAAAACAGCACTATAAGCCATTGTTCTCAAAACGGAATTACCGTAAAAAGCGGTAGTATAAATGTCAAGGATTGTACAGTTAGACTTTGCTCTGGAAGTGGAATCAACGCAACAGATAGTGCGGTGACTGTAAAGAATTCAGTCATAATGGAGAATGGGAACGGTTTATGTGTCACTGGAAACGGGCTGATCGATGTACAGAAAAATATTGTAATTGGAAATGAGGGAAATGGTTTGCTTTTAACTGGAAACGAGACTTCGGGAGTGAACATAAGCCAGAACATAATTTCATCAAACAACAACGGAATAAAAATTGACGCGATAAGCCATCATGGCATTGTAATTATTCATAACAATGTTTCGTCAAATTTGGGTAATGGATTTTACATTTCAAGTCTTGCAAGCACCAGCATCACTAATAATTCTGTTTCGTACAACAATGTCGGATTCTTTTATGATCAAGGAAATCACGCAGCTCATTACAATGACATTTACGGTAATGAAATGGGCATGGATGTTACGCTTAATGCTACAGTTAACGCGGAACAGAATTACTGGGGTGATCCAAGCGGACCGTATCACGAACTGTTAAATCCGGCAGGTAAGGGCGATAGTGTTGGTGGCAATGGCGTCAATCTTGATTTTATATTCTATTTGACAAAGCCTGTTGGCTATACCAATGCTCCTCCAACAGCAATTCTTCTAACCGATAAGACTTTGATTTCACCGAACGGAACAGTGATGTTTATTGCCACAAATTCGGTTGATGATGGAAGAATTGATTGGTACAATATTAACTTTGGAGATGGAAGTGAAAGTGGTTGGACGACTGTGTCCATTTTTACTCATAAATATTCATTCTCCGGAATTTACAACGCAAGAGTAAAAGTTATGGATGATTTTGGTGCCGTAAACACGAGCGAACTGGTAACAATAAATGTCGCACAAGGTCTTTCTCCGTTGTATGTCAACATTGTTAATATGAGTAGCTGTACAACAATAGAGGAAATAGAAGAGGTTTCAATTATTGTTTATGTTACAAACGAGAGAGGCGCTCCCATACAAGATGCAACAGTTACCATGTTTTCGGTAAAAGGTGGGAGTTTCACGCAAAATTCAGGGCTAACTGATGCGAATGGCTATTTCGCTACAAACTTTACTTTGCCAGATGTAACGCAAATAACAAATGTTAGAATCATCGTAAGGGCTTCAAAAAGTGGATGTGTTGATGGCTCTGACTATAAGTACTTTGAAGTTTTACCGTTTCTTTCGGTTCAGGTAACCACCAGCCCGAATGTGATTCTATCCGAAGAAACAGCAGATATAACAATTGATGTAAAAAGCAATGAACAACCAGTTCCCAATGCCAACGTTACTATATCATCTGATGGTGGAACTCTATCCACTGAAACTGGAACCACGGATTCGAATGGCATTTTAATACTTGATTTCTTTGCTCCTCAAACAACAACACGCCGAAGCATTACTATAACAGCGAGAGCAACAAAAGGCGAGTACATGGATGGCATGGGACAGGCGGTGATAACAATAGAACCTAAAATACTCACAATCCAAATTGTCGCCGAACCTAATGTTACAATTTCGGAAGCAAAGCTGAACGTAACAGTTCATGTGGAATATGCCACTATTCCTATAATGGGTGCAAACGTAACTGTGATGGCAGAATATGGAAACTTCTCTGAAACTACAGGATTAACAGATACCAATGGCTATGTGAAATTTATTTTTATAGCACCAGCAGTTAACAGCTCATCTAGCATCAATATCATTGCACTGGCTACAAAGGACGGGTACGCTGAAAACCGAAGTCAACTGGAAATAACAGTTAACCCTAGAACATTTAACATTCAAATAAATGCACCTTCAGTTGAGTCGGAAGGAGCAACAACAATCACAATTTACTTGGCATGCAAGGAAGACGCCACTCCGGTTGCTGGTGCCAACGTTACCATATCATCTACTGACGGAAACTTTCCGGTTGTAACGAAAATTACAGATACCACAGGCTATTGTGCATTCGTTTTTAACGCTCCCTCTACAACAACGCAATTATCGATAACTATTACAGCAGATGTAACTAAAAATGGATACAAAGATGGAGGAAGTCAAACAATTGTAACGGTAACTCCAAAAATCAGTGGAGGCGGCTGGTCTTTGGTAACTATTCTCTTGATTATTGTTCCAATAGCGATTGTGGTTATACTTGTGGTCCTGGTTAAGTTAAAGGTTATCATTGTCTCGTCAGAAGAGGAGTGATAGTTTCTTGAGACGTAATATTTAATAGACTAATATTGTTAAACAATGCATAGGAGAAGATGTGATGGCAAAACTACGACTTAAAGAATCGCTAGCTAAACTCAAAAAAGTGAGAATAAAAATTAGCTTAGGAAAACGCGAAAAAGCAGCTATTCCACCGCCTCCGCCAAAACCCGTACCACGAGGGTTTAAAATTATTGAGAAATATCCTCTCTACGAACCCTTTGCCCATGTTGGAATAGCACAAAATCCAAAAACAGGTGAGTACAGGTACGTATTAGACGAACTTCAGCTTGACTTGCTTGAAAGAGGCGTTTACGATCGCGTTTTGGAGATATTGCTTGCAGAAATAGAGTCGCCGAAAGGAGAAGTCCTTGACCCTAGAAGATTTTTTGCAGAAGAAGCCAAGAAGATTGTTGACAAATACCGTATAAGTTTGGGCTGGTTGCCGGATGTTTCATGGTATAAAATTCTTTACCATGCTGAAAGAGATCTTGTAGGTTTCGGCCGAATAGACCCGTTAATGCGAGACCCAAACATCGAAGATATTTCATGTGACGGAGTCAACAAGCCAGTTTACATTTGGCACAGAAATTACGAGAGCATCGAAACAAATCTCCAATTTGAAAGCGACGAAGAACTTGACAACGTGGTTGTTAAGCTTGTGCATATGGCTGGAAAACACGTAAGCTCAGCGTTCCCCATAGTAGACGCCTCACTGCCAGGCAAGCACAGACTCTCGGTTTGCTATAGACGTGAGGTTACACCTTTCGGAACCGCTTTTACCATTAGGAAGTTTAGGGAAGACCCATACTCAATAATAGACCTGATAAACTTAGGAACTCTTTCAGAGGAAATGGCAGCATATTTCTGGCTGTGCCTCGAAAACAGAGCCTCAATAATGGTTTTAGGCGGAACCGCCGCTGGAAAAACAACAGCACTAAACGCCCTAGCGTGTCTAATCAAGCCTGGAAGTAAAGTAATCACAATAGAAGAAACTGCGGAGCTTAACTTACCCCATGAAAACTGGGTTTCACTTATCGCAAGGCAAAGCTACGGTTTAGGCGAAAGCAGCATAGGCGAAGTGGCACTTTTTGACTTGGTGAAAACCTCGATGAGGCATCGTCCAGATATATTAATCGTTGGAGAGATTAGGGGCCAAGAAGCCTACGTTCTTTTCCAAGCCTTGGCTACAGGTCACGGTGGCATGTGCACGATGCACGCTGAAAACCTAGATTCGGCAATCAAACGCTTGACGCAAAAACCCATGGAGATAGCACCTGCTTATATTCCGTTGATGAACATTGTCTTATCAATTCAACGAGTTCATCTCACAAAAGGCGCCGAAAAAAAGGCTCACAGACGGGTAATGAACGTTAACGAGGTTGCAGATTTTGAAGATTATAGATGCACTTTCAAGTGGCACCCAATAAAAGATGAGCATCCGTCGACATTCGGTAAAAGCATGTTGTTGTCAGCAATTTCTGAGCGGGCAGGCGTAAGCAAAGATGATCTGATTGATGAAATAGAACGACGTAAGAACGTGTTGCATTGGATGAGGGAACGTAACTTAAGGAGCTATAAGGACGTAGCTGCGATAATTGCAGAGTATTGCATTAGACCAAAGCAAATTTATGAAGAAGTTCTTGCTGGGGAGGAGGTGAAAGTAGTTGCCGTTCCTAGAAACCCTTGAGGCTTGGTCCTTCCGTCTCTTTGGAAGATTTGCTCCTTCTTTTTTGAAAAACGTTATCGAGTTTAGGAATTATCTGGAAAGAGCAAAAATCAAGATTTATCCAGAAACATATGTTTCATTAATGCTTTTCATTGCAACATTGACGGCTCCAGTGCCCATAATATCTATAGTGATTCTCTATCTTTATGGCTTTATTCCATTAGTCTTCTTGGTGCCGCTTCCGATTTATATAATGATAGGTTTTATGTTAATACCTCTATCCAGAGCCGGCGAAAGAGCAAGTAACTTGGAAAGGGAGTTGCCTTTTGCAGCTGCTTACATCAGTGTTATGGCTTCTGGAGGTATAGCTCCGTATACAAGTTTTAAGCGACTCTCAGAAGTTGAGTTGATGCCTACGATGAGAAACGAAACGAGGGAGATAATAAAAGATGTGGAGATTTTTGGAATAGATCCGTTAACTGCTATTGCACAGGCAGCGAAGAAAAATCCACTAGACATTTTTAAGGATTTTCTATCTGGATATGCATCAACGGTTATCATCGGCGGAGACATTGGACATTTCCTTGAAAGAAAAGCCGAGGACATCTTCAAAGCGAGAGCGTTGCGTGTTAAGGCTGCGGCTGAAAGGCTTGGTATGCTTTTAGAAACTTTCATAATTGTGATGGTTCTGATGTCTTTGTGCTTCTACATCTTGTTCAGTGTGGAATCTATCTACAGTCTAGGCATATCGACGTATTCAGGCATAATTCTTTACACTTACTTGTTTACGCCAATGCTTTCGTTAGTGTTCATTTATTTAGCGCATAGCATGCAGCCTAAGACTCCTGTGACAGAGATGCGCCCATACAAGGTTTACGGAGTATGTAGCGTTATAGGCTTGTTGTTGTTTCTGTTACTTACGAACTTCATGGGATATGTGGAAGTCCCATTGTTCAACTTACTTCGAACAGTCGTCGACTTACCTATTGCCGTCTCTGTAGCCTTGTTTGTTGCAACAGCGCCAGCTGCCATAGTACACAGCAGGCTCTCTAAGGAAGTAACCAGCACCGAACGGGGTGTTAACAGTTTTCTAAGGGATCTGACAGAAGTTAGGAAAACGGGTTTGTCTCCGGAAAAGTGCATTGAAAGCCTTTCGAACCGTGATTATGGCGAGTTTAGCAAGGAACTTCGCAAAATAAGTTCGGAGATTTCTTGGGGCGTTCCAGTTAGAAAAGTCGTGATGGATTTCGTTAGGCGGACTAAAAGCTGGATGACTCAGATAGTTATGTTTCTGTTGGTTGAGACAATAGACGTTGGTGGTGGAACAATAGCGATGATTGAGTCACTTGCAAGGTTTAACAGCTTAACCCAGGAGGTTGAGAAGGAAAAGAAAATGGCTGTCCGCCCATACATAATGATGCCATACTTCGCCGCAATAATGCTTGTAGCAACAACAATAATGATGATAACCTTCACAGGATCAACGTTAGGCGTTGCCGGAACCAGACCTAGCGACAACCTTAGCTCATTAATCGTGACATTCACAACAGCATGCGTTTTCCACAGCTACTTGATCGGGTTGGTGGCTGGAAAAATTAGCGAAGAATCAGTTTCAGCAGGTTTCAAACATGCAGCGCTACTGGTTGTAATGGCTATAGTTGCAGCAAAACTCATGCCAACATTAATAAAGTTTTGAAATTCCTCAGTTGCCAGCATTCATTTTCCAACTTACTATTTTGTGGAGCTATGCGAAATAAAGCGAAACAAATGGCAGATTTTGCCCATATGCAATACCACCAATATTTCCATGAAGCAAAAGGAAGACAGGTGCTGGCAAACCGGCTTTGGGCGTCGTTTGTCTACTGAAACTTGATAATCCTAGATCATTCGCTGACGCGAAAATAATCATCTTTGTCTCACCGTACGCTAAAGATATCGGCGAATAAGTTGCATTAATAGTCCCGTCTTGTACAACATTCACAATGTACCACCAAGTACTGTGGGGGACATCCGATGTAGGAACAATAACCCACAACAACGAATGCGGATCGAAAACTATAGCTTGTTTCCCAGGATCAAGATTAGTTAACGAACACCCAAAAGCAATATACTGATTTGCTGGAACCGTAAAACCAACATTACCGTTCGGATAGTTTTTCAACTTCGTAGCAGATTCATACTCAAAATATCTGAACTTATAGAAATCCAATGCTAATGAACCGATCCCTTGAGCTAACTGCGCTACTATTACACCTTGCTCTTTCTCTAGCGGTATAGTGTTCCCTCTTGCTGTCACAAACCATGAAGTGAAAGTGTGATTTGCATTTGCTCCAGGTATGGTTACCGTTAACCAGCTTGAGGTTACAAGGTCTAAGACAACTCCAGGGTTCAGGTTCAGATTTAAGGACTTGTTGGCGTATCTTCGGTTTGATGGATCAGTGTCAAGAACCCACAAGTTTATTATCTGAGACGCCACTGAACCAGCGTTCTTAAGCACGACCTTTACTGTAACATCTTCTCCTGAAACAGAATAGTTTCCACTTAAGGCAACAACGTTTTCATTGCGGCGGTCAGCCTCCTCCTGATTTCTCGCTCTCAAGGCTTCATTGTACAGGGTGTTCTGGGAAAGGGTCCATAGAAAAACGCTTGTGGACAGGAACATCATCACAAGCACCATGAATGTTGTTCCAATAACAGACGAAAAACCTTTCGAATTGGCTATTAATTTCCTAGATCTTTTCCTAAGCGACAAACGTATGGTCAAAAGTAGACCCCCTTCCAGTTATAATTCGAAGCGTGTAAGTGCCAGCTTGAAGGGAAAGTGAAGAAAGCACAAAGCATCCTTCCTCGCCCCTATCCAAATCTTGATCTGCAATTTCAACCCCATTAAAGTTCGTTAAATTAATGCTGGAAAATACTTTAACTGATGTGCTATTGCTAACGTAGACAGTTTGTATAGTCATGTTGTCTATGGTTCCACAGTTCATCAAATAAACCGACAATTTGCTTCCACTCTGGTTATAGAAAGCGTACTCGAATGCCAATCTCTCCTTGAGCTTAGCGATATCAGCATCCATGGCTTCACTGAACTGTTTATTATAAGCAGAAGATCGATACTGCGCCCATAAAAGAACCGTAAAACTAACCGCAATAACAGCACCCGTAAGAATCACATTTGAAACAACAACACTAACGGCACGCCTTCCACAAAGCAGCTTCCAGACCTTTCTTAAATCCATCTTTAAACACTCGATGTTCTTCGACTTTATAGATTCTATAAAATAACGATTTATTAAATCTTACTAATTACTACATAATACAATGAATACAACTTTTTAGCAACCAAAGCAATAACATGCATACTCTGAATGTATATTTTGAGTTCATACAAGTTAAATAAGCAATCCGAAGATTTCCTAAACAACAAAGGGTGAAGACATGCCGACCAAAAACATGTTAAAATCTAAAAAAGCTATATCACCCATACTTGCCACACTGCTATTAATCGTCATAGCAGTTGCAGCCATAGTCGTAACATACGCTTGGATAATGACATACCTGACCAGCGCAGGAACACAAGCAGGGGTAATGCTCGACATTGAAAACGTAAGCTGGGATAGTACGGCGAATCAAACAACAATAGTCGTCAAAAATACGGGGACAAGTGACACAAAAATTGTCCGCCTATACATAGGCAACACCTCAGACAATCTCATAGATGTTACAATTAATACAACTCTAGGAACGGGTGTAAACTTGCAAGCTGGCAGCAAAATCGATGTAACTCTTAGCTGGCCCAATGGCCTCGCACCTATGTGGGCATCAAACAAGTATTACTATTTCAAGGTTGTTCCAGAACCAGGCTTACCGAAAGAATTTTCTCGGAAGTCCCCAATATGAATTATCTAACAGCACTACCCTTATAAATTTTCTTTGCTTAGCATTATAATTTTTAGTCGACAAGAGATATAAAAATAATCACGTTATTATTAAAGCCGAATGGTGCTGGTGAAAAATTGGAAATCAAATTAATACTGGAGAGTGGCCGCGCCTTCTTCTCCATAGTTTTTCTACTCTATGCTTCATGGAGCGACTTTAAGACGCGCGAGGTTAGCAACACTATTTGGATTTTGTTAGCGCCTTCCGTGTTCACATTAACATCCCTTCAAATATTTTTCTACGAGCCTTCACACCTTACTTTTTACGGAGTATCCTTCGCAGTAACCACTGCCTTTGCCCTAATACTTTTCTATTCAGGAGGTTTCGGAGGCGCCGACGCAAAGGCCTTAATGTGTCTAGCACTTGCCTTGCCATTCTACCCAGAAAACTTGTTTACTCCCATATCTGGAATAACCTCACCAATTTCACAAAATTTTTTCCCAATAACCGTTTTCAGCAATTCCGTCTTATTGGCAGCAGCTACAGCGGTTTACCTGTTTTCACACAACATATTTTGGCATTGGAGAACCGGCAGAAAACTCTTTGAGGGCCACGAAAAAGAATCTTTTGGGAGAAAAATTTTGGTTTTGTTAACTGGCTATAAGGTTTCTGTTAATAGATTGAAGGAGAAATGGCATTTGTACCCCATGGAAGACATAGAGGAAAATGTTGAAAATGTGCATAAAAGAAAACTGGTTGTCATACCTAGAGACAAAGGCAGAAACGAGATAGTGCAAAGGTTAGCCAAAGCCGTTGAAGCTGGAAAGATTAATGACGCTGTTTGGGCAACACCCGGCTTGCCTATGCTCATCTTCATCACTGCTGGCTTAATCATATCCTTATTTTTTGGCGATATTGTCTGGGTTTGCATTCACTTCTTCCTTGGATAAAACCAAAAAATACTCTATGACAAAAGAAATCATGGCTGGGATAAACGTTAAAGGAAGATAAGCCATCTGCAAACCGCGTTCTGGATTAGCCAGCATCACCATAACGAGCACCGGAATAATAAGCCAGAAAAGGCTTACACCTAAACTTGCCTTTTTAGGCGAGAATATTTTAATCGATATTTCTCTCAGAATCCATGATAAAGCAACAAAAGCTATGGCGAAAATGATTAAGCCGATGACAAGAGAAACAAGTTCTCTTAAAACTCCTAACCTAATCAACTCATAAACATCTCCAAATGGCGTTAAACCCCCAATTATGAGGTATCCAGTTGAGTTTACAAGCGTCCAGAATGCAAGCCAAAAAAGTGGGAGAGCGAAATGCCAAGGGATTTTCTTTTTAAAAAGTAAGAATGCTTGAGTTAGAAATGACATGCATAAGCATACTAGTATCCCGCCTACGTAAATCCATGCCATCTGAGCAGAAGTAACACCACTTGGTAAAGACCATTCTAAGCGAGAAAAATCATAAGGCCATAAAACACTAATGTATAAGCCTGTTATTTCTCCTCCGAACAATAAAACGAATAAACCGTGTCCAAAGACTTCATGGACAACCTCGGCAACCATCTTCATAACAAAGCCTACAACTATGAACACAATTAGGAATACTTTCCTATCCTGCAAAGCTGTTCACTCCTATTGTGATTTTACTTCCATTTTGAATATAGAATCGCGGCAATTACCAAAAGCACTGAAGCAACTCCGGCTAATGGAATGGCATAATCTTGGTACGGGTAATTTATAACAGGAAGCATATCTTCCTGAGGTGCTTCGTAAGAATAACAAAAAGCGCTCACAACGTACAATATTATTGCTGAAAGAAACATGAAAATTTCAGTTTTAAACTTCAATCGCATTCCTCACTGAGATACGCTTTTGTCTAGTGAAGTTAACCCCTATACTTTAGACCCATTAAAATACTTTATGAAAAAATGTTATCTATCTCAGCAACCATCTTTTTTTAGGTGAACAAAAGTTTGTTTAATGACTTTTCCGAAGAAATGCGGACATTCCTAAAAAGTGAAATTGAAGAACTTAACGTCGTTGTCATGCCTGACTTTTTCCTTGACCGCTTAATGAACCTAAACTGTGACGTAAAGGTTCTTTCGGAAGCCCTCGAAAACGTAGCGAAGCGAAAGGGAGGCAGTATAGATGGAATAGAGCAAACAGAGCTTAGAGGAGGAAATGCGATTAACACGGCCTCTGCCTTAGCTGCGTTAGATGTGAAGGTTACTCCAATAGTGTGTACAAGCAAGCTAGGACTACAACTCATCAAATTTTACCTTAAACAATATGAAATTAATACTTCCCACATTAAAATCCTCGAAAAATTATCAATAACAACAGCGATGGAATTCAAAACGAAAAACGGAACAGTCAACGTCATGCTCAGAGATTTAGGAGCACTAACCAATTTTGGACCGCACCACCTAAACAGTGAGGATTTAAAAGTTATTGAAAATGCGGATTACGTCTGTGTTTTCAATTGGGCTGGAACCAGACGTTTTGGAACGGAACTGGCCAGGGCTGTCTTTCGCCACGTAAAAACAAAGGGAGAGGGCAAAACCTACTACGATACAGCAGACCCAACACCTAACAAGAAAGAGATCCCCAAATTAGTGAAGAATGTTTTGCAGAGCAAATACGTGGACATATTAAGTGTAAATGAGAACGAAGCAATTTGTTACGCATCACAACTAAGCGACAAAGTAAAGGAGCTTGAAAAAAATTTACGGTTTGACGAGTTAGCAATGGAATCCGCAAGAATTCTCGCATCCCATCTATCAGCAAGAATTGACCTACACACAACAAGCTTTTCGGCAACGTTCACCAAAAAAGGCGAGACCGTTGTTCCCGCCTTCCAAGTTCCAGTTTTAAGAGCAACAGGAGCCGGAGACGCTTGGAATGCAGGAAACATTTTGGGGGACGCCTACAGGCTTTCAGACGGTTGTAGACTGGCACTAGCCAACGCCGTTGCCGCCTACTATATCTCGGACCCGAATGGAATGCATCCCACAAGAAAGCATCTGATAAAATTTTGTGAAAGGTTAAAGCAGAGAACGACTTTATAGCTTTCTCTTAAGTGTTAAGTCCTCAAAACTGTTCGGTTTCGAACCCTCTGGAAACGCTTGCTATATTGTATTCTAGTTCTAAGCCTTTCCAGAAGTCCCCTTTCTTCAATGTTTTCATCTTGCCCTTTTAATCCTTCTGCGCAAATGCGAGTGGACACGTCCACCATGTTTATTGCTAAATTAACTTTTTCTTCTGGACTTATTTTTGAGTTTCAAGGTAGCTCCAAATTTACAAAGGTGTTTTTGCTTAAATTATTTAAGTGCATTTGCTATTTAAACCATGAAGACGCATGGATAGTATAGGAAGCTTGAGAATTTGAAGCCAAAACTCTTCGGCAGTTCTGGAGTGCGTGGCTTAGTTAATGTTGATTTAACGCCGGTTTTGGTGACTAAGATGGGTTTGGCTGTCGCCACTTTTTCTAAGGCGAGAAAGATACTTGTAGCTAGGGATACAAGAGTTTCGGGTTTAATGCTAGAAAACGCGTTGAACTCTGGTCTTTTAGCAGCAGGAGTGAGCGTTAATTGTTTGGGTGTTGTGCCGACTTCTGTTTTGGCGTATTTAACGAAGAAACTGAATGCTGATGCTGGTGTTATGATTACAGCTTCACACAACCCGCCACAATATAATGGCATAAAAATTTTCGATAGAGATAGCATGGCTTACAATGACGAAAACCAAAGTGAAATTGAAAAGATCATCGAAAACGAAAGTTTTGGGCTGGCTGATTGGCGTGATGTCGGAGAAGCCTCATTTATTAACGAAAGCCATCTCTATGTTGAAATGATAAAGAAAGCAGTGAAATTGCATAAGAAATGGCATGTCATAGTAGATCCAGGATGTGGAGCAACACATAGCCTTTCACCAACAGTTCTGGAAATTTTGGAATGCAAAGCAACAGCCATAAATGCGCAGCCGGACGGTTTCTTTCCAGCTAGAAGTCCGGAGCCAAATCCCGAGTCTTTAAAGCCTTTAGCCAAGATTGTCCGAGGATTGGGCGCGGACTTGGGGATAGCTTATGATGGAGACGGGGACAGAGTGGCTTTCATCGACGAGGAAGGTAATTTTGTAGATTTTGATCGTGTTTTAGCTGCGTATGCCGCATATGTCGCAAAGAAGAAAGGTGGGGGCACTATAGTTACAAATGTTGATGCATCCGTGTGTGTTGAAAAAATGGTAGAGGCACAGGGCGGAAAAGTCATAAGGACAAAGGTTGGCGATGTTTATGTTGCAGAAGCAATAAAGAGGTATAATGCTGTCTTTGGTGGAGAACCATGTGGAGCATGGATACATCCGCAATTCCATTATTGCCCGGACGGTATACTTTCGTCGGTGCTGCTTCTGAAAGCTTTAGAGGATGAAAATAAGAGACTGTCTGAATTTGTTTCTGAAGCGCCTCAGTATCTAACGCTTAGAGAGAATATTGTCTGCAGGAACAAAGCAAAATATAAGGTTGTGAGAAAAGTTGGAGAAAGCTTAAAAGCTGCTTTTCCAGCGTATAAAGAGTTCTCAGCAGTTGATGGCGCTTGTCTAGCCCTTGAAAGCGAGTGGATTTTGGTTAGGGCTTCGGGCACAGAACCGCTTATAAGGTTAACTGTTGAGGGTGAATCATTAAAAGCGGCAAAGAAGTTAATGGAGAAGGGAGTTACGCTCGTGAAAAAATTTGCTGAGGGAAAGGAAAAATGAAGGCTGTAATTTTAGGTGCAGGAGAAGGTGTTAGGCTTCAACCAATAACAGTAACCAGACCGAAGCACTTGATAAAAGTCGGCGGAAAACCATTACTTGAACACTGTTTGGTTGCGTTGAGAACGTCAGAGATAGATGAAGCGTTAATAGTTATTCATTATATGGGAGAGAAGATTCGTCAGTATTTTGGAGATGGTAAAGAATTTGGTTTAAAGATCGAGTATGTTGAGCAAAAAGCGGTGCTTGGAACAGGCAACGCCGTGAGCGTTGTCGAGCCGTACGTGCAGGACGATTTCCTGCTCGTTTATGGCGATTTATTGTTCGACGCAGAAGCCGTGAAAAACGTTATCAATCTTTATAGAAAAGAAAAACCAGCCGCAACCATGGCTGTTGTTCCAGTTGAAAAGCCCGAAGATTATGGCATAGTGGAGCTTGAAGATGAGAAATATGTTAAGCGTGTAATTGAGAAGCCAAGCAGCGAAGAAGCCCCAACAAACTTAGCGAACGCGGGCATATTTGTTTTCTCAAAAGAGATATTCGAGAAAATAAAGGAGACATCGGCTTCGGCTAGGGGTGAATGGGAAATCACAGATGCAATCTCACTATTGCTGAAGGATAAGAAGACGGTTTCGGTCTTTAAAATTTCACGAGATGATTGGATAGACATTGGAAGACCCTGGGATTTGCTTGAGGCAAACCGTTGGGCACTAATGAGAATGAACCATAACGTTTCCGGATTTGTCGAGGATGGTGCCTATATAAACGGGCCAGTAACTGTTGCGGAAACTGCACGGATACGTTCTGGAGCCTATATAGAAGGCCCAGCGTTCATAGACAAGGAAAGCGACATAGGACCCAACTGCTACGTTCGCCCATACACGAGTATAGGCAAGAAGGTGCGCATAGGAAATGCTTGTGAAATAAAAAACAGCATAATCATGGATAATGTGCACATTGGCCATCTATCCTATGTCGGCGACAGCATAATGGGTGAAAACTGCAACCTAGGCGCAGGAACAATAACTGCTAACTATCGGCTTGACGGCGGAACAATAAAGATGACGGTGAAAGACAAGGTTGTGGATAGTGGAAGAACAAAACTTGGGGCAGTGCTGGGTGACGATGTAAAAGCTGGGATAAATGCGCTTTTTATGCCAGGCGTCAAAGTTGGAAACAACAGCTGGATTGGACCAAACGTTATCGTTCACCGCGATTTGCCCGCTAACACGGTTGTGCTGTTGAAGCAAGACTTGGAAGAAAGAAAACCGAATTCATGATCGTCAAGCGCAAGAATTTCAGAGAACGCTTTGAGACCTATCCCTTCTAGGTTTCCATGCAGTTCGAGGACAACTAAAAATAAGTTTGCACAGAAATATTATTTCGCTTGGGTTAAAATCCTAAATATGTGTTTTCACAACGTGTTAAGCGAAATGGAGGTTTGAACTGTTGTCGGTGGCGCAAAGAAAATTTTTCACCGAAGTTGCAACGTTGGTAGATAAAAGTGTCATTGTTATGACTACAACTGGAAAAATGTATAGTGGGTCATTAATCGGCATTAACCCTGATACATTAAGTCTATGTCTTGCAGATGCGAAGGATGAGGAAGGGAAGTTGTTGCATAGAGTTTTCCTTAATGGAAATGTTGTAGGTCAAATATTAAGTGTGGAAAAGCCCTTTGACCTAAAGGCTCTCGCAGACCGTTTGGAAAAGGTTTTTCCAACGATGATTAGGCTTTACGAGGATAAGGGGTTCATATGGGTTATGGATAAGGTTAAAGTAACAGAGAAGGGTGTCGTGGAGGGTTCGGGTCCGGCTGCTGAGCGTGTGCAAAAAGTTTATGAGCAGTTCATCAGCGAAGTGAAGGCTAGATAAACCAGCGAAACTGTTGTTCCTCTTTCTTCTTTTCTTCTCTACCTATCCTAATTAAGCCAAAAGATTCAAGTATTTTTTTTGTTTCTTCGGCTGCAACATCTAATCTCGACAAGTCAATGTTTAGGTTTAAATGTTTGCTTAGAGTAGATAGAGCGCAGCGTGCTGCATTTGCGTCTGGGTATGTGCCTGGAGTTTCTACCAGAAGCGAATAGCCCTTAAAACCTCTTAGTTTACCTAGCCCAATTACGAGGCCAGCGACGCCGAATATTTGTCCAACCATCATTTTCGTTCCAAGGTTTAGAACTTCGTTTAGGGTTTCAAGGTCTGAGGCTGCGCAGTAAATTGCTGGAGTTGTCTTTATCTCTTCTTGTTTATACCCGCCTACACTTATTAGGAAGTGACATCCTAACTCTTGGGCTACATCTAAAACGCGTCCACAAAGTTCATACTGTCCAAAGGTTGTTAAAGCCTGTGTGTTGCCGTACCAAATTATTAAGTCGCGACCGCCGTTGCGGCTTTTATAATAATAGAGTTCGTTTATGGGTGAACGTGTGCTCCCAGTTTCAGTGGTTACAGCCAAATCTTGAAAGGATGCGGAGAAAATTTCGGCAAAAAGCTTGGCTTCTAATTCATGGATTAAGTGTAAAGCCGCAATGTTGGCTACAAAGCCTATTCCTGGCAAGCCCTCAATTAAGACGGGGTTATTAAGTTTCGGTTTTTCGTAAATCTCAATTGTGCAAACCATGTTTATGGCTTCCTTTGTAATAGACACTTAATTTAGAGAAAATACAATATAAGTATGTTTAGCTCAAAAGAACCATGTACTTAGTCCATAATTCTTAAATAGACGAGCTTCATTTTCGAGGGATGGCTGGTCAGTTTGGCAAGGGGCAGCGGAATTGAAGCGCTTTATGGCTTACGGAAGAAACATACTAATCCTTTCCATCATCTTCTTAGTGGGCTCCTTAGCCCTTAATCTGATCAGTCCTATATGGCCGATTTACATAAATTCTCTCGGCGCATCCATGACAGAACTCGGATTTGTCTTCTCTGTATCCAATGCTGTCGCCGCTAGTATCCAAATTTTCAGCGGATTCCTATCCGACAAGTACGGTAGAAAGCGACTACATGCGCTAGGCACGTTGCTGGCTGCTTTCCCGCCGTTGATGTACGCACTGGCTAACAGTTGGCTTGATTTGGTGCCTTGGGTTATGCTGTCCGGTCTTGCAACGGGCTTATACATACCTATCCGATGGACAATCGTAGCGGATGATTCTTCAACTGAAAGTATGGCTTCAGCCTATAGTTGGACAAACATTTCTTGGTTGATTGGCTCCACTGTTGCCCCCTTCATAGGTGGAATTGCTGCGGATTTGCTTAACATACGTTTTCCCTTCTTTGCCTGTTTTGTACTGATACTCGCCGTTTTTCCTCTTACACTTCTTATGCGAGAGACTAGAAGAAAGCCGCAAGAGAAAGCCACAAACTCCAAGAATAAAGAAGGCGATATAACTGGTGGATATCTGTTTGTAGTGGTTATGTTCTCGTTAATTAACATAATTCAGGGTGTAGGCATAGGTTTGACCAGCCCAGTGATTCCAGTTTTCGTCGAACGGAACTTTTCTGTAGACTACACGTTTATAGGTATACTATACGCCATCGGTTTCGGAGTCGCCTCCATAATTGTGCAGCTTCCAGCAGGCAAGTGCAGCGACATGTTCGACAGAAGAAAGGTTATGTTTGCCACTTTCCTAGCTTCATCTCCGTTTTTCTTGCTTTTTGCTTACTCTAGAAACACATTGGAATTGATTGTTTTCATGTTTCTGTCAAACGCCATACTGAATACTTCATGGCCTGCATTTCAGACTCTCATGATGGAAGCTACGCCATCTGCGAAGTGGGGTTTCGTAAATGGGGTTTCGGCGACAACTTTCTGGATAGGCCTGATGGCGGGAAACGCGTTAAGCGGCATTCTTTGGGACGGATGGGGCAAGTTTGCACCGTTTTACGCTTCCGCTTTCGCCATAGGAGTTTCTGCGATAGTACCGCTTCTGCTAAAGGAAACCAGAGTCAAAGTAAAAAATCCTCCATAGCACGTGCGTAGCCAATGTACACTTTTTATAAGTGTGTTTAACTGAGTTTGGTTAGGTCTACTGATGCCTTTTGAAATAAAAGACAAAGATTTGCTTGCAAGAATTGGGAAGATCAAAACAAAAAGTGGAACTATTGAAACTCCTTTTTTGTTTCCGGTGATAAACCCAGTTGTGCAGCCAATCGCTCCCAGAAAGATTAGAGATGATTTTGGTTTTGAAGCTTTGATAACAAACGCATATATATTGAAGAAGCATTTTCAGAACAAGCCAGCGGAAAATGGCTTGCACAAGTTTTTAGATTTTGACGGAGTGATAATGACCGATTCAGGCGCATACCAAATCCTAGTTTATGGCGACATAGAAGCCAGCCCAAAAGAAATTGTGGAGTATCAAGAGCGGATAGACACAGACATAGCCACAATTTTGGATGTGCCAACAGGCTGGAAAGTTTCAAGAGAGTATGCGGAGCAAACAGTTAATGAAACGTTAAAGCGGGCTAACGAACTCTTTGATATTAAAACTCGGGAGAACATTCTTTGGGTTGGTCCAGTTCAAGGAGGCAGACACCTAGACCTGGTAGCCAAATCCGCTATCAAAATGGGAAAACTGTCATTTCAAATATATGCCTTAGGAAGCCCAACCGAGGTCATGGAACGCTACAGGTTTGATGTTCTAGTTGACATGATTATGACTGCCAAAATGAACTTACCCATTGAAAAGCCTCTTCACCTTTTCGGGGCTGGACACCCTTTCATGTTTTCTTTGGCGGTTGCTCTCGGATGCGACCTCTTCGATTCTGCAGCCTACTCCATATATGCAAGAGAAAATCGCTACATGACGGAGACTGGCACTTCTAGGCTTAGTGAACTTGAGTATTTCCCATGCGCGTGCCCAAAATGCTCAAACAAAACGCCGAAAGAAGTTTCGGAAATGCCAAAGGAAGAGAGGCAGGCTTTTCTGGCTGAACACAACCTCTACGTTTGCCTTTCAGAATTAAAACGAATAAAACAAGCCATAAAGGACGGCAGACTATGGGAACACCTAGAAATGCGGGCACACGGGCATCCAGCCTTATTACAAGCCCTAAAAAAGTTGAAGAAGTACGAAGATTTCATTGAAAAACACAGTCCATCAGTCAAAAAGAGCGGAATCTTCTTCTTCAACTCTGTTGGGCTTATTCGACCAGAAGTTGTGCGACACAGAAAGAGGCTCACAGAAAGATACTTCCCACCAAAAGAAGCCAAAATTCTATTACTTATGCCACAGACTCGAAGCAAGCCATTCCACAAAGCACAAGAGTTTAAAAAAACAGAAAAACTGCTCCAAAGCACGCTTAAAACGCGTCCAGACAAGGTTCACATATGCTTTTACGCAGCTCCATTCGGCGTTATACCAATCGAACTAGACGAAGTCTACCCGCTATCCCAACACGAAACCGTCTTACCCCTAGACAAAGAAACAATAACATACGTGGCCAATCAAGTAGCAGACTACATCAACCGAACAAACTACAAAACAATCATACTACTCAACGACCCAGAAAACTGGAACAAAACCATCCTAAGCACATGCAAGAAAACATGCCAACAAAAACGCATAAAATTCAAAACCCTCAACATCAAGAAGAAGCTTGGACTCACATCATAAACCCAGTTCAATTTATGGCTATTTGGATTGGAAGTTAGAATCCCTAGAATAAGGCATGGCAACCGTCAATCACTTGAAACTCTGATTAATGAGGAATCTTTGCTTTTTGCCAAATACTTAAGAAATGAAATGGATACGTGGATTCCAAGAATCGCAAATCTTGCATAAAAAACTCGTTAGAACTGGCTTAAAAGGATTGATAGAAGCCTCTTCTATTGCCATCGTTCTCTCTAAAGGTGAAGAAGTCATTGGATTTAGTTGTCGTTCAGAAAAGACAAGAGAAGAAAGTGATGGTATGATGTTTTTGCTATTCTTTGGTCTTTGCAGAAGGCTTAAGCATCGAACCCAAATATAGCCCTACGAAACCAAGCGCCAACACACCGAGAACATTCACAGCGATGTTAAGAACCATCGCCACCGTCTCATAAGCAACCCAATCAATGTTTGTCCACGAACTAGTGTCGTACATATTCTGGAGATTTTCATCAGTCAGAGCGCCAGAATGTCCCGCAGCCCCAAAACCAATCAAACCGACGAACATAATCACAAAAGCAAACAAAACAACTATTTTGCCAATCGAAGCCATCCTAGATTCTTCTCGTATCTTGCCAGCAAAGACATAACCAACAATCAAGCCAGAAACTAAAACAGACACAACAAAAGAAACATTAAGACCCCAAAAGGAATTCATCGGAACCAACGCAATACTCAACACAGAATAAATCAGAACGTAAACCACAGCCAAAGAAGCCACAGCCACAACGACTTCTCCAAACTTCAACCTATCACCTCCTTTGAAGCCAAAAACACATATGTGTTCTCGGTTCACCTATAACTTTTCCGCAAGAGCATGTTTGGGTTTGGAGTTCAATCTATAGGTTCAATCTATATATAGGGGGGTATAATTTTCACAGAGAAGATAGAGAGACAGAAGCATATCACATATAACAACTTGACATATGAGCGAATAACCCTTGATCAGAGCAGACTTGCACGTTCACACAAAATATTCAGCCGACGCATCAATCCATCCAAAAAGCATAGTAGACCAGCTCTACGCACATCCATCAATCAAAGCCATCGCCATAACAGACCACAACACGATAGAAGGCTACCACAAAGTGCGACAATTAGCCACCGCATACAAAGACATCCTAATAATCCCAGGAGTCGAAGTAAGCACAGCAGAAGGCGACATAATAATTTTAGGCACCGAAGAACTACCACGCACATCAAGGAACGCCCAAAACGTAATTGATTTCGCAAGAGAAAAAGACGGCTTACTAATCGTTGCCCACCCATATAGAGCCTATGGCTTAGGCGACCTAGCAAAAAACTACGATTTCGACGCAATAGAAGTTTTAAATGGCGCTTCCACACCGCAAGTCAATAAGCTGGCTGAAAATCTTGCGAAAACAATGGGTTTGCCCGGCGTTGCTGGCAGTGACGCCCATCGAGTTGATGAATTATGGACTGCTTATACAGAAGTTCAATCCTCCTCAGACATCGATGAAATCTTGAAGGCTGTAAAGAAGGGGTTTGTTAGAGTTGCTTCAACAGGAAGGTCAATACATTTTTAAAAGAGCAACAGGCATGATTAGTGCATTAGCGGATGAAAAGAAATGAGTCCATTACAAGTTGGATTTCTCGGCGGAAGCCATGAAGTTGGCAGAATAGCCATAGCTGTAAAAACTGAAAAAACACAAGTTTTGCTGGACTACGGAGTAATGCTAAACCATGAGCCAGGATTTCCAATGCACGTACCACCAAAAGAGGTTGACGCATTAATTTTAACCCACAGCCACCTTGACCACTCAGGTGCAGTCCCTATTTTTTATATTCATGAGAAGAAGCCACTTTACACAAATAAACTAAATTTAGAATTAACCCAATTACTCATTTCTGACTTCATTCACCTTTCCAGCTATTATTTACCATTTGAATACCTTGAGTTAAGGTCCATGATGAGAAGCAACAAGCATGTAGATTTCGGCACAGAAGAAAAAATTGGAGACATAAAATTTCAGCTTTTAAACGCTGGACACACCCCCGGAAGCGCGCAAATACTTGTCGAAGCTGAAGGAAAGAGACTACTTTACACAGGCGACTTCAACACCGTGGATACAAGACTTCTAGAAGGCGCAAAGATGGAATATGGCGACTTGGACGCCGTGATAATCGAAAGCACATACGCAGATGAAGACCATACGGAGCGTTTAGAACTGGAAAAACGCTTTGTGGATGAGGTCACAGATGTCGTAGAAAGAGGAGGCACAGTCTTGGTTCCCGCCTTCGGAGTTGGACGGTCCCAAGAAATAGCATGCGTTCTAGCTGCCCACCATTTTGAATACCCTGTTACCATAGACGGAATGGCACGCGAAGCAAGCAGAATATTAATGAATTATAAGGAGCTTCTCAGGGACCCCAAACTTTTCATAGGTGCCATGCATTCTGTTGATTGGGTTGAAGGCTGGAGAGACCGTAGAAAAGCAATCAAGACACCAGGCGTAATAATTTCGCCAGCAGGCATGCTTAAAGGCGGTCCAGCAGTTTTTTACACCTCAAAAATTGGAAAAAGAGCGAATAACGCCATCTTTTTAGTAAGCTATCAGATTCCGGGAACGCCTGGAAGAGAGCTACTGGAAAAGGGGATATGCGTCATTGACGGCAAAATGAGAAAAGTTAAGGCTCGTGTTGAACATTTCGATTTTTCATCCCACTGCGGGGCAAATCAGCTTAAAGAAACAGTGAAAAAAATAGGCGGAAACCCGAAAATTTTTGTTGTTCACGGTGCGGAAGGAAACTGCGAACTTTTCGCAAAATGGGTAAAGAGTGAACTGGGTCTCGAGGCTGTAGCGCCCAAAACCGGAGACGTATTCAAAGTCTAGAGGGAAAATATATGAACATTGGAATATTGCGCATTGGACAAGTGGACTCTCACGTAATAAGCAGAATTCAAGAAAACCTAAACGTAGTTTTCCCAGAAACAACATGCACGCCAATTACTGAAACATTGCCAATACCAGAAGAAGCCTTCAACAAAGCAAGACAGCAATACCGCTCAGACATAATCTTAAACAAAATTCACGTCTATGCCGAAAAAGAGAAAGCTTTAGACCGGATTTTGGGAATCATGGATATCGATATTTTCGTCCCAGAGTTAAATTTTGTCTTTGGAGAGGCAGACTGCCCAGGAAAAGCAGCCCTAATCTCTTTGTGGAGGCTTAGACCAGAATATTACGGAACGACTTCAAACATTGAACTTTTTGTGGAGAGAAGCACAAAAGAGGCTGTGCACGAGCTTGGGCACACCTTAGGCTTAAGACACTGCTCTAACCCATTTTGTGTCATGTATTTCTCCAATTCCATTTTTGAAACTGACAGAAAGCAAAGCTTATTCTGCAACAAGTGTTACGTGAAAGTTGAAGCAATTATAAGTAAACTAGAGTGAGAGACTTGAATGGCAAATTTAAAGCAGGAATCACACATTTAACACCCATCCTAGCAAGCTTACTATTTGGAGTCCTGTGCGCCTTCCTAATTCTAACATCAACAATAGAATTTTACGCCATTACACCTTTCCCAGAAGACGTTTTCGGATCCCTTGGCAACGCATCCTATTTTGTCATCCTCGTCGGAGTTGGCGCCTCGCTTTTGTATCTACTTTTAAAACGGAAAAACCATAAATTAATCAACTTGATCACAGGCTTCGCCTTAACAGTCGCAGTTTTTATGCTTTGCACTGTTTATCTTTCTGCAGCATTTTCAAGATTTGCTATTCCTCACATGGAAGCTCTAATTTTACCCTTGTCCTTGTTCGCAACATTTCTGGCTGACTTTGCAGTTTTTCGAGCTCGCAACAGAGTTTACGACCTAGTGGTTCTCTGTTTAGGAGGAGCCTTAGGCACATTTCTAGGAGCCTCGATTCCTACCCTAAGTACAATATTAATTCTGGGTTTTCTAACGATTTATGATGCCTTTGCTGTTTATTACGGACCTGTTGGAAAAATAGCTCATAGCGGGCTAGAACAATTCCGTGGTTTGAGCTTCTCTTTTAAAGGTATTCAGATGGGACTAGGTGATTTAACATTCTATTCCATGCTTTCAGGACACATGCTCCTCAATTTCGGCTTTATCTCATGCCTAGCCTCCATAATAGGCATATTATTCGGATGCTTACTAGCTTTTAAAATACTGGAGAGAAAGGGAATGTTTCCTGGACTGCCCTTCCCGATACTTTTCGGTTTGACAGCAGGCCTTCTCACTTTATTAACGAGACCCTGAGCTTTTCACGATTTCAGCGGATTCAATTGCTTGATAGGACCAAGCGTGTGGAGTTTACATCAACCTCCATGATTTTGCAGTTTTTGAACTCTTTAAATTCTCCAAGCACATCCCTAACGATAACGTTGTTGCTTTCCATCTTCGCGTAAACTACTTCTTTGAAGACGGTTTTTCCATCAAGGGTAACGGTGAATTCACACATTCTTCGTCTCACCACAGTGATAGAAGCATAAGCTCAGTTATAAATCTCCTCTTAAACACATGCTAGGTAACTAATTTAGATCCTTTGTAAGGGTGTTACTTCATCTCTTTTAAATCAGACGCAAAGTTTGAGATGATTTCACTGATACTTTGCTTATCACTAATGGAAGTCTTCTCTATTCGGAGTAGTTCAGGTTCTATTCCAACAGCTTTAAGCCATTTCCTTACCTCTTCCATTCTTTTGTCAGTAATTGAAGCGCCAGAGACGTAATGACAATCTGAGTTGCGGCAGCCTATGATTAAGATTCCGTCTGCCCCTATCCAGAAAGCTTGAAGAACGTGCAAAGGGTCCACCCTTCCAGTGCATTTGACTGGGATAATTTGAGCGCTTGTGTGTTCTTTAAGCTGGTCAACGTTTAGGTTGTGGCACCAATTACAGACAAACACCAGAATATGAGTTGTATTGTTTCTCCATATTTTTGGGGCTTCGCTTATCGAGGTTAGGATTTTCTCATTCGTGAAATTGCTCATGGATATTGACACTGCTGGGCATTCAACTGCGCATGTTCCACAGCCCTTGCAGATGTTAGGTTTTACTTTTGCGACGGATTTTCCAACTTTTATAGCTCCGTACAGGCAGATTTTCTCACAGTTGGCACAAGCGATACATCTATCCTCATCCACCAACGCATCGTCAGGTTCGCATAGGTCTTCTAATTCGAGGCATTGAGCGCATGGCCCACAGAAGAAGCATCTATGGGCTTCTTTTACGCCAGTTTCCACATTAAATCCGAGTTCAACCTCTTGAAAGCTTCCAAGGCGTTGAGCAGGGGCAAGACATGGCATGGGTTGCCTTGGCTTTTTCTCTAATGGTTTTTCGCTTGTAACCCATTTTGTTTCCGAGATTTCTTCTTCCCTTCCAGCTTTTAAGTCTAGGCCTCTGATATAGCGGTCTATGGAAACGGAGGCTTTCTTGCCCGCAGCCATAGCCTCTACCACCGATGCCGGCCCTGTGACTGCGTCTCCCCCAGCAAACACACCGGGGATTTTTGTTTCAAGCGTTATGGGGTCAACTACGATGGTGTTCCCCTTTGTAACTTCAACTTCTTTAGATAAGAAGGAGGTTTCGGATGTTTCTCCTATCGCCAGTATCACTGTGTCAACAGGAACCGTGAATTCTGAGCCTTCTATTGGGATTGGGCGTCTTCTACCGGTTTCATCTGGCGGTCCTAAACGCATCTGAATGCATTCCATTGAAACGACCGTTCCATTTTTGCCGATGAATCTTTTTGGAGAAGCCAAGAAAAGAATATTTACACCTTCAAATTTTGCCTCTTCAACTTCTCGGCGGTTAGCTGGCATTTCTTCCTCCGACCGTCGATATATTATTGTTACTTCGCGAACACCTAAGCGCTTGGCGGTTCTGGCTGCATCAACCGCAACATTTCCACCACCTATCACCGCCACTTTGTCTCCAAGTTCAATACGCTTTCCAGAGTTTACCTCTCTTAAAAATTCAAGCGAGTGAATAACGCCATCTAAGTTTTCACCTTCAACGTTTAGGCTCAAGCATTTTTGAGCGCCGATGGCTAAGAAGACTGCGTTGTAGCCTTGACTAAATAGACTGTTTATTGTTATGTCTTTGCCCAGCTCTGTGTTAGTTTCTATTTCTACACCTAAATCCTTAATTTGCTGGATTTCGATATCAAGTACTTCCTTAGGTAGACGATATTCTGGTATGCATTCTCTTAGCATGCCACCGGGTTTGGAGGCTTTTTCGAAAATTGTAACGGGGTATCCCAGTTTAACAAGTTCGTAGGCTGCAGAAAGCCCGGCGGGACCTGAGCCGATTATGGCTACCTTCTTATCGTACTTTCTTGGAATTGGATTTGGTTTCTCAATCTTTCCTATTTTAAGCTCGTAATCTGCTGCGAGTCGTTTTAGAGCTCGAATGCCTAGCGCTTCGTCTATCTCTTTTCTTGTGCACGCTTCTTCACATGGGCTGAAGCATACTCTTCCGCAAACGGCTGGAAGAGGAATATACTTTCTTATGACTTCTAAGGCTTCTCTGAATTTTCCTTGGCTTATGAGAGCGATGTAAGCTTGAATGTTTACCTCGGCGGGACAAGCCTTGCGACAAGGAGGATAATATTCTTGGGCGATCTTGTCAGTGGTCATTGTGTTAACCTCAAACATTCTTTAAGCGGCGATTGTAAAGAAGTTTAAGAAATAAACACCAGAAATATTAAACTTGCGTAACTGATAGACTAAGGATAATTTTGAGTTCCACATAGCAATTTTTATATTGTTGGTTAATGTTCATATGAGTTTCTTTAAAGGGGTCATTTATCATGATTATAGTGCAGCAGAAACCTCTTGAAGAAATTTTTGGAATGGCTGAAAATTTTCCAAGCCTCTTGATAGTGGGTTGCGATGGATGCGCCGCCATAATACAGGTTGGAGGCGAAAAACAGGCTGAAATCTTGAAGATGCTGCTGGAGATGCGTAGAAAAATCAAAGGTGTGAACAACTCAAAAATCAAGGCTATCTCAATTTTGCGTCAATGTGACAGACAGATAGCTGCAACATCGCTTCACTCGTTAATTGACGATTACGATGCCGTACTCAGTTTAGCCTGTGGGGTTGGAGTTCAAACCCTCGCAGACTTCTATCCAAACAAACTGATTATTCCAGCAAACGACACAGAGTTTCTCGGAATGCATGATACAAAGGAAGGCAAGTTTTACGAAATGTGCCGTGCCTGCGGAGACTGCATCCTATTTGAAACTGGAGACATATGTCCAATAACCAGGTGCGCCAAAAGTCTTCTAAATGGACCTTGTGGGGGACAAGCAAAGGGGAAATGTGAGGTTGGCGGATGGAAAAAAGACTGTGCGTGGTTGCTCATCTACAATCGCCTAAAAGAAAGAGATAGACTTGACTTGTTCACCAAGTTTAGGGTTCCCCATGATTATAGGATTTCTGAGCATCCGCGAGAAATAGGTGGCGAGACGGCAGGAGAAAAGAAAACTGAAGCAGCTAAAGGGAAAGTGGAAATAACCGTTGGTGGGAAGAGAGAAGTCTACAGCGAGTTGATGAAGCAGATAATGGATGGCAAATTCGTTTTTACTGGAGAGCTTGAGCCAGTGAAAACAACAGATCTTCACGAAGTTATTGAAGGCGCAAAAACGTTGAAGGGTCATGTCGTGGCTATTAACATCACGGATAACCCCACGGCTTTTGGCTATATGAACGCGCTTGTGCCCTCATACCTCATTCAAAAGGAGGCTGGTGTAGAAGCTGTTTATCAGATGACGACGAGAGACAGAAACCGTTTGGCATTGCTTTCTGACGTTTTAGCCGCTGGTGCCTTGGGAATAAGGAACATTTTGGTTCTTACTGGCGACCACACAACGGTGGGCGATACGCCGCAATCCAAGCCTGTCTTTGACTTGGACTCTGCAACTTTCACCTATATGCTGAGGAAAGTTATAGATGAGGGCGTGGACTTGAATGGGAACAAGATTGAGAATCCGCCCAAATTTAACATTGGTATCGCTGCCGCGCCGAACGCTGATCCCTTAGAGCCTGAAGTCTTAAAAATTGAGAGAAAGGTCAGGCTTGGGGTTGATTTTATACAGACCCAGTGTGTTTACGATGTAGAGCAGGCCAAGCGCTTTTTGGATGCCGTGGCATATCTGAAAACGCCTGTGCTTATTGGTGTTGCACCTTTCAAGTCGCAGGCGATGATGGAGTGGATGATCAAATTCGTTCCGGGCATTAGGGTTCCAGGGGACGTGGAGCAACGACTTCGCAGGGCAAAGCAGAAGAGCAAGGAGGCTTTTTTGGAGGAGAATGTTGAAATTTTTGGTGGGATGGTTCGTGAGATTCGTAAGACTACTAATGCTGCTGGTGTTCACATGATGGCTGTGGGTTTTGAGTGGATTGTGCCAAGGATAATTGAGAGAAGTGGAATAGGCTAGGTTGTTCAAGCAACGTTTATCCCTCTTTCTAATTTTCCGCGTTTATTTGTGGATTTGGAATAAATAGTTATAATTCATGAGCATTATACGTTTTAAAACTGGATACTTGGTTAAAAGATGAAGTCGATGCCCAAGAAAAGAAAGCCCAGCAAATCTTCAAGCGTTGACATATTTCAGCTCCTAATGGAGACTGCGGAAAAGGAGAGAAAGAAGCGGAGGGAGGAGCTTCTAGCACCACTGGGTGTAAAGGAGTTTTTTGTTGAAGGAAGCATAATCATTAACATGAGGACATGCAAGGGTGTCGAGTGCAAACTCTGCATAGAGGCGTGTCCAACTAACGCTTTGTTTTGGAAGGCTGGGGATGTTGGGATAACCGAGGAGCTTTGCATATACTGTGGCGCTTGCGTCTTAAGCTGTGTAGTGGATGATTGCATAGAGGTTGTGAGGAAAAGGGCGAATGGCGAAGTTGAAAGTTTCAGCAAACCAAAAGTTTTCATGACCCTTCAACATGGCATTAACACAAAAAAGCGCTTTGAAAGAACTCGAGACATCTTCCCCAAACCAGAAGATTATCTTAAGAGGTATAAGAAATAGGGCGGAAACTGATAGACTCTGAAAAAAGTATAGCCCCCCTATAAATAGATTGAATTTGTGCTTCACTTGAGAGGGGGTGCGGTTTATCTAGCCAGTTTTTCAAGAGCGTGTTTTAGGCTTTTCATGGTTTCGTTTAGCATCTCTCTAGTCTCCTTTGACTCTTTAATCAAGGTTTCAAGTATTACTGTTAGCTTATCGGATATTTCGCCGTACTTATCTGAAATTAACTTGAAGTTCTCGTCGGTTCTCTTGGCAAAATCCCTGAACTCTTGCCTATAATCTCTGAATTCCTGTCTGTAATCCTTGAACTCTTCTCTAAACTCTTGTCTATAGTCTCTAAATTCTTTCCAGTATTCCGTGAATATTGTTTGCATTGCTCCAAATCCTTCTTGCAGTTCATCATTCAGCTCTCCATAGACGAGCTTGAACCCCCTAATTTCAGGATTTACGGCGGTTTCTTTTTCTTTAACTTCTCTTATTTGGGTTGGTGGTGGAGGTTGTTTCAACATTTCGAAGAATTTTGAGAGCTGTTCCTTTTCACCTTGCGCAAATATTTCGACGGATCCGTCAGGCAAGTTTTTGGCGTATCCCGTTAAACCCAAGTCTTGGGCTAAGTCTAGAATGTACCTTCTAAATCCGATTCTCTGAACTCTTCCATAAACTGTTAAACTGTAGGCTTCCAAGTTGACAGCCCGTTCAATTTAAATGTAGAATGTATTTCTTAAAGCGCACTTATATATTATTTTATTGCCTTCTGAGCCGCAGTCCTAGCGTGTAAAATTGTTCGAGGCCTATCTGTGCGCTGTGTGCCTATCCCCCCTTATATGGGGGGAATTTCCAGTACTTCAATTGTGAAAAGGATTTGTTTTCGTAAGTTTTTGGCCAATAAAGGCGGGAGCCTATAATATTGTTGTGCATTAGAATTTTCCTTTAGTTAGACAATAACTGTGATGTGTTACAGATTTTCCGTATGATTTCATTGGTAGAAAACGCCTAGGACGCGCTTGGCAAGAGTTCGAATCTCTCCCGGGCTACCACCGCTTAAGCATGAATTCATACTTTTCCAGATTCTTGAATTAGGTCTCTCTCATTAGCATCAGAAATGGTCAGTGAGTATCCAGTTCGCTCCCTCCCCTACAAGTTAAATGCTTAGTCTGAATCATAAGATTTTGGAGAGTAGAAACTTACCATTCTTGGCGCACGGTGAATTGGTGCGAGGAATTACGTAGGGTTTTGCCATTTTTCTTGTAGGAATTTTGGTATGTCTGAAGAGTCGCGTGGTCCGACCAATACTTGCCATCCGCTAAGTTCTTCTATTTCTCCGCTTAGGCGTGCTGCTTTCCCCGGGATTATTAGTTTTCTGTGTTTAACTTTGTTCTCCACTCCAGACGCCTTTATGGCGTCAGCAACCTTTTCCGCTGTCAGTTTTCTCCCAGCCACGGCGCTGTCCACGGCTATTCCTTCAGAGTCCACAATGAGCAAGTAAGCGTTCACCTTTGCGGCTTCGATGTCTGAAGACACCGTATAGTACGTAAGCGCAAAGTTTGTCGTGAACATCACAGGCGAGTTTTCGTCTGGAGTTCCAAACACCTTTAAGCCTGGCTCAACTGCCACAGGTTTTCTCGGGTCTGTGTAGATGTTCTGTCGCAGTATGACGTCTGGTAGGAGCGACCAGCCGTCAACGCTATGCAGTATTACAATGTCTGCGAAGCGGACAATAAGCAACGCTGCCAAGTAGGCTTCTCTCCACTTCACAATCTCTTCTGGGGCTTCGCCCTTCTCCATCCAAGCAATCATAGGCACACTCAGCAACGGAAAACCTAGAAGCTCATCGCCCCTCTTGCACGCAGCCCTGCGAATCATCGTGAAGTTGTTCAGAGCATCAGCCAAACCATCACCAGAGAAAGTGCCCGGATCCAATATCAAGTCTTCAACTCCATAAGTAAGCAGCGTCTTTGTCAAAGACTTGAGCAGTTTCATATTGTTCGGCGCAAAAACCGTTAATGGACAATTATACATTAGGGAAAGTTCAGCCATCTCCCTCCAATTGTCCTTCGTCGCCGCGTACAAAAGCGGACGTGTTTTCGGCGCAGCCATCAGCCCAGCTTCGATGACATTCGAGTTCAGCGAGCATAAAATCAGTGGTAGATTCGTGTTTTCAACAACTTTCTTAACTGTTGCCTTGAATTTTTCTGGGTCGTTTGAGGTAGAGCGAACAGCAATCATGTCAAGCTTTAGAGTTTGCCCAATATATTCAAAGTTGAACCGTTCAGTCCTCTTTATCCTATCCAGTATCTCTTCATCAGACATTTCGTCAGTTACGTCAATTGCAATCGCTGTCGGGTTGAAGTATGTGAACTCATGGCGGTACATTACGAGTTTTCCGCCGATTTTCACAGCCCTATCGCCGGTGCCTACAACAACCTCTTTTATGGCTGGTTTAAGCATATCCTTCAACTGGTTGTAAGATTTCTCATACTCTTTTTTTAGAAGCGGTGGACATTTCTCGACCGATACTTCGCGGTTCACAACCTTCGTTGCAAAAGCCATGCAGTTTTCTTCACCGCACTCCTTACAATTTGTTCTGGGAAGAAGCTTGTAAACATCTATTGGGCTCAGCTCTCTTATGCCAACTTTTCCCTTACCCTCTCTTTCACTCATACACGCAACCCTCCAAAGTTCTATATCTTCATGGAAACCCATTCAACAAGCCTGTCAGCGTTGCCCGAACCGCCGCCTGTCAACTGCTTTGTTATGTCTTTGAGGGTTTTAACAGCAGCCGGATGCATCATCATAAACATGTCTACACCAGCAAGCAGGAACGTCAAAGCAGTAACCACCTCCCAGAGAGGGCCCCTCAGCTCGCGGGGTTCCCATTCCGGAGCCATCTTCAACCACGCCTCCCTTGCCCCCCAAGCGTTCGTCGTTCCAGAGGACATGGGGTGTGCCAACTCCGGATCTCCCATTAAAGCCGCAAGCCTAGCCCTCTCCATGTTGGTGAAGGCGTAGTCGAGACCGTAACCAAGCGCGGCTGTTGTCAAATCCATGACAATGTCCTCTTTTGGCAGAAAGTCGTAGAGTCTACGGTTAAGTTCCCTTGCCAAGTTTAGGTCCATCGGAGTGAAGGATAACGCAACGTGCCCATGTTTTTTAATGAATTTGGCGCAACGCTCAACGTCCATGTCCCTTGTTATCGAACTTATCAGGAACCTCTCTCCAGCGAAGGTTTTAGCAACCTCAGCAAAGACAGCGGCGTCCTTGACCGGATCTCCGCACCCCCCAATTACGAGGGGCACATCCACAGCCTGAGCAACCGTCTCCACTGTTTTCACAGCTTCCTTCGGCGAAGCATCCTTAGTAAGCGGATCAACACTTATCAAGTGAATAGTCACAAGATCAGCGCCAAACTTTTCAACCGCAAGCTTAGCCCAAGCCGCAGGATCTCCCAAAACATCCTTCACGTGCATCTTCACAGCCTTTGCAAGAGGAACCTCCATGTCAAAAACGTCTAACGTGACCACCGGAGGATGTGGCGTAGGCCTCTCAAACGTGTAAAAGGCTGGTGTCATTTCGCCCCCCATTACTACGGATTTTCCGCGAGTTCCGCCTTCACTTTTTGTGGCTCCAAGCTTCACCTCAACAACTTTACCCGGATAGGTTTCAACCGGAGGAACAAACTCAGCCTCAATGATCTCTGTAGGCTTAACCTTCACTGGTGGAACAACCTTTGGCGGAGCAACAACGGGTCCAGCAACCGCTCCTGGCTGAAGCCATATCTCCAAATCGCCAACATCCATCTCAAAATCTTCAAGCTCGATTTCTTGAAGCTTTGCAAGAAGCTCTAGCAGACGTGGGCTAAGCTTCAACCCTAAAGAGCTCTCTTCCTTCTCTTTTTCAGGCAAGCCCTTTTCACCTTTTCTCGGGTTTTTCGCTTTTCATCGAGCGGATGATAACCTTCTTCGCG
>CAZHWZ010000009.1:0-46848 GCA_964535965.1 uncultured Candidatus Bathyarchaeia archaeon | reverse complement strand
TTTTCACAATGGGCTGCACAATGCGTTGCCACCACTGTCAAAACTGGACAATTTCTCAATGGATGGAGAAAGGGGAAGTTTACGAGCTAGAAGAATTAGCAAAAGAGGTTGAACATCTCCGCATGAACGGTTGTAGAAACGCCAACCTCGTCGGCGGAGAACCGACGCCGTGGCTTCAACAATGGCTTAAAACCTTCAAGCACGTAAATATAAACATTCCAATTGTTTGGAACACAAACACTTACTACAGTCCAGAAACAGCACAGCTTTTAGCTGGATTCGCCGACATCTATCTATTAGATTTTAAGTATGGACCGGGCGAGTGCGCAGAAAAAATTTCTGAAGCACCAAACTATTGGAATGTATGCTCACGTAATCATTTGGAAGCAAAAAAATATGGCGAGCTTATAATACGTGTGCTAGTTTTGCCAAGCCATCTGGAATGTTGCACAAAACCCATCCTAGGCTGGATAGCTGAAAATTTAGGCATAGAAACGAGGGTTAATGTTATGTTTCAGTATAGACCTGAATGGCGTGCGTACGAAGTTCCGGAATTGTGCAGAAGACTTACTAGGGATGAAATGAAAAGAGCGTTACAGCTGGCTAAAGAAGCAAAACTGGCAAACTTCATAACATAAACACATAATATCAGACAAGTCGACAAGCGAAAGCTATTTCTCAAGGCACCTTCACTTCTAGAATCAGATCGAGTGATTAAGATGCCTTATTGCCCAGAATGTGGCGGAGAAATGCAATACATGCTAGCCACCAAGCACTACGTGTGCAAAAGCTGCGGACTTTCTTTAACGCAGCAAGAGCTGATGGAATTAAGAGAAAAGCTAAGACCCACATTTGAAACTGACAAGGAAGAGCAAGAAAAGCGGAAAAAAGAATACTTGAAATGGTGGCTTAGCAAGAAAAAATAAACCGCATGTTCAGCTTTTATGCGGTAAGTTAGCAAACAGCATAAAAAGGACAAAACAATCTTATTTTTTAAATGCTTAATTAAAAAGTGAGAAAATGAGCCCGCAAATGGAGATAATCTGCGTTGGCAATGAACTATTAATCGGCAAAACATTAAACACAAACGCTCATTGGATGGCCAAACGTGCCACTTCATTAGGAATTTTAGTGAAGCGAATAACAATTGTAGGCGACGATGTTGACGAAATCTCAAATGCTACGCGCGAAGCTTTACAGCGAAAACCAAGGTTCATAATAACAACAGGCGGACTAGGCCCAACATTTGACGACAAAACATTAGAAGGAATAGCCAAAGCCATAAACCGCAAATTGGAAGTTGATGAAAAGGCTTTGGAAATGGTAAGGGAAAAATATGAAGCATATGCCAAAGCAAGAAAAATGGAAAAAGTTGAGTTGACACCGCCAAGAGTAAAGATGGCAAAGCTTCCAGAGGGGGCAGAGCCGCTGCCAAACCCTGTTGGCACGGCTCCAGGCGTAATGATAAACGTTGAAGAAACGCTTTTTATAGCGTTGCCTGGTGTCCCTTCGGAAATGGAGGCTATTTTTGAGAAATCTGTTATGCCTTTGCTTAAAAAGGAAGCAGGAGAAGTTACGTTTTTTGAAACAAGTATTCATGTGAATAACGTCATGGAGTCGACTCTGGCGCCTTTAATTGACCAAGCGATGCATAACAACCCCTATGTTTACATAAAATCACATCCAAAAGGTGAAGAGAAAAAACCCCACGTTGAAGTCCACTTTTCAACAACAGCAAAGGACTTTAAAACCGCCAAAGACTGTCTGAAAAAAGCGATGGTTCAACTGTCAGATTTAATAAAGAAAAACGGTGGAAAAGTTAGGTTGAAGAAAAAACAATAGCTTTGTCGAAAGATTTTTGTTTGCTGGAATATTAGCCTTAATATGGTTGCGGTGAGGACAGGCTTGGATACTAACTAAAGATTATTGAAAATCTGGGTGCTTGAAGTAGCCTTTCAAATTGTTCACGACTATTGATTAGCAGTTCATAAACGCCATATATCAGGCGGACAACAAAATTTTTCATGAAAGAAGTGAGGCGAAGGCTTTCTCAAGTATCCCTAATAATAACGGTGTTACTGGTACTCTCTTACCTACCAAATTGCTGCTATTCAGAAAGCTACAGCAGTTCCTATCAACTCTTAGACAAACCAAACGGTTCAAAATGTTATAGACTGAATGTTACAGTTCAAAAATCGCTGTACGAATACTACACCGAAAAAAGCCATAAGCTAAATTCGAACAATGATTTCGCCAAGTTTGTCACGCCATATGCCTTAAAACCAATTGCCGACAGCCTCTGGGAAATTTACACGGATGATGAGGATTACGCAAATGGGGTGTTGATGATTGTTCATCAAATACCTTATGAGACAACTACGTCAGCGAAATATCCTGTAGAAACGATTGCGGAAAACAAGGGGGATTGTGACCCCTTTTCCTGCGTTGCGGCTTCCATCATAAAGGCAGGCGGACTCGATGTTGTGCTTCTATACTATGAGGATAAGGCGCACATGAATGTCGGCGTCAGCCTTTCGCACACGCCACATGATGCAAGGAGTCAAGCCTGTTACATAACTTATAACAACATCAAATATTATATAGTTGAATGCACCGGAGGGAACTGGCGAGACGGATGGAGAGTTGGCGAATGCCCAGACGATTTAGAACATGCGCCTGTACAAGTAATTACCCTTGAAAACTGCGAACAATCAGCTCCGGGACAAGTTTCAGCAAGCTACAAAACCCTAACGACTTCAACAATATCGCTGACCATTTCACCCACATATCTTATTGAAAAGGGCACCGTCACACTTTATGGGCAACTTTCACCGACCCTGCAAAACAGAACCATCACCATTTACGTGAAAGTGAATAATCTACCTTGGACGATTTTAGGCACAGCTACCACGGATTCTGGTGGGAAGTTCACGTACGCTTGGAATACAGAGACTGCTGGCATATGCTATATTCGTGCAAGCTGGTCGGGAGATGATGATCATGCTGGAGCAGACAGCCCAACTCGAACCGTAACAATTTTATCTATTTTCTTTGTTTCGCTATTAGGTATCGCCGTGATTTTAGTCTGTGTGGGCATGGTCGCATTTTTCATGTCAAGACAAGCTCAACAAGAAACTCCAGAACCACAGCCACCAGAAATCACATCCTAACAGAAAAAGCTTTTACTTTAGGACGAAGGTTTGATACTAACATGGTATTCCTTAGCTAAAATAGGGATGATTAGATAGTGTTTATGGTCTTCATCATAGGAACAGCTGGGTCAGGAAAGTCTCTGCTAACGGCAGCCTTCAGCGAATGGTTAAAAATATCCAAACAAGATGTTGCGGTAGTGAACCTGGACCCAGGGGTGTTATCGCTTCCATATTCGCCAGATGTGGATGTCCGCAACTATGTAGACGTTGGAAGCTTAATGGAAAAGTACGATTTAGGTCCAAATGGCGCATTAATAATGGCTGCTGATTTGATCGCGGATGAAATTGAAAAAATTTCAAAAGAAATTGAAGATTTAAAATTCGACATTGCTTTGGTGGACACCCCAGGGCAGATGGAGCTGTTTGCTTTTAGAGCAAGCGGACCCTACATTGCTAGTGAGCTAACGAGGGAACCTAAAGCCATAGTTTACTTGTTCGACGCTGTTTTTTCGGTCAACCCACTAAACTATGTTTCAAACCTCTTCCTTTCAGCAGCAGTCTACAACCGCTTTCTCTTACCCCAAGTGCATTTGTTGTCGAAGTGTGATTTGCTTCCGAAAGATGAAGTTGACAAAGTTGTCGATTGGTCAGCCAATCCAAAGGCTTTAGAAAATTCAATTGAACAAAAACTTGAAGGAACAAAGCGTTTGCTCAGCAGAAATATGATGAACGCGGTTTACCAGCTTGGTTTAAGATTTTTGCTTATTCCAGTTTCGGCAAAAACTAACGATGGAATGATAAATTTTAACATGGCTTTAGAACGCATATTGGCTGGAGGAGAAAAATACACATACTAACTATAGATATATAGATAAAAAAGGGGATGAGGGATTTTATTTTTCCCTACTTATAGAGGAATGCCTTGATAAGTGCCAGCAGTACTCCACCAGATCGTAGTTGAGGTTGAAATTCACCGTGGTTCCAGACGAAGACCAATATTATGTCTCGTCCTAACGCTTGACAGATTCTCCAATGTTTTTTATGAAGATGCTTCCGTCGGGTTGTTCAATGGCCATTGGAACGTAATATCCTGTGACTTGTTGTGATCCGCCTGGATAGGCTCCTGGGTTGTTGCCGGGTGGGTCTAATGGCGGTGGGGATCCTCCCACTGTTGGAACGTATGGAACCAGCGCGGGGTCGCCGATGAGGTACATGGTGCTCCAGTAGTTCATGCCAGCCATTGTGGCGTAGTAGTAGTGCAAGACGTGGGTGTTGACGTTAGCGTATGCCATAGCCTCGCCCAATGAGAATTGACTGCCTGTGTCAGGGTTTGTGTGGGTTAATGCGTTATAGAAGTACGCTGCGTCGCAGTCGCCTTCACAAACCTCCTAGCTTGTAATGCCCATAATTACAGCGACGGCTCCCTTACCGACAATTTGGAGTGGGAATTCAGAGGCTCCTGTCATGCATGCTGTTACACGGACCACAGCATAATCCAGTGGAGGCACTCGATAAATGTACTGAGATCGGACTGGGCTGTCAAGAACGTCGTTGTTTATGAAGTCCCAGATTTCTCCCGACCAGCCGCCCTTAGGTGTCTCACCACCAATTTCAATGTCGTAGTAGTATCCTGTTGACCAGTCATATGGAAACGTGGTCAGGCCGTTGCCTGGTCCTGCCATGCCTGTCATGAAGTTTCCGTGGCATGTTAGGTGCCAATATCCTACACCGGCCTCAAGCTCTGGCTTCACGTTAGCCCAAGTTGGATAGCCGTCTGGCGGGCCATCTGGCGTGTACCAAGCTAAATCAAAGCCTGCACTTGTCAACATGCTCGGCATCTGAGCATAGTAGTCGTAGACGCCAACAGTATAGGATGCAAGGAATCGCCCTGCCTTGTCAGTGTTGGCGGCAACCCACTCATTGTATGTTCCAGCACGGTCAACTAATGCCACAGCATCAGCCACGGTGTCACCAGTTATTCTGCCGCAAGCATATCCATACCATGACAAGCACTCTTCAATCACGAAGGGGCAGTAGGCCACGGGCACTTGTCCAGCGGTCATGCTTGATGGCCATGCGTCTGCGGGATAGGGAAGGCTTGCGTCCCACCATTTAGTCATTCCTAAGGCTGATACCCAGTCTTTCATTCTAGTCTTGATGTCTCCAACCAAAGCCACGTAGTGGGGTTGATAACCAAGCTCTGCTTCAAACCAGTTGCGGAATAGGTCGCGTACGTCCGCCTTATGCCTATCTAAGTGGAGTATGACGTTTATCTGCGCCTTATCTCCTGATCTGTAATACCCCATCGGAACTGGAATGCTTCGATAGCCCCATGCATAGTACGCTATCCATAGGTACGTTTTGAGACCGCCATCCATCAGCAGGAACTTAACTTGCCTGTCAAGATCCATCACAACGCTCTGTATTTCCGGAGGCAGAGTTAACACAACTGCGCCGGGATGATAGTATAAGAGTCTGTCTATCACTGGTTGCCACTCCGTCTGTTCTTGCGGTGCAACAATTATGACATAAGAACCATTGGCTTTTACGCTTGTTACAAACGAAAAAATTGGTAGCAATAATAGTACAGCCACAAATATTGCAATGAATTTCTTTCTCATATCTTTTCCTTCCTCCTAATCTACAGCAGTTTTTAATGGCTCGCCTTTCTATTTTAATTTTGTGGAATCTTCCTCTAGTTTTAATACTGCTGGCACAATTTTTACATGGCATCTCTTTGCGCGCCTATCTTACGTTCCTAACGAACAAAAAATCGAAGATTTTTCCACAAGCTAATTAACCACGGAATAAATTGGATTATTAGGTGTCAAAATGGGCGAGAAGATTGCTCTAGTTCCATTTTGTTTGCTTCTTATTTTGAGTCATCCATCTGTTTTAGGGGCCGTTACAGGCTTTCAGCGCAATAGACTTTCTGCATATCTGCAAGAGAAAGCGATCACAGCAGATTCGGCGATTTGGTGGGTTCCAGATAACTTCGAAACGATACAAGAAGCAATTAATTCGCCATTGGTGGGTCTTGGGGATACAATTAGGGTGAGACAAGGCATCTACAATGAACATGTGGTCGTAAATAAGACCGTGTCGTTGATTGGAGAAGACTGTTTGACTACTTTTATTGATGGAAACGGAAACGGAACGATTGTAAATATCACTGTGAACAATGTATATTTTAGCGGTTTTACTGTAATAAACGGTGACTATGGCATCTGCGTTTTTGGCTCTACAGACTCTGCCGTAGTCGGAAACAACGCAAACAATAACCAATATGACGGCATCAGTCTCAAATATTCCAGTCACTGCACAATTACTAGAAACAACGCAAACAATAACTATGGGTTCGGTGTCATAGTTGATTATTTCTCCAGTAATTGCACAATCAGCGAAAACAACGCAACCCGGAACTGGATCGGCATAAGTGTTGAAAAAGAAAGTCATAATTGTACAATGGACGAAAACAACGTTGAAAACAACGATTACCATGGCCTACAAGTATATCTTTCCCAAAACTGCACAATTGTTGGAAATAACGCAAAAAACAACCTATACTACGGAATTCATGTCTATTTTTCCAACAATTCAATTATTTCCAAAAACACGGCAGACAGCAATGCAGAAGGCATTAACCTTGAGGAGTCCAAACATTGCAATGTTGATGAAAATTTGGCGCAGAACAACTATTATGGCATTTGTTTCCTGTGTTCCGACAACGGCACTGCTGTTGGAAATACAGCGAGCAAGAACATGGTAGGCGTCTATCTCTACTGCTCTAATAACACTATTTTTTACCATAACAACTTTGCCAACAACACAAACCAAGTAGAAATAATCGAATCCTACAATAGCGCCTGGAACAACAGCTACCCTTCTGGTGGAAACTACTGGAGCAACTATACTGGGGTCGATCAGTTTTCAGGGCCGAGTCAAGACGAACCTGGTAGCGACGGAATAGGCGACACATCACATGCCATTGATGTAAACAATGCGGATAACTACCCCCTTATGAAGCCATGGACTAACATAGCGATAACAAATGTTTTCCCTTGCAAAACAATAGTAGGAGAAGGATACTCCTTTCCAATCAATGTGAAAATGGAAAATCAAGGCAACTTCACTGAAAACTTCAATGTCACAGTCCATGCTAACACTACTTCTGTTACATCACAAACCGTCACCCTAACAAGTCGAAACTCTACAACCATCATCTTCACATGGAACACTTCTGGCTTTGCTAAGGACAACTACACAATATGGGCTTATGCTACGCCTGTTCCAGGCGAAACAGACACGGCAGACAACACCCTTACCAATGGCATAGTGACGGTTGCGTTTGTGGGCGATGTTAACGCTGACGGAATAGTTGACATAGAAGACATATATTCTATGGCGTTGGTTTACGGAACAACACCTGGAGAGCCAGGTTACAAGCCCAACCTGGACATAAACTACGACGGCATCATAGACATAGAAGACATATACACCGCAGCACTACACTACGGAGAAAAAGACCCATAATCCCCACTGCAGAGCAGCCAAAAAACTTCGAGGAACAGATCACAAATTGATTTTCCTTTGATGAGATCAGTGCGCGCCCATAGCCATTATAAAATAATTGTTTGGTTATTTTCAAAAATTTTGAATCAAAGTAAGCTTAAATTTGGTTGGTTGCAGGGACTCGATTTGAACGGCCGATCTTTGGGTCTCTTAGAGCTACTAGCTCTTATTACATATCTCAACTATGCAAACAAAATACTAAAAAATGATTATGGACAATCCACACGCAGGCGACGGTGCTGGCGTGATAGCAGATGTTGAGCTTTTGCGCTGGTGCCCTAGTCGACTATCAAAACATGAACTACTTTGACGCAGTCACAAAGATGAAAAAGCCTACGACACTACTGTGGACGCTTGAAACATGCAACTGGCATGCAACATACATATGCGCGTAATTTCCATCTCATATTTTCTTCTTAGCAGCCTCAGAGAAGTGCCCATGCTGCCGCCACCGCGCCATACTCGGCCTTTCCTAGACAGTCGGCGCTAGAGATTATTATCACGTCATTTTCCTCTGGTCTCATAAGCATAACTATTTGGCTTGCAGCTTTCGGAAAGTCTTCAGCCACATTATTGCTTACTGATGGAATAATTAAGCGCCCTTCTCTGAACAGTATTGTTGTTGCACCTTTCGCGCCAGCTATTATTGCTGCGTCGCGCTGCTCCATTCCTGACTTAACTTTATCCCCATGATTTTTAATTAGAACCGCAAAATTGTAATCTGCAAGAGTCAGCTCATTTTTCCCAATTTTAACTTTTTTCTTAAAAATTGATTGATATTCTTTGAACAGCATTAAACCCTTATCTGTGAGTGCGCATCCAGCTTTTGAGGTCTTAATTAAACCAGCGTTTTTTAATCGACCTATTATGGTACGTACAGCCCCTTCCCCGACATTTAGATTCTCAGCGAGCTTGCTGCGGCCAGTTGGTTTCTCTGCTATAAGCTCTATTGCGCGCAGCACGTGGAACACGGAGAACGTTGGAGATGGACCTGGAGCCTTTTCGCGTATAATTTTTTCTAAAAGTTGTTTAAACGCATGGGACATGAGCTTTCACAATTATAGTTTAGCTTCTATTTATTATTAATTATTTACAGATGAGAAATACGCGGGATTTGAGACATTCAGCGTTTTGAACTTGTTTTTGTAGCATAGTATTCTCTGAATATACCAGCTGTCAGTGCGATTAGACCTACCGCCAACAAGTAGATGAGCGAATAAATGAATATTGAAAGCAGATTCTCATATGTGACCGCAGATGGCAGTTGTGGACTGAAGAACACTGTTATCCAAATTATGACAAAGGTCGCGATGCATCCAATTCCAAGGCCGACGGAGAGTCCGTGGACGAAGCTGCTTTTATCTTCTCTCTGATCATTTAACCTTAAGTTCCTCTGTTTCACTTGCCCATGTTGAATGCCTTCTTCATTTACTTCTTCTTCGTACCAGATACCTTCCTGTGTTTCTCGTTCGGCCTCCATGATATTCGCCCTTATTGTGTTTCGTTGTGGAGGTGAATAATAAAATTATTCAATCATGGATTCTAATTTAGGATAAGAATTTAAAATATGGAAAAATGGGACTATTTTGAAATAAGCTTGGGTGCAAGTTGCTCTATGGCGTTCTTTAGTTTATCCCATTCATCAAGATTTCTAATGTTAAACTTGTGCTTCCTTTTCCATGTTCCGTTTCTGTTCTGCCAGAGATACAAACCAATTGACCGCCTTCCGAAAGACTCGAAGACGACTATTGCTTCCCACCATTTTTCGCTCTTAAAAATTGTAACATAATCAACAACCTTATAGAAGCCAGATATAGGTAGTTTCTCGCTTGCGTCAGTCATCCTGTGTTCCGCCTTCCCTCATAAGTTAATCTTCAACCATTTATGCGTTTTCAGCCTTGACCGTTTGACTTAACTTTTCAATTAATTTGTCCGCAAAGGCTTGCATCTGTCGATGTTCTCCAACTGTTAATGCCAAAGCTCCTTCGGTAACATGTCCAAAGTGACGCCTGGACAATGTCCTAAACGTGTTTTGCGGTCGCCAGTTTCCATCTGAATGAGTTTTATCCTGAAGGGTGTTTCTTCGCGGATTCCATAGAGAAGATTGATGTAAATGTCTGGTGTTTGATTTGTCAGGATTTCAATAAGTTGCAGGGGAACTTCATTTCGGAACGTGTTTGCATCAGTTTTTAACGTTATTAACCGTGTTTGAAGACCAAGTTTTAAGGCACCATTTGCAAAGGCAGTGCCAACATCCATCTTCACATCGTCGCAGAAAATTATTATGCTTTCACCTTTCTTCGCTTCCAAAACACATTCTAGCGCATTTTTCGCAGCTTCCCAAGGATTCATTAACACCACCTCACGACAATTAGACTCTATGATAAGGTTTTACAGTTTAAAATAACCTATCTGTTCCTCTTTGATAAAACATAAAGGGGAATTAAAAACAGCGAAACAACACCTAAAAGTAAAAAATAACTTGAATAACTGGCTTCTGACATGAGAAGGTAGGTTGGTGCAAGATTTAAGATTCTGCCAATCATCAACCCAACCTCCATTAACACCAGGATACTCGCATAATCTTCCCTACTGAAAGAGTCACCATAATGGGCAAACCAAGAAAGGCTAAAAGCACCCGCCAAGCCAGAAAGCAGAGACAAGGCTACAATTTGATTCATTGTAGATGCAAATGCTATCAAAGAATACCATAACGCATACAGAATCACTCCAATAATGGCAAATTCTGCACGGGTTCCTTTAATGTCTGAAAGCCAATTAACTAGAAAAGTTACAGCCGAAATCAGAATCGCACTAAGGGAAAGCACCAGTCCCATGAAAAGGACTGCTCCAGAAACTTTATGGACGAAGAATGGGTAGGCAAGCCAGTAGGCTTCAGATAAGCCAAGAAAGATGAAGGATAGAAAGAAAATAGCGAATATTCCTTTTTTAGGGATTGAGAATTCGTGAGTTTCTGGTCTAAATTCTAGGCGTATGGAGAAAAAAAAGGCAATAAAATATAGAATTATTGAAACTGTAAAGAGCGTTGGAAAACCGAAATTTGATATTGTGAAGCCACCAACCGCTGGGCCGACAATGCTCGCTAGAGAAGGAATTATCGAGGAGAATAAACTTAATGTTCGAGCGCGTATTCGTGATTCGCTTAACCGGAATTGGAGAAGGTTAAAGCTGGGCCAAAAGGTCGCTATGCTTAGCCCGTAGGTTAATCCTAAAAAATATGGGGTTTTAATGTAGATTAAGACTATGTAAAAGAGAATTGTGGAGAATATTCCGAACATCATTATTCTTTCAAAGTTTTTGACGAATTTTAGCAGGATAAGCGGGAGTAAGCCTATAACTATAAATGTGAAGAGTAAAATTTCAACAATTTCCGCTACATTTAATCCTAGATCTTGAAAATAGACCGGAAGGAACATTCCTGAAAGATTGCTTGTAAAAAAGAAAATGCAAACAACAATAGCTAAAGTCTTCAATGAATTAGCTCGCACTGTTCACTACCTCTAACATCACTATTGACAGAACTAAGCTACAAAAGTACATTATTAAGAATTGCTTATATGGAGATCACGCCATATCCTTTAGAAAATCTGCATATGCGGTGGAGGGATCGGAATGAGATATGTCAGCAAATTCAAAAACAAGAACAATGAAGTGGATTCCCTCCGAAGACATGGAGACTATAGCTAAACTCTGTGGAATATTTAACCAAGGTAACGTCTACGAAATATTCTGGGAATATTGTGGCTTAAATGCGGAAATCCTAAGCAAAAAAGAAGCATACGGTTGGCTTTATTATGAAAATGGTAAGCTCAGTGGTTTTGCTTTGAGTAGACGCAGGCAAGGTGTTGCGCGTATGAATGAAGCCTTAGTTTTTGAGGAGGTTTGGGGACCATGTGACGGTATATCAAGTGAACTTGTGGCATTAAGCAGAAGAGACAGAAAAAGAGCGCTTCAATTCAAAAAGCTAATTAGCTCTTTAGATTTCGGGTCTTCAATCGTGTTGCGGGCAGCTGCTGATAACCAGTTTGCGCATATGGTCGCAAGATCACTAAAAGCCAGATGGGTAAACGGGCTCATTATTGCAGAAAGAAAATTGGACGTAAAATTTGATTTCGATTCCAGCAGGATATAAATTTAGGATGTTTGAAGACGGAGATCAATTTTTCATGTCTGAAATCCATAAGAAAGCACTTAACGAAGATGTTTCTCCTAAGGACTACAAGGAATGGGCAACAGCGGCAAACTGCCAAACAATCATAGCTATACATCGAGATGCACCTGTTGGCTTTATAATTGCCGAAAAAAGATGTTGCGGTTCTTTGGGTGACTTCAACATAGCAGTTAAACCAGCCCATCAAAGCAAGGGGATAGGTTCAGCTTTACTCAGGGCTGCTTTCAACATCCTCCTCGACATGAAGGTAAAGAAAGTTATTGCGGACTATTTAGTACTTAACACCCATGCTCACAACCTCTATCAAAAACACGGATTCAAGCTGCAAAGAATCTACAATTACTTCTTGGTGTAAGAGCCCAAGATTTTCAGAAAAGAAAAAGATTCTACAATTATGAAACAAATGAAGTTTTAAATTTAACAGAAGCGAAAAGACAACTATAAAAATGAAGGAACTGAGAGCGATGTACGTTGTAGGCATATCCGGTAGTCCGCGAAAAGAGGGAAACACCGCCATTTTGGTAAAGGAGGTGCTAAAGCACATTAGAGGTGAAAAGAAGTTTATTTCGCTTGCTGGCCTTAACATCAATCCATGCAATAGTTGCGATAGATGCTGGAAAGAAAACATAGAATGCGTGATTGACGATGACATAAAATGGATTATAAAGGAGATGGAAAAGTGCGATGCAATGTTACTCGGTTCTCCATGTTATTGGGGAATGATAAGTGCGCAATTGAAGATGCTAATAGATAGATCCGTTTCCATATTTGAGAAGAGCACGTTGAAAAATAAGATAGGTGCGGTGGTGGTCACCCACGATGTCCATGGACAAGCAGGCGTGATAGCTGCTCTCTTGATAGCTAATTTCTACAATGCTAATGGTATTCTCTATGCTGGCAGAGTGATTGGAGAGGGCGGAGCAGAAATTGGCCACGTCAAAAAGGACAAACGAGCCATGAGAAGAGCCAAAGAAATGGCAGAAAGAATAATGGAATTACATAAAATAATGAAGAGGAGGTGAAAACGTGAGTGAAAAAGAATGGAGCCCTCCAAAATGGATGTATCGAGACAGACGACCTCCAAATGACGACGCCCATTTCGAAAACATGACAAGAGTTATCTTTCTGGCAGGATTAAGCTGGAAAATGATCGATGAAAAGTGGCCCAACTTCCAGAAAGCCTTCAAGAACTTCTCTATAGATGCGGTTGCAAAATTTAGCGAAAACGATGTAAAGCGACTTATGAGTGATGCAGGCATTGTGAGAAATCGAGCGAAGATAATTGCAACAATCAACAATGCAAGGCAATTTCAAAGCGTAAGAAAGGAACATGGGTCTTTCCGTTCCTTCCTCGACAGCCTTGATAAATCAAGCAATTATGCCTTAGTTATTAAAGACCTTGGCAAGAGATTTAATCGACTGGGTCCATCTTCGGCACGCATATTCCTTTACAGCGTCGGAGAAAACGTAAGACATCCAGAAGAAAAATAGTGTCTTATTTGCCCATTCCCATACACTTTGAAAAGCCCACGGATAATGTGCGGAGGCTATGATCGCTGTTGGTAATTTTATTAGCAAAAATAAAGAGTAAATTATTAGACTATACATCCTAAGTTTTTAAATTAGCAGTATGAATTTCACAGTCAAGGGAAGGGAGCATGCTTCACATGTTGGATGTGATTATCAAAAATGCGTACATAATTGACGGTACAGGTGGTCCAAAGTTTGAAGCTGATATTGGAATTAAGGGTGAAAAAATCGTTGAGATAGGCAAACTGGAGCCTCAAGCAGCGGAGATCATAGATGCAAAGGGGCTGGTGGTGTCTCCTGGATTCATAGACATGCATTCCCACTCAGATATCTCATTGTTGATTAATCCAAAAGCAGAAAGCAAGATTAGACAAGGAATAACTACAGAAGTTATTGGAAACTGCGGCAGCTCTGTAGCACCATTGAATGAAATCATTAAAGACGAAATGAAGAAAACCATACCAATTATCGAAGAGGCTGGATTAGACCTAGATTGGTCAACAATGGGAGAATATTTAAGTCTATTAGAAAAACAGGGAACAGCTGTTAATGTTGTTTCTCTTGTTGGACATGAAAATGTAAGAGTGTGCGCTATGGGATTTGACAACAGAGCACCAACCAAGAGAGAGCTAAACGCAATGAAGAAGATACTAGCTAAGGCAATGGAGGATGGAGCGTTTGGGATGTCTACAGGACTGATTTATCCACCTAGTTGCTACGCAAAAACCGAAGAATTAATCGAGCTCTCCAAAGTTGTGGCGAAATATGGAGGAATCTACGCCTCTCATATAAGAGGCGAAGACGACGAACTCTTCACCTCTGTGAAAGAAGCCATAGAAATCGGCGAGAAAGCAGGAGTACCCGTTGAAATATCTCATCATAAGGCTGGAGGAAAGACCAATTGGGGAAAGGTTAAGAAAACACTCAAAATGATTGAAGAGGCGAGAACCAGAGGCATAGATGTAACATGTGATGTTTACCCATACACGGCAGGAAGTTTCGGGCTAAGTGCGATGCTTCCACCATGGGCTCATGAAGGAGGAAGCAAAAAACTCTTGGAGAGATTGGAAGATCCTGAAACTCGTAGAAAATTGAGGAAAGAAATGAAGGAAGGAATAGAAGGGTGGTCGAGTCCAATTAAAGCGGCTGGTTGGGATGCCACAATTATAGCTCGAAGTAAAAAGCATCCAGAGTTTGAAGGAAAATCAATTGCAGAAATCGCTAAGGCAAGAAAAGTGAACCCCTTTGAGTTTGTGTTTGATTTACTGATAGAAGAAAATGCATCTACCAGCGTAGTGCGATTTGCAATGTGCGAGGAAGATGTTCGCACAGTCATGCAGCATCCCTTTTCAATGATAGGAACTGACAGCTCGGCAGCAGCACCCTATGGAGTCCTGAGCAAAGGTAAACCTCACCCAAGGAGCTATGGAACCTTTCCGAGAGTTTTAGGAAAATATGTGAGAGAGGAAGAAATCTTAACTCTGGAAGATGCCATACGCAAAATGACAGCCCTGCCAGCGCAAAAACTGAGATTAAAAGAGAGAGGATTGATCAGAGAGGGAATGTATGCAGATATAACCATATTTGACCCGCTATTTGTTGTTGACGAAGCCACCTACATCAATCCTCACAAATATCCCAAAGGTATAGAATACGTACTTGTCAATGGCAAAATTGTTATTAAAAGAAATGAACAAACGGGGATGTTGGCAGGCAAAGTTTTGCGAAAGCATCATCAATAAGCTACCATCCCTTTAGCTTCATGCAGTTTTTTTTAAAAAAAATCAGACTATTCCGAAAATTCAGAAAAAGTTAAATAATCCGATATATCTACTAAACACAGGCTTTAAGCAAAGGAGAAGCAAAAATGGATCCCAAAGAGCGAAAGGTTAAGGAATTTGTAAAAAATTGGTATTCGCAAGTTGCAAGAGGAACTTCCTGCTGTTCTACCGCAGACAACACCTCTCTAAAAATTATTGGTTACTCAGAAGATGAAGTCAAAAACCTCCCAACAGAGGCTACGAGTTCTTCCTGTGGCTGTGGCAACCCAGTTGGTTTATCAGAGCTTAAGTCAGGTGAAACAGTCTTAGATCTAGGGTCAGGCGGAGGAATGGACTGTTTTCTTGCAGCCGAAAAGGTTGGACTGAAGGGAAAGGTAATAGGCGTGGACTTTAGCGAGGAAATGGTTAAACTAGCGCAGAAGAACGCTGTAGAGGTGAACGCGAAAAATGTGGAATTTCGGCTTGGCGACATTGAAAACTTGCCTATAGAAGACGAAACAATTGATGTAATTATGAGCAATTGCGTCATAAACTTGGCATTGGACAAGCAAAGGGTCTTCAATGAAGCTTACAGAGTTTTAAAGCCTGGAGGTCGCATTGTAATATCTGATATTGTTGCAGAGAATAAATTGCCAGAATGGCTTCAAAAAAGCCTTGAGGCTTACGCTGCATGTATAGGTGGAGCGTTGGAAGAAAAGGAGTACATTGAGAGAATCAAGCATGCTGGTTTTACGAACGTGGAAGTTGCCTCGAAGAGAAAGGTCAAAATCCTCAAGAAGGAGGAGACATCGTTAAGCGAAATACAACATAGTGTTTACCATATTGATGTTATGGCTGTGAAACCATTTGATAAGAATTGAACTTATGAGTATTTTGTAAAAAGGAGATGATGGATGTGAGTGAAGAGAAAAGCTGCGTGAGTATTAGTGGTTTTCGGGGAATCAAACTGGAAAGTCTTGTTTCTATTGATGATAGAGGTCAAATTGTGCTTCCTAAAGACTTGAGGGAAAGAGCAAAAATAAGGGCTGGGCACAAGCTGGCAGTTGTCTTGTGCCAAGACAAAAGCGGTGATGTTTGCTGCATTTCTTTAATTAAGGCTGAGGCACTCACGGAGAGTATTAAAAAAGCATTTGGACCTCTGTTAGAAGAACTAACAAAGTAAGGTTTGTGAGTTGCACAAGATTTCCTAAAGTTAATATGTTTGGATTTTTCCTTGTGCTAGTTCCATGCAGAATTTTTCTATATTTTCAAGCTCGTACTCAAGCACTTCGCTTATTTCGTGTCTAGCTTTATCCAAGTTATTCTTGCCTTTCATTATGACCTGAGCTGCTGCTACTGCGGGGTGGTCTATTGGGCTTCCGATTTTGCTTAAGAGCCAGATGTAGACCTCTTCAACTTTTTGCACTTCTTCATAAACATGTTGAGCTATTTTGTATGTTAGGACATTGTAGATTTTTCCTACATGGCTTACTGGGTTTTTACCGGCTGCAGCTTCGGAGCAGAAAGGTCTGTTTAGTGATATTAAGCCGTTTACGCGGTTTCCTCTGCCTACTTGTCCGGAGTCGCCGCTGTCTGCGCTGGTTCCTAGAACCGTTAGGTATACGCCTCCTAAGCCTCTTCCTTGCACATCTAAAGTGTTTAGTTGCACAGCAACGCTCTCGAAATCTGTGTTAACTGCAACATACTTGTGGATTTCTTCGAGGATTTTGGCTTTCTTTTCAAAATAGTCATCTTCGCTACTTATGAAACGGTCGACAAATGCCATTGAAATTGTCAAGTGCAGATCATTGTTTGTTCTGAAACCCATGACTTTTATATCTTCGCCGGATTCGGGAAAACGTTGCTTAAATTCTTTGGAGTTTAGAAATTTTTCGGTTTGTAGAACTATTTTTTCTGTTCTGGTCATAGGTGCATAACCAACAGCCGCCGAAGTATCATTGGCCCCCAAAACTTTTCCTTTCCGCCTGAAGATGTCGACGAGGCCTGCTGAACCTGGCTTTAGCTCAACTTGATATTTAACGTGCTTTTCTGGGTCTATGAAGCGCATGTTCTTTCTAAACCATTCTTTGGCAACATCTATGGCTATTTTACTGATGTCTATTTTCGTGCCGTTAAATTCTGATGTTGCTCTGTCGCCGAATACAAAAAGCATCGGTTGTTTCAGTACACCTCCACCAAATCTTGGCTCAGCTACTCCAGCCACAAGCAAAGACTTGTCAACGTTATGGTGCAGTATTGAGCCTGTCTTCTCTAAGTACTCTTTGCTTAAACGAATGGAAATATGGTCCATTACGGCGTCGCATATATAGTCTGGGTGGCCTAGGCCTTTTCTCTCAACAATTTCTAAGCGTTGATTTTCAAGGGGTGTCTGTTTTAAGCCTTCAACAATTATGTTTCGCATGTTCGTTTTCCTCTGCGAAGTTTAGGGTGTATGTGCAACAACAAATATATATTTTACTGTATCAATTTATATTCAAAAATAACTGGTGGTTATATTTGGTAATAACGGGCACTTCGCTTAAAGAGTTAAGAGTGGAGGCGGGGTTAACCCAGAAAAGGCTGGCAGAGCTTATTGGTGTGTCGCAAGCCCATATAGCAAAGATAGAGCAGGGGAAGGTTGACCCAAGGCTCTCAACAATCAACAAAATCTTAGGAGTTCTAACAGAAGGGAAAAAGAGGAAATGCAAAGACATAATGGCTGAGGGCGTGCTTTTCGCAAAGCCAAACAATAGCATTCTGAAAGTGAGTGAAGTTATGGTGAGGCACGCTATTTCTCAGATGCCTGTACTGAATGGGAGCAGAGTTGTTGGGACGATAACTGAGGAGAACATAATCAGAAATCTGAGTTCAAATATAGCAGAGGAGAAGGTTAAAAACATCATGGGTTCCCCTTTACCAACAGTCTCGGAGGAGACAACGGTAGATGCAATTCGTCCATTACTTGAAAGACATCAAGGCATATTAGTTGCAAGAGGCAAAGAAATTGTCGGTATAATAACTCGGTCGGATTTACTGAAAACAATTGGCTGAAAGGTGGTGCCTATGCTATTGGAAGAGTTTAAAAATAAAGTAGCCAAAGCCATTACAGAGTTAAAAACGGAAAGGCTGAAAGAGGCGGTAATAGTTCACCATGACGACGCAGATGGTTTATGCTCGGCTGCGATTACGAAAAGGGCTTTGGAACGTGAGAGAATAAGGACTAGGACGTTTTGTTTGGAAAAATTCTATGCTGAAGTTATTGAAGATTTGCATTCAAAGGCTGGTCAAACAATTTTTTATGTGGATATCGGTTCTTCGCACGCAGACTTAATATCCGAGTACAATAAGGGGCGGAATTTAACGGTAATATTGGACCATCATGACCCTAAGCCTTCTAGTGACCTGAGGGTGTTTGATTTAAATCTCGAACTGTTCGGGTTTAAGGGAGAAACGGATTTTTCTGGGTCCACGTGTTGCTATTTGTTTGCAAAAGCTTTGAGGGAAGAAAATTTTGATTTGAGCTATTTGGCTTTGGTTGGAAGCTGCGAAATTCCAGAGGGCTTTCTGGGAATAAACAAGATGATTTTAGATGAAGCCTTAAAAAATGGTTTGGTTAAGCAGAAGGGTAAAGGTTTTGAGGCGGTGAAGTTTAATTTACGAGTGGATGATTTATTTTCTAAGCTTCAGGTTTTGGGCGCTGTGGGTTATTATGAAGGCGGACCTGAAATTGGGATAAATGTCTGCCTGGAAGGATTAAGCAGCGAGGCTGAAGAGAAGATTAATGATTTAGAGGCTAGGCGTAAGGAGGCTAACCGTCGAGTTTTGGGCAGGCTTTACCGTGAGAGGCTTAAGGAAACTGCGCACATCCAGTGGTTTGATGCTGGTGACATGTATGCGGGTATGGGTACAAAGGTGATAGGGCAGTTTTGTTCCTTTCTGTCTTATCAAACGCGCTTGGTGAAACCGAACAAGTACATCCTAGGGTTTGTGAATGTGCCACAGGAGATTCCAGGCTGGGGTAAGCTGAAAGAAAGGTTTGTTAAGGCTTCTGTCCGTGTGCCTAAGGTTATGCAGTCTCTAATTGATAGTGGAAAGTTGCCGGGTGCGGTGAATCTTTTAGATGAGGCTTCTGAGGGTTTCGGAATAGCGGATGGGCACCAATATGCTGCAAGCATGATATTGTCAACAGACAGGAAGGAGATGCTGATAGAGAATGCCGAAAGGTTGATGGGCGCACATTGATTGATTTCTTAACTAATATGAGACGCTCTCTTTTGCTCTGTAGTTAATATACCCCCTATTTATAGATTGAACTTCTAATATACTATTATTGTCCTCGCTCAAGGTAGATTCCAGATGGGCCGAACATACTTCTTCCATGTTTGCAGGTTTTCCGAGCAAGATTTGCAGGCTAAAATCCTCAGAGTTTCTGCAAGACTATTCCCTTAATGCAGAAACTTATAAACACAATAAAAAAGAAACTTGCATGGAGAGGCTTTGTCTTGTCCAGAAAGGAGCGTTTGGACGTTATCGCCGCCGAAGTTGTAGTTTGCAAAAAATGTTCCCTTTGGAAAACTCGCAAGAATGCTGTTCCAGGCGAAGGCAACGCAGACACCCAAATAATGCTTACTGGCGAAGCACCTGGCTATTCGGAAGACGTTAAGGGAAGACCTTTCGTTGGGACAGCTGGCAAATTTCTCGAAAACTTACTGTCCGAAATTGGATTCTCAAGAGAGGATGTTTTCATCTGCAACGTTCTGAAGTGCAGACCGCCCGGAAACCGTGAACCTCAACCCAAAGAAATTCAAACATGCACACCCTACTTGGATAAGCAGATAAAGATTATTCAGCCAAAGTTCATTGTTACGCTTGGAAACTATTCAACAGTCTACATCTTCTCAAAAGCTAATCTTCCCTTCAACAGCATAACACAGGCTCATGGAAAATTCTATGAAGCATCCATTCTAGGCTTGGATGTGACGATTTTCCCAACATTTCATCCCGCCGCAGCACTTTATAGTGCAAAGTATAAGGAACAGTTAATTAACGATTTTCAACTGTTAGGGCGTGAGCTTACGAAAAGAGGACTTGTTAGTCGCTCATCTTCTTAACAGATTTTACATCATCAAGTAGCTCTTCTGCACTTTTGTAGGTTTTAGAAGGCAAGTCTGCCAGAAACGCGTCGAGTCTAACCTGTTTTCCGTCTTCAACCTCCGCAAGCCTCCACCCAACCTTTTTAATTAACATGCTTTTGGAAACTGGATAACGTGTTTTTTCAACAACCTCCCTTATAGAGGCTAAGCCCGTTGAGCCAGTGATTTTTGGAAAAGTTCCCTTTGACAAGTACTCCATAAAACGCGCTCCATCCTCGAACATTGAGAGATTGTTGAAGAGAACATAAACATCCTTACCTTCCCTTTCATAGGAGGCGATAAGCTCCTTCAGTTTTTGCAGTTCCACATCACTGTGTTGGTAATAGTACATCTGCCCGCCTAAGCCATGAAGCCTAAAATATACTATTTCGCCCGTGTACGCTGGCATAATCCTAAAAGGGTCAGTGACATGCGTAACATCCAACTTTTCCAGCACTTGCCCAAGCAGTTTGTAAGTTTCCGTGGTCTCCCAAGCCGGTCCACGAGTCTCCCAAACCAAAAGCAAATCTCCACGGTCTACCTCATTGAAAAATCGCTCAGCATCCGCAAGCTTGTCCGGTCTGAAGGAGCCGGGCGTCTGGATAAGCAATATTTTTGAGTTTAAGACTTTGCAAATTTGCTTCATCTGGTTGAAGGCTTGAAGGCTTGCCTCTTCAACCTTCATTTTTGCCTTGTGGCTAACATCTTGATGCGCCTTAACGGTGAATTCAAAATTTTTCGGTGCTTTCTCACGCCAGCCTTCAACGGTTTCCATGCGTGGATACTGATAAAAAGTGCTGTTCAGCTCCACTAGGCTGAAGTTTTCAAAGTATTTTTTCATGGAAGTTGGAAAACCGCAACATCCAACTTTAATCATTTCAGCCCACTTATGCACTTATCTTTGGGGGTGGGCGAACTGGCCTACCAAGTTTCCTCCGCAAAGCAATGCGATAAAGCTTCCTTAAGGATTTCACCAGTTGCTCAACACTGGGCAAATTAGAATAAACAAGCGGAATGCGGTCGTACTCCGCCAACTTAATAGAGTTTTCGTCCGGCTGAGTGCCATGGAAAACCACCAACCGCGGCTTCAAATTGCTCATGCGCACGATAAGCATGGATGAAATCCCATTTTCAACGTGTGTAAAAACCAACGCTCTTTCAGTTGTCACACCGAAAAGCTGAGAGAACTCCAACCCCGAAAGCGTCTCAATCGCCCTCTTGCTGTCCACAACGGTGTAGCCCAAAACCTCCCTAACATATTGACTTGAACACGCTATAACCTCGCCCTGTATCGCCTTACACAAATACTCCACACGAACTGGAATCGGAAACTCACGAAGGTCTATTATGGCGTTGCTCGGCGAACCCGTAAGCTTAGCAAACTCACGAATAAAACGACCTCCACGCTCTTCATCAATTTTCAAGAGAGCCCAGACAAATCTCCGCACAAACCTTGTGCCCGGACTTTTTCGTCTTCCGCTTTCGTAATCGCTAATGACAGATGATGAAAGAATCATCTTGTCTGAAAGGCTCATCTGCGAAACAGCGAAAAGTTCACGCCATTTTCGCATGGTCGCCCCAGGCTTGCTTGAGAGGATTATCTCGCCAGCAATTCTTCTTGCCAGAACTTCGCGAACACTTGGAGACACAGACATGTAAACGCGACCCTTCCAGTCTGCTAAGCCTCCCTTTTAAAATGGCGTGATATAAAACTGTACCGCTTTTTTGCTAGGCTTGAAAAGGTTAGAAAAAGAAAAAGGCAATGTGTGTTCTATAGAATTGACTCTTTGTTCAGTGGAAAGGCTGTTGTAACCCTTATATCATCGATTCCCAACACAAACTGCGTAACTCTATTTAAACCTATACCGCATCCGGAATGTAGTGCCCCTTGTTCCTTGTAAAACTCAAGATACCATTTGAAGTCCTCTATACTTCCGCCCTTTTCAACCAACTGCTTAAACATAGTGGAATTTATCAATCGCTGGTAGAGTTTATCGTATCTATATTCTCTTTCAGCCGCCCCTACAGCTTCTCCACTAATTGGCAAAAGTAAGTCTGCACTGTTGACAACAGCAGGGTTTTCGCCATTTTCCCTCATATTGAAGAATTTTATAGCCTTTGGAAAATGCGTCACGAATAAGGGCATGTTTCCATGCATTTGAACAAGTGCCTTTTCATGATGGCTTTTTAAGTCGTCGCCCCATTTGACTCCATATTCCACTAGTAATCCAACCGCCTCGGTGTAGGTTATTTTCTCGAAAGGTTCCCTAACTTTTCTGAGCCGTTCTATGTTCACGTTTAAAAGTTGAAGCTCTTCCTCTCGCTCATTAAGTACACAGTTTATCATAGAACATATCGCACCCTCTATGTGTTCTAGTAGTTCTTTGAAGTCCCCTGCAAATTCCAGCTCTATTAAAGTGAACTCTGACAAGTGGCGCTCGTCAGCTCGTGGTTCTGCTCTAAAGCTTGGTCCAATACACCAAACCTTTTCAAGGAAAGGCGTCAAAACCTCTAGATAGAGCTGTGCCGTTTGGCTTAAGTATCCTTTCTTCCCAAAGTAATCTAACTCAAACATCGTTGCGATGTTCTCGCATGCCCCAGTCGCCTTCGTCAAGTGTGGAATAACAACCTCAATGAAATTATGCTCTTCAAAGTATTTTCTAGCCCCTTTCAAAAGGCCTGATTCTATCTTTACAACCGTGTGCATCGCCTGCGTTGAAAGCAACTTATGTCTATCTTTCGTATTCTTAAGAAGACAAAGGCTTCTCTCTTTACTTTCTTTAGAAGTTTTCTCTATCTCACTAATTTGGGTGTCCACGACCCGCACCAACAATTTTCGCTTCGAGCTTATAAATTTTGTTGTCATATCTGTGAAAGGCACGTTTGGATCAAGCTGCTTCTTTAATGATGTGTGAGGTTAAAAATCGCGATTCTAATGACCCATTAATGAAAATGATAATGGGTAACAGTATTACTTAAACTATAAAAATTAGAAAAACTCCAACAACAATTATTATTGACCCCAAAGCATTTTTTGCCGTTACTTTTTCATGCAGAAAAAGGATTCCTGACAGTGTTGAAAATAGGGGCGTGGTCGAAGATATTGGGACAGCCTGCGATTCTGAAGTGTTTATGAAGCTGTATGTTAAGAAAAACCATCCTAATCCTAGTGCCACTATTCCTCCAGCAATCAGCGCTGTCAGCGTTTTTCTTTGCATTTTCAGAAAGCTGAAATCTCTGTCAATTATTGGGGCTGAAGCCAGCAAGAAAACCGCTATTGCTGTTACTCTAATGGCGTTTATTGCTAAGGCATGGTCTAAATCGGGTGTCTCTTTTACAGCCATGTTAATCATTGTTATACTTACAGACCATATCACAGCCGTTGCCAGAGCTGAAACAACACCTTTAACCGAACTTTTATTTTGCATTTCCGCACTGCCTATTTCTTTCTCTTGACTCAGAAGCCATATTCCAAAAACTATTGCAATAGCTCCAAGAACTACAGGAAATGTGACTGGCTCTCCTACCAAGAAAACTGCCCATAAAAGGTTGAACAGTGGATATGTACATGTTATGGGAACGGATCGCGCAACACCTATCAGCTTTAAACTCACCATGTATAAAGTGTCGCCTAAGCCCAAACCAATTATGCCACTCACGCATCCAAGAATAACAACATGCGTGGGCAAGTTTAATAGAATTCCAAATTTGCCTATAACCACCAAACAAGCAATCAAAACTATACTTGTGCACACACAACGCACAATGTTTGCCGAAACCGGCTTCGCTTTCAACAATGCTTCTTTATAAAGTATAGCAGATATAGTCCAGCAAATTGCAGCACCTAAAGCCGCCAGCTCACCTATCATTGTTTCACGCTGATTTTCAAAGCTCTTTGGGAAAAGATTTGCTTAAAGCTGTTAAATATCTACCGTTTACTTAGACAAGTCTAGGATGTGTCCGAAATATGAAAATCCTTGTTTGTTGGTCTGCGGAGGTCTCTGAAAAGTTTCCAGAACTCTCTGTTGGTATAGGCATAATCAACAACATCAGTGTGGAAAAAGATAATGAGCAGACTCAGAGGCTTAAAAGAGCCGTCTACGAAGAAACAAGAGCCAAATATAACATTGAAGCATTGAAAGACAATCCAACAGTAAGGGCTTACAGGGATTTCTATTGGAAACTCGACATAGACCCTACAAAAACAAGGCCTTCAGGCGAGGCGCTGCTTAGGAGAGTTTTGCACGGTAACGAGCTTCCAACAATCTCCACAGTGGTGGATGCGTATAATTTGGGTTCCATGAAAACAATAATTCCGATAAGCGGATTTGATGACGAAAAACTAAACCCACCCTTTCACATAAGGTTTGCAAAAAACGGGGAAACTTTTACCGGTATCGGATTGAGTAAACCCGTGACTTTAATGGATAAAGTGCTTATTTTGGCTGATAAAAAGCAGGTTTTGTGCATTTACCCGTACAGAGACTCGGATCATACCAAAATAACTGAGCGAACAAGAAGTGTGCTCATAGTTGGGTATGGTGCTCCTGGAATAACCGAACAGCAGCTAAGAGAGGCTGTAGAAACAACCCTTTCATTCATTGAACTGGTTTCAGGTGGAGAAGCCGGAATGGTAAAAGTTTTTAGCTCCACACCCAAATAAAGGATGGTGTCAACTTTGTCTTTTCGCGTTAAAATGGAACAAGCAGCTGGAAACCAAGAATCCAACATCGTTTTAGCCTTAGACTTTCCGTTTGAAAAACCAGAAAACCGTGAAAACCTCTTCTCTAAAGCAGAACGCATTTTAGAAACAGTGCACCCTTACACTTGCGCTGTGAAATTTAACCATCACTTGGTTCTCCCTCTCGGCACATTTGATGGCGTTCAAAAACTCGTTAAAAAAGTCCACGATTTTGGGCTTATGGCAATAATGGATTGTAAAGTGAACGACGTCGGCTCGACAAATCAGGTTATAGCCGAATACTATTACGCTGCTGGTTTTGACGCTTTAATCGCTAACCCTTTCATTGGATGGGAAGAGGGCTTAAAACCAATATTTGACGTTGCGCGCAAGTTGCAGCGCGGTGTAATCCTTCTTGTTTACATGAGCCACAAAGGTGCAAGCGAAGGCTATGGACAAATAATCATCAATGCCGAAACTGGAAAGAAAATGCTCCAATACATTTCATTTGCGAAAAAAGCCCTTAAACATGAGGCAGACGGCGCAGTTGTGGGTGCAACATACCCTGAAAAGATAAGGGAAGTGCATGAAATACTCGGCGAAAAAGTTCCAATTTATTCTCCAGGAATAGGCGCACAAGGCGGAGAGATAAAATCTGCTCTAAAGGCTGGCGCCCGCTACCTCATTGTGGGGAGGTCAATAACGCTATCAGAAAACCCCGCAGAATCCGCAAAGCAAATCAGAGATTTTGCGAAGCACTGATGAGTCATTTCGTTAAGCAAAAAACGAATGAGTCGCCAAGAACGCCGCGTATAAGAGGGCGACTGTTCCAATTAAGTTTATGAATACGTCTAACGAAGGACCAGCGGCATCCTTCAACGAGTCGCCAACGGTATCGCCAATAACGGCGGCAGCGTGTGTGGGTGTTCCTTTGCCGCCTAAATTACCAGCTTCAATGAATTTTTTGGCATTGTCCCATGCCGCGCCGCCAATAGACATTATCAAGGCGAGAGGGAGCATTGTTACTAGGTTTCCAACAATCAAGCCGCCCATAGCCTCACGGCCAAGCGTAAGACCTACTGCCAAAGGAACAGACACGGAGAGAAAAGCTGGAGGTAGCATGTCTCTCAGAGCGGCTCTTGTGCTGATATCCACACATCTGGCGTAGTTGGGCTTTTCCTCTCCATTTGCGAGTCCAAAGTTTTCGCTGAATTGTTTGCGAACTTCTCTTATCATGCTGTAAGCTGCCTTTCCAACAGCCTTAATTATGAGAGAGCAAAACACGAAGGACAGCATTCCACCGATAAGCATTCCAGTCACAACCGAGGGCTTCATAACGTCAATTGTTTGAAGTTGCGCTGCATTAATGTAGGCTGAAAACAGAGCTATCTGAGCCAACGCTGATGTGCCTATAGCGTAAACTTTACACACCGCCTTCGTGACGTTGCCAACTGAATCCAACGCATCCATAACTTTTCGCTCCTTAGGACCAGAGCCGACCATTTCGGTCATGCCGCGGGCATTGTCTACAATTGGACCGTATGAAGACATTGAAATGAACGTGGCGGTTATGGAGAGAAAACCGACAGCTACCAGTGCTATGCCATACAAACCGTCAAAGTGATAAGCGAGCATAACAGCCGCTGAAAAAACAATGATGGGAACAACGGTGCTTTCCAAACTCATAGCAAAACCCATTAGGATGTTGGTGGCCGGACCTGTTTTTGATGCTGTTGCAATTGCTTTTACAGGGGTTCTATCGGGCGACGTGTAATGTTCGGTTAACCATGCAAACAATATAACGGCTACGATTCCGGTTAATGTGGCGTAAAAAGCATCCAAGCTGTGTAAGAGAGCCCAAGCTGCGAAAGCTGAAGTAACGCTGGCCAGAAGAGCCGCTATATACATGCCTCTGTTCATGGCTTGTCTTGCATCGCCATTCTTGGTTTTAACAAAAAATGAGCCAACGGCGGATGCAAAGATTCCAGCTCCAAGAACCGTCAAGGGATAAGCTAAGCCTTCACTTCCGTACATAGTCACGCCGAGAATCATGGCAGCAACCAGCGTGCACACATAAGACTGAAAAACGTCTGACCCCGTACCTGCAACGTCTCCCACGTTGTCGCCTACCTGATCAGCGATAACGGCAGGATTTCTAACGTCGTCTTCTGGAAAGCCCATCTCCACCTTGCCAACAAGATCAGCGCCCATATCAGCGGCCTTTGTGTATATTCCACCGCCTACACGTGCGAACAGCCCTATGAGGCTGGCGCCAAAACCCAAACCAACAAGCAAGATAGGGTCACCAAGGAAGAGATAAAGGGCGCTAACCCCCAACAGACCTAATCCGGCCAGAGAAAGACCAATAACTGTGCCGCTGTTGGAGGCTGTTGCAAGCGCCTCTTTGAAACCATGCTTTGCAGCCTCAGCTGTTTTCGCATTGGCACGAATGGCGATAAATACGCCAATGTACGCTGAAACTGCGGAGAAAAATGCCCCAACGACGAAGGTTAGTGCAGCGAAAGTGCCGATGGTTAAGAAGAGAAGAGCTGTCAAAAATGCGCCGAAGATTGCAACGGTTCTGAATTGACGGTTCAAATAAGCTGTTGCGCCTATTTTGACAATGTTAGAAATTTCAACAATGCTCGATATGCCGTTCGGTTTCTTGAGCACACGGTGAGCTCGGTAAACCGCGAAGAATACGGCTGAAAGCCCGGCAACTGGAGCAACCCATGTCAAGTTCAAGCGAGGTGTTCCCCTTCATTGTTCTCTGTTGGCTAATTGTGCTCGACCACCTAACTAACCAATCGCAACACAAAGCGCAACACTATGTTTTAAACTTTACGATTCCATTATAGCATGAACAGCCTTTGCTAACAAGTAAGTGAATCTGACCCGAGGTTATGGCGACTTTATACATGTTAGTCTAAAAGGCCGCAAGATCACAGGATGCAAAATGACTGAGAACTGAATCAAGAAAATTAGGGGTGAGAAGATGTTATCTCCCTCGTCTTTCCCAGAGCTCCTTTTTCAGCAAATCCCTAACCGCCGACCTTATAGCCGAACTTCTGCTCGGATACATGTTCGCTCTCACAAGCTCATCTAATCCTTCCAGATAAGCCTCCGGTAACAAGACTGTCACGAGTTTCATGCCGCTTTCCCCGACTATGTTATGCATATAATATGCAGTAAATATAAAACTTGACCAAACCTCTGATCCTCAAAAGCTATGATTCATAGTAATATCTCTTCTAATGCTCTCTGAAATGTCTTGTGTACGTCCTCAACATACAAGGCACGACGGCGAATTCCTTGCTGAACTGTTCCGGCAGCAACTAAAAAGGCGCCTACTACGTCACTTATTGTTGGGTCTGGAAACGCTATTAGCGCTAAACCAAGTTTGATTAGCGCTGAGCTGCTACCTTTCCGCGACAACTGCTTCGTTGCCCTTGCTTCATTAATTACTCCTTTCATGGCTTGTATCAAGTCCGCGTAACTTCCGTTTAGCTCATTTAGAACGTTAACCGTGGTCCTCATTTCTTCAGCCTTCATTTGAAACACACTTACCTTTCCTTAACATAGAAATTTTAGAGCAGAAAAACTTTAATTCCTTGAAATCTTTCCGTTGAGTCTCTCCATCCTGAAAAATCATTAATTTTTTAAAAGATTTTTTGAAATTTAAGTTCTAGCCTAGGTGTTTTTTATATAATTGTGGAAACATTGTAAATCATAAATGCAGAAATATCCAGTAAATTATTATTTTGAAAACCAAATAATCTATTCTGGTAAAGAGGCTCAGCATCCTTGTCGGATGAACGTTACACTTTCATTGGGTTTAAGAGCTCCTGTGAACCTGAAAATCCCATTCAGATGGAAGTTATAAGCAAGGTTATCGTCCTGAAGATACAGCGCAACGGCAAACACATAAAACGCAAAACCGCAAATCAATTACTAACCCTGAAAGAGAGTGGTGGCTGGATTGGAAACGTTTAACCCAAAAAATTTTGTCGAAGCCGAAATCAAGGAAACAAGAAAGGGCATTGGTAACGAAAAGGCATTAGTGGCTGTTTCCGGCGGTGTTGATAGCACAACATGCGCCGTGCTAACGCACAAGGCAATAGGTGAAAGCCTTGTTTGTGTAATACTGGATGATGCCTTCATGCGAGAGAATGAACCGGAATGCGTGGTCGAAACATTGTCTAAACCGCCTTTAAATGTTCCAACAAAAATAGTCAACGTCCGTGAACGCTTCTTACAAGCTATGAGGGGGTTAAGGGATGCCGAAGAAAAGCGCAAAATGTTCCGCGAAACCTTCTACCAAATTCTCGGCGAAACAGCCAAAGGAGAAGACTGCAGAGTCCTCGTGCAAGGCACAATACGCGCAGACATAATGGAAACTGTGGGCGGCGTAAAAACACAACATAACGTTCTCGAGCAAATGGGCATAAACCCGATGGAACGCTACGGCTTTAAAGTTGTTGAACCCCTCAAGACATTGTATAAGGAACAGGTGAGAATGGTCGCCAGATATCTGGGACTGCCATCTGAAGTTTCTGAACGACAGCCATTTCCAGGACCGGGTCTTTCAGTGCGCGTTGTTGGCGAAATTCGTCCAGATAAGTTAGAAACTGCGAAGAAAGCCACAGCCATCGTTGAACGCGAACTTGCGCAACATAGGCCCAGCCAATACTTTGCTGTAATCATTGATAATGAAGAATCACCGCAAGAGCCTGGAATTTTCCGTATTCAACAATCTGTGGCACACCTTCTTAATGTTCCGTCAAGAAATGTTAATGTAAAAATCTTCAGAGACAAAGCGACTGGAGTGAAAGGCGGCGAAAGGCGTTACGGCAGAATAGTTGGCGTAACTGTCGAAACTATGAACGGAAAAGTCCATCAATCACCAATCAAAAATCTCATCTTCCTTCAATCGAGCCTAATCAATGAAAATCCGGCAGTTGCACGAGTACTTTATGCAATTAAGAATTTGCCCGAGAAAAAACCTTATGTTGTCGGTGTAAGGGCTATTCAAACCCGAGACTTCTTAACAGCACAAGTTTCAGAAATACCATGGACAATACTAAACAAGACAGCCGAAGAAATAATTGAGAAATGCCTAAACGTGTCAACAGTATATTATGATGTTACGCCAAAGCCACCAGCAACAATCGAAATGGAATAAGGGCTGGAGAAAACAATAAGTGTTTCTAGACGTTTTACAACTATGAGCAGGCATGTTTCGTGTTAGAGTGAACAAAATCGAGTCCATTCGTGACTTAGACGGTAACCTTGGAAAACGCATAGAACTAATCGAAGACCGAGAGATTCCACACTTTGTAGTCAGACCACAAACAGAAGAGGCAAAAGTCGTGCAGGATGTCCTTCAAGCTTTACAGCAACAACTGCCAATATTTCCAACAAAAGCACAATTTGCAATTCCAAAAATAATCTTGTTCTTGACAGAGCAAGAATACGAGAGCTTAGGCATAAACTTTGATGTGAACCAAATTTATGAAATAAAGCTTGAAGATCGCACCATAAAATTCACGAAAACCGCATAATCTCTTTTCTGAACTGCCTTAACGCGGAGTGCTTCGGATGGAAGGACAGCACAAACATCATGTTTCTTAAAGCCGTACAAATTTCCTTTATGTCGAATTTTTCATCTTTATCGCAGTAAATTGGAATAGGCTCATCGTCACCGTTTTTATAATAAACGTATATCGGCGCAAACCTCTCCTTAAAAATGATAACTTCCAAATCCAAATCTAACAAATTAGTTATCTTCTTAGCTGCCGTGCTTACAAGCTGCATTCGCTTTCCCCGAAACGCAAAACTTGAAGCATAAACCAACAGTTTTCCACAACCGTTCCTTAACACGCACACTCACCAAAAACTCGACAATAACAAAACGTTTTTAAAACAGGCGATGAAACGACACACCTGCCCTGTGGAGAGAGATAAGTTAAAGTGAAAACAATAGAATTTTTCAGAGATTACTCAACACGAAGGTGAAAAGCGTGAAAGCTAGGGCGCGCGTATTGATAAGCGGCAGAGTTCAAGGAGTCTTTTTCAGGACTGAGACAAGGGATGAGGCTAGAAAACACGGTGTGAAGGGATGGATTCGCAATTTGCCAGACGGCAGAGTTGAAGCAGTATTTGAAGGAGAAGAGGAAGCCGTTAAGGAGCTTATAGAATTTTGTAAGCAGGGGCCGCCTGGAGCAAGGGTTACTAGCGTAAATGTGATGTGGGAAACTTACACTGGCGAGTTCAAGGGCTTTGAAGTAAGATATGCGTATCGATTTTAACTTCTTTTTTTGGGCACTCTAAAATGTGATTCTTTTCCTGCACTTATGTACTCCCCGCCTATTCCGCGCACAGTGGAAGCTATTTTGGCAAAATTTTCAGAGCCCAAAAATTGGCGAGGCTTTATCATTATGTACTCTTCTTTTTCTTCAAAACTTAGCAGGTTCTCCAAGTCTTCTGGAAACATCATTTTGATGTCCTCTATAGATTTTCGCTTTTCAGCCTCAGGTGCTGCGGGTGCTGGAGCTTTGGGCATCGGCTGAGTAATTTGTGAAACTGCTAACGATTTCAGTGAGGCAGAAACCGTTCGGAGGTCTTCTGCAACTCCGTTTAAGACCAGTAGAAGCTCATCAATTCTTTCCACAAGTTTTTCAAGTTTCTCTCTTTCTATGCTCATATGCCTTCTTCCCTTCAAATCCTTAATACTTAACGCATTTATTAATTATTTGTGATTCCTTATTAAAATGGAGAGTCGGCTAAAAGTTAGGGGCATTCATTACGTGATCGAAATCGATGGGAGTCAAAAAAGCGGAAGCGGCACAATCCTCAGGTTGTCGATTGCCTTAGCCGCTATACTCAGGCAGCCGTTACACATTTACAATATCCGACAGAATAGGCCGCAGCCGGGTTTAAGACCTCAACACTTGGAAGCGGTTTTAACAGCTGCTAGGCTTTGCGACGCCGAGGTGGAAGGCGCAGGGCTTGACTCGCGTGAGCTTTGGTTCAGCCCCAAAGAGTTGAAGGGCGGAAATTTTGAGGCTGAAATCGGCACCGCTGGAAGCATTCCTATGCTTTTGATGACCGTTCTGCCCATATGCATATTCGCAAGAGATACTGTGCAGTTGCATGTGTCAAAGGGCGGAACGGATGTTTCGAATTCGCCCACCGTCAATTACATGCGAAACGTGTTTCTGCCGACGCTAAAGCGCATAGGACCCAACGCGTCTATAATAGTTCACAAGTATGGCTATTATCCGAAGGGTATGGGCGAGGTAACCCTAAGAGTTGAGCCTTGCAGGTCTCTGCAACCATTACGCTTAGAAAGTTTCGGCAAACCAAAAGCCGTAAAAGGAGTTTCAGTCTGCACATTCTTGGCTGAGAGGAAGGTTGCCGAACGCCAAGCAAAGGCGGCAAGCGACTATTTAAGGGAAAAGGGCTACTGGGCAGATATCCAATTCATAGATGATAGGTCAAATCCTCTACAGAAGGGAAGCTCACTCGTTTTATGGGCTGAGTCAGATGCTGGTGCAATCTTGGGCGCCGACGCTATTGGTGAACTTAGAAAGACAAGCGAAACAGTTGGAATAGAGGCTGCTGAGAAACTCTATATGGAAGTTTCCGCTAAAGCCACGGTTGATGTGCACTTGGCTGACATGCTCATTCCGTATGTGGCGTTGGCAAAAGGCAAGTCGGCATACCTAACTCGAAAAATCTCAGAACATTTAGAAACAAACATTTGGCTAGCTGAAAAAATGCTTGGCGTCAAATTCAACGTTGAAAAAGCCAATGGGCTTTACAGAATAGAGAAGGTTGGCTGATGCAGTTTGCTGAAGACGAAAATTAGGGGAGTATACTCAACAGCCCTCACAAAACTGCTCTTAGACAACGGCTTCGAGATCGTTCAGCTATCCCCAACCATAAAACAGCGCTTCAGTCTTTCGGAAAATCAGTCACCGCCAGACCTTAAAATAAAGGATAGATACGACCTTCAAGGAGTACGGGTTCTCGGAACATCCAACGCAGTAACCGCCTTACAATCCCTCTTACACTCCGCCTTTGTGGATGCCTTAACTCGAAAGTGGCGGGCAAGCGTTGACGGGATATACAAAGGAAACATCGTAGATGCGGATGCAGAGACGCTATACGTTGAGATAGACAATGAAGTGACAGGAAAACTTCCGAAATCCGAGGTTTCAAACACAAACGCAAAGCAAATAGTCGTTCAAGTCGAAAGGAAAAGAATGGGCTGGAAGCATCCGGTTTTAACCACTAAATTAAAAATTGTTGGAAACTACGCTATTCTAGTACAAAACAGCAAGGTCGGGGTTAGTTTTAATATTCGGGATCTGGATAAGCGGGCAGAGCTTTATGCTTTAGGAAGGGAGTTTGCGCCCGGTGGCTGGGGAATTATTTGGCGTGAGTCTTCGGCAAACCAGCCGAGAGAGGTTTTGGAAAGCGAGATAACATCACTAAAAGCGAAAGCTGAACTTCTCAACGAGAAAGCGGCAAACGCTGTGGCTCCAGCCCTGCTAATTGAAGGTCTATGTTTTATGGATGTGGAGCTTCCTTCAATTTCTAAAAGTAATTTAGATAAGTTACGGGCTTCTGTGGTTCCAACTTTGGATAAGCACCACTTTTACAAGAGTTGTGGCGGCAAAGTTTCTGCAGTTCTGGAAATGGCTGAGAAACTTTTGGAAAAGGGTCAGGATAGAAGAGAAGTTGAAGAGGTGTTTAGAAGACAGGTTATGGGCGAGTTTCCCGAAGTCGGCTCTGTGGTGGATGTTGAGCATGTTAAGCTAAGCGGACGTGTTTTCCACCTCGGGCAAGCGACAATCGAAAGCGTAGAGAATGAGCAAACTAGGTACAGCAGAACAATACGAAGCGACGGTTTCTATGATGGATTAGGCTGCAGAAAAGAGACAGGAGACAAAGCAATAAGCGAAACAAAAACTGGGCAATGGTGGATAACAACAAAATACTTTTCTGAGAGTGAAAAGCTGAAGGGAGCATACATAAACCTAAACACGCCAGTCGAAGTTTATCCAAAGGCAATCCGCTATGTGGATTTAGAAGTAGACGTTTGCATCCAACCAGAAGGCGCGGTTATGGTTTTAGACATGGAAAAACTTGAAAAAGCCCTAGAGAAAGGCTTCATAAGCGAAGCACTTTTTGGAACGGTTAAAGAGAAAGTGAAGGAGATCACAAGGAACGAAAGCGCCACGAGAATTAGTTGAAGTTGTATTCAATTAGGCTGTAGTGAATTAATTTATTTTACACTTTAATTAGGACGTTAAAAGAAAGTAAATTGTAGTGGTTTGATGCCAAAAGAATCCCTATGTGTTAAAGTTCCGAGGATTTACGGCGAGAAAGCCATCGTCCTAGCCAACAAGTTCGAAATTGTTAACAGAGAACTGGAAATTCAAAGAGACACCGACTTCATCTACGTTCCCCTTACTCGTCAGCCACAGAAAAGCGAGCTGGAAAAACTTAGGGAACATGTTCCTGATTTCGAGATTTTGACTTACACTTTTCCGGAAAGGAAGAAGCGAGTGAAAACATTTGTCGATTTGCTTGAGGAAAAGCTTCCCCCCTATTTATTGGCTAGTCTGCCGCGTGCAATAGAGTTTGTTGGAGATATAGCCATAATCGAGATCCCGCCTGAGCTTGACACTTACAAAAAGGTTATTGGCGAAGCAATTCTGAAGGTGCATGGAAACGTGAGGACAGTGCTCGCTAAGGCTGGCGCTGTCGGTGGGACTTATCGCACTAGAGAGTTTAGCATAATTGCTGGAGAACCCAAAACCCAAACCATCCATAAGGAGTATGGATGCCAGTATTACGTTGACTTGGCTAAAGCCTACTTTTCTTCACGCCTATCATACGAGCATAAAAGGATTGCATCCCTCGTAAAAAAGGGTGAAACAGTCATAGACCTATTCGCTGGTGTAGGTCCCTTCTCAATTCTCATAGCAAGGACTCATGAAGAAGTAGAAGTTTACGCGATAGACGCTAATCCTCATGCGATTGAGTTTCTGAAGCGAAACATTAGGCTTAACAGGGTTGAAGGCAAAGTCCACCCGATTCTTGGCGATGCAAAACAGGTTGTTAAAGAAAGGCTTTCAGGCATTGCAGACCGTGTGATCATGAACTTGCCAGAAAAAGCCATAGAATTCGTGGATACGACATGTGAAGCGCTGAAGCCAACAGGTGGCATAGTACACTTCTACAGCTTCGTTAACGCAACTAACTCGTTAGAAAACGTAAAGCTCCGCTTTAAAGAGACTGTTAAAGAATACGAAAGGAAAGTGGACAAAATTCTGTTCTCTAGGCTTGTCCGAGCAACGGCACCCTATGAGTGGCAAGCCGTTTTAGACGCAAAAATCCATTAAACTTTCACTGTAAGTGTGATTTTCACTTTTTGCTTTGGATTTCGCATTTTCTCCACGAGTTTTCTTGACAAATCATATGCTGCTTTGTCTGCCTGAACCGCCAATGTTCTGCTGCAAACGTAATCGCTTTTTCTTACAACAATGTCTGTTGGATGCGCCAAAATCAGCCGTGGGCTTCCAAAAGCATTCACTACCTCAACAACTTCTCCAACATTGATTAATATGACTATCCTAGCGTTCTCCTTACGCAGATTTTCCTTAAATTCCGGGCTTAAATCGGCTACAGCCTTCTCCGCTGATACCGCAATAATACAGTCGCCCTTTCTTGATAACCAACTTTCCTTAGAAAACTCCAAGGTCGTTTTGTGCACTGCTCGAATGTTTTCGTGCCCCCATGCAAAAATAGTTTCGGTAAACTCCATAATAAAAAACCTTAATAAACAAAGAAGGTTATTCGAGAACCTCTATTGAGTCAACTTTTCCATCACCGTCCAAGTCGAACCCTTGTATAACTGTTGCGAACGTGTCTTCACCCCTATAGCCTTTCAAGGTTTTCTTCCAAAAGTTTGTTAGGGCTAAGACGCACGCCTTTGTGCCTACTGCTTTGTTTCCAGCCAAAACCATAATTCGCTTAGTGTTATCCCATGGATTCACGATTTTGGCTATCAACCCAACGGTATCCGCAGTATAAACATTCGACGTCCTCTTTGAAACTAAACCTCCGAATAAGAAACCTTGCTCCGAAGGTTGCATGTTAAACCTTATTGGCAAATAATCATTCAACTCCTGCGCCAGAAGGTTTGTTCCAGGCCCACCAACAAGTATGAGGTTATTCTTCTCTTCTTTCTCAGCCTTCACATCCACATCAAGTTTTATGGCAAACTCTTCAGGCACCTTAGCAAACTGTCCCAGGAAAAATGTTAAATAGGAAGCATAATGACCGTCTCTTGCACTTGTTTTGAATGGGCCATGGGGTGTTGGACTCCCCACAACTATTTTTCCTTCAAATGTGCCGTCCTTTTGAATGAACTCTCGAAAGAAACTTTGGACTTGCTCATCCACGCTTATAAGCGAAGGTCCTTGCACTATTCTGTATCCTTGCGGCAGCTCTATTCCAAACGCTAATGAAGATGCTCTGTAGTATTTTGCAATTGCCCCCTTCTTTTCTTCTTCTCTGGAAACGGTTATAGCTCCCGCCTTCGCCAGCTTCCTTATATGATAGTAGACTTTCTGTTCATGGATTCCCAACTGCTTAGCTATTTCCAGCGGATACATTTCCCTCTCAGAAAGCATGGTCAAGATCTTCCAAGTAAGCCTATTCAAAATCATCTTCAACCTCTGCGAATCCCTGAACATCACGATATCCTTAACCTTTCGCGTCTTATCCTCTTCGTGAAGCAACAATTTTTTATCCATAGCCTTTCATAAGACATAAAGCCTAATCCATTATTAAAATTTTTATTACGGTAACAGAACTAATTGGTTAAAAGCAAGACCAAACAAACCGACAGTTGATGAAAATGATAAGCTGCTATGTCACAGGCATACTTCCAAGACCAAAAGAACTCATCGAAGTTACCAGAGCCTACGAGAGAGGCGGAACTGGCGAAGAGAAGCTTGAAGACGTATTTGAAGAAGCCACTGCGAAGGTCGTGCATGCCCAAGTATCCGCTGGTTTTAGTTACATCTGCGACGGGATGCTCAAGTGGCAAGACATGCTCCGACCCTTCGCAGAAAATTTGGGGGGAGTAAGAACTGGAAGCCTAGCCAGATGGTTCAGTAACAACACGTTTTACAGAAAACCAGTAATATTGGGTGATTTGAAACGGGAAAAGAACATAACGGAGGAAACAACATACACTAAGCACTTGCCCAAAAACTTTCCTTGGAAAGCAATCTTACCAGCGCCCTACACCTTTGTCCAACTCTCTGAAAATAAGTTTTACAGGAATAAAGAGGAACTCATGTTCAAATACGCCCAAATATTGAGGGATGAAATTGAAAGCTTAGCCAAACTGGGCTTTAAATATGTCCAATTGAGCGACCCAGCATTAGTCTATAATCCAATTGCCATGCACATGAGAAAGAATGAGCTTGGCATCGCAAGTGAAGCGTTAAAAGTTGCGGTCAAAGGAATACCCGTAAAAACATGCCTTCAGACTTTCTTCGGGGATTTCTCGCAGATTTTGCCTGAAGCTTTAGATTTTCCCGTAGATCATTTGGGAATCGACTTATATGAAACAGATTTTGAGAAGCTAAAAGCGTACAGTTTTGAAAAGGGTGTTGCCTTAGGTTTGGTGGACTCACGAAACTCAATTGCTGAAAACCAAAACGAATTGACCCAGATTGCGCGCGAAATCATCGAATCCATATACCCATCTAAAATGTGTGAGGTATTTATTTGTCCTAACTGCGATTTGGAGTTTCTGCCATGGGAAAGGGCTGAAAAGAAAATGAGAATCGTAGCTGCTGTAGCTAAGCGTCTCAGGAAGGAGTTTAATGAATAAACTTTTTCCAACGCAGGAGATAGGAAGCCTGGCAAAGCCGCGATGGAGAACTAGAGGCTACAAAGGAGAGACGCTGTCAAAGGAGGAGATAGCTAGCGCTGTAAAATGGGGGAGAAAACTAAGAATAGAAAACTTGGATTTACTTGTTAAGGTGTTAGACGAAAGGGACTCTCCAATTAGGCGAAAAGCCATACTTGAATGGTCCGCAAAGTATGCCATTCGACTCTTCGAGGCAGCTGGTCTGGATATAATCTTTGACGGCGAACAATGGAGGTCAGAAATGTATGAGCACGTTATAAAAAGCGTGGCTGGTTTCAAGTTTTTGGGTTACGTAAAATCCTTTGACTATAGATACTTCAACAAAGCAGCTTGCATAAACAAACCAAAGTATGTAAGACCCTTCTACCTCCATGAGTTCGTGTTCACAAAAGAAAACACGAAGAAAATAGTGAAAGTGCCCTTTACCGGACCTTACACGACCGTTGATTGGACGTTTAACGAATATTATGAAAAGAAGCTTAGCGGAGAAGTTAGAGATTTTAAGCGAAGAAAATTCGAGGCTAAGAGGGAGTTTCTTTTCGACCTAATAAGAGAGGTTATACGACCGGAAATAGGCAAATTGGTGGATCATGGAGCCCAGTGGATTCAAATAGATGAACCAGCAGCAACAACCAATCCAGCCGAAGAGGAGATGAAGTTGTTTGTAGAATCCTTTGATGAAACTGTCAAGGGTTTCAACTGTACCTTTAGCCTACACAACTGCTACAGCAACTACAAAGTCTTAGCAAAATATGCTGGCGAATTACGAAGTTGCAGCCAATTGGCTCTTGAATTCGCAAATAGAGACAGCAAACAGGCTGGAATAGGAAACGTAAGAACTGGTTATGAAGAAATAAAATTATTTGAAGAATACGGTTTCCACGGAAACTACGGCTTAGGCGTGATAGATGTCCATACCGACTTTATAGAGCCACCAGAACTCGTTAAAGACAGAATTTTGCACGTCGCCAAAATGATTAATGACCCCCGCAAAATATATGTAAGCACAGACTGTGGCCTAAGAACAAGAACATGGGAAATAAGCTTCAAAAAACTAAAAAACATGGTTTTGGGAGTAGAACTGGCAAGAAAAGCGTTGGGATGATGACCTTTACAAATTTTTTATTAACGCTTTCCAAAAATGGGAAGAGCTTTACGTGTTTACTGCGCTAGAACACGGAAAAGACTTGAAAAAATTTTTTAAAATTAAAAAATTTCTCCTAAAAATGCTTATATGATTCAAAGAGGCTTGAATAAAGCTTACAAGAGCATAAAAAAGGCTATGAGGCTTAGAAATGTGTGGGATCTTTGGTTGCATATTGAAAAATGGAACCGCAGCGCCTATAATACATGAAGCTCTGAAAAGACTTGAATATCGTGGCTATGACTCTGTTGGAGAAGCAACCCTATACAACGGTAAACTCTATATAAAGAAAGACCAAGGAAAAATAGACGAAGTTCACACGACTCATAACCTCGATGATTTGCCCGGAATCATAGGCATTGGACATACAAGGTGGGCTACACACGGTGCACCATTAAAAGTTAACGCACATCCACATGTTGATTGTAGCGGGCAAATAGCCGTTGTCCATAATGGTATCATAGAAAACTTTGCTGAGTTGAAGCTAGAGCTGGAGAACCGCGGTCATATTTTCGTGTCTAAGACTGATACTGAAGTGGTAGCCCACCTTATTGAAGAAAATTTTAAGACTAATCCTTTCTTAAGCCTTGCTGATGCTGTTCTTGAAGCCGTAAAAAGGGTTGAGGGTTCACATGCTATTGCCGTAATCTCAACGAAAGAACCTGATAAGATAATATGCGCCAGAAATGAAAGCCCACTCGTTATTGGAGTGAATGAAAATGCAATTTACTGTGCTTCCGACATCCCAGCGTTTCTCCCCTTAACCAACAGAGCAGTTATAATTGATGATGGAGAGCTCGTTACACTTTCGCCGGAAGGTTTTGAGATTAAAAAAATTCATGATTCAAGCGTTGTCATGCGAGAACCGAAACTTATTGATTGGACAGCTGAAATGGCTGTTAAACAGGGCTACCCTCATTTTATGCTGAAGGAGATTCATGAACAGCCCGCTTGTCTCCGGAACACACTTAGACTGCAAGAACATTACCTGGATTTGATGTCAACTTTTCTCGACCGCGCCCATGAAGTTTTTATTGTGGCTTGCGGAACATCCTACCATGCTTGTCTGGCTGCTTCTTATATGTTTTCTAAGCTTGCCTTTCTAGCAACATACCCGGTAATAGCTTCAGAATTTATGGAGCAACATGGCAAATCAGTGAACGTTGACAGTACAATCTTGGCAGTAAGCCAATCAGGCGAGACTGCAGACATGCTTGCCTCTGTGAACGTTGCCCGTCAAAGAGCAGCAACGGTTCTGGGGTTAACTAATGCCATTGGTTCAACATTGACGCGTGTTTCACGGGTCTACATTGGCCAGCAGTCCGGTCCAGAAATAGGAGTGGCGGCAACAAAGACTTTTACAGCCCAACTTTCAGTACTGGCTCAACTATCCCTTAGACTTGCAAAGAAAAGAGGCAAAGTTTCACAGGATGAAATGGACTTTTTAGCTGAAAAATTGGAGAAACTGCCGGACAACGTTGAAAAAATAATTAAAACACAAGAAGAAAAAATCAACCAAATTGCAAAAAAATACAAGGATTCAAAAACATTCTTTTTCTTAGGTCGTGGAATAAGCACAGCCACAGCCTATGAGGGAAGACTCAAACTCATGGAAATAGCATATGTACCAGCCATAGCCTTCCCTGCCGGAGAAAGCAAACATGGACCCATAAGCCTCGTGGAACCTGACTTCCCTGTGGTTTTTATTTGCCCGAAGGATGAGACCCACCGAACGTTGATTGGTAACATCATGGAGATGAAAGCCCGAGGCGCGTCCATAATTGCTGTTATAGAGGAAGGAGACGAAGAAATCAAGAAACTAGCTGACGACTACGTGGAAGTGCCTAAGGGTGTTCCTGAGGTTCTGTCACCTATATTATTCGCTGTCCCATTGCAGCTTCTGGCATACTACATGGCTGTTGAGAGAGGCCACAACCCAGATATGCCAAGAAATTTAGCAAAGTCAGTAACAGTAAAATAGCCCTTTCTTTTCCCATTTTTATTTGAAATGCAAATACGTTAAAAGTCTATCCTGCAATTATTTGTTTGGTGCTCTGATTTGGAGAAAAGGGATTGGGAAAAACTTCTTGACAGCCTAATAAAAGAGGGTATTCTGCGCTCGCCGAAGGTGATTAAAGCTATACGGTCTGTGCCGCGTGCAAAATTCCTTCCAGGGAACATGCAGTCTTACAGCGCTGTGGATACACCGCTTCCAATTGGCTTTGGGCAAACAGTTTCAGCGCCACATAGTCTCGGCTTCAATGCTGGGCTAGGCGAAACATGATTTCAATAATGAACGAAGCCCTACAATTGGAAGTCGGTCACAATGTGCTAGAAGTCGGAGCGGGTTCGGGATGGCATGCTGCAACAATAGCGGAGATAGTTGCTCCTAGGGACGCGCCTAGAAGCGAGTGGGGGCATGTATATACAGTAGAAATAATTCAGGGCTTGGCTGAATTTGCAAGGAAAAACATCATGAACGCCGGGTACGGCGACCGTGTAACAATAATTTGTACAGACGGTTCTATGGGATACGCTGAAAAGGCTCCTTACGACCGGATTCTCGTTACAGCAGCCGCGCCAGATGTTCCAAAACCCTTAATTGAACAATTAAAGCCTAACGGAATCATGCTAATCCCTGTTGGAAGCATTTCCTTTTTTCAAAGCCTTATGAAAATTGTAAAGGGAGTTGATGGGAAAATTAGGGAAGAAAACCTCGGCGGAGTAGCCTTTGTACCATTAACAGGGCGTTATGGTCACAAAATTTAATTTTACTTAGTTCATTGGGATGCTATTCGATTGACAGTTTCTCTCGGTAAGCTTGTATATCGAGGAAGCCGTGCCCGCTTATGTTCATGCATATTACCTTTTCTTCACCAGCTTTTTCAGCTTTCAATGCTTCGTCTATTCCAGCCCGCACTGCATAGCTTGATTCCGGTGCTATTAGCCATCCTTCTGTTTGAAGAAAAATTTTTGCAGCTTCAAAAATTGCTTTTTCGTTTGCTGGATAGGCTACTGCACTTACAAGGTTGTGATATTTAAGGGCGCTAATCAGTGGAGCCGCCGCGTGATAACGTAAACCGTCAGCCTTTATTGGCACCATTTCAGTTTTATGCCCAAGCGTATACATTTTAAGTAGGGGTGTATGTTCGGCTACATCGCCGAAGTCATAGCGGTATTCACCCTTAACAAGGTTTGGCGCAGCTTCAGACTGAGATGCTAAAAACTCGCATTGACGTCTTTTCCGCAGAACTTCGCCAGCAAAAGGCAGGGCTAACCCGCCGAAGTTTGAGCCTCCGCCTAAACAACCAATAATTAAGTCTGGGGAGTCATCAACAAGTTCAAATTGCTTTATGGTTTCTAACCCTATGATCGACTGATGTATGAGAACATGGTTGAGAACGGAGCCGAGGCAGTAGACACTTCCACCGTGAGTTTCAGTATATTCCAGACCTTCTGAGACAGCTATGCCCAGTGATCCTTGATGGTTTGCATTTTGAGCAAGAAGTGTTTGTCCTATGTTTGTTTCTTTACTGGGAGAGGCATACACTTCTGCTCCCATAAGTTTCATTAATGTGCGTCGCTCTGTCTTCCAGTTGTATACGTTTCGCACCCAAAAGACCACGCACTTAAGTCCCATAATCGTTGCTGCGTAAGAAAGAGCGCTACCCCACTGACCTGCTCCGGTCTCCGTGACCAAAATTGTTTTTCCTTCTTTTGCTCCATAATAAGCTTGGGCTAGTGCGGTGTTGACTTTATGAGAGCCTGTTGGCGAAAGGTCTTCACGTTTATAGTAAAGCCGCACCTTGTTTAACCTCAAATATTTTTCCAATCTTCTCGCACGATAAAGAGGACGAGGACGTCCTGCCTGAATGTACAATTCTCTTATTTCTTCAGGAATCGGAATCCATGCTTCAGTTGACATTTCTTGCCTTAAACATTCGTGAACCATGGTTTTCCTAAGAAATTCCATTCGTGAAGGACCAGTTTCAGGTTCCCTTGGTGGAGGTAAGGGTTCTGGTAGGTACGGGGTGATGCTGAACCATTTAGTTGGCAGCTCATCTAGGGGAAGGGAAATCTGGTTTTCTTCCAAGCTATATCACCGTTTTGGAGTCGTGTATTATGTTTGGACAGAAGTTAAAGATTTCCATGCTCGGAGCTAGCCAAACCATTTTTCCAAAGTGGTTTTTCCTTTAAGTTTCTTGGCTCCTTCTCGCATTTTCTGTAAAGCCTTTCTCACACGGTCTTCTGAAAAATCTCTTTGTCTGCAGATGAAGTCTATTACGCCCTCAACATCTAGTTCTCTCCACTCTACTTTATAATTGTCTGTTACTTTTGGGTGGAGAAATATCTCCCTAATTCTCCGAGGTTCAACTGGAAACTCTGCGTTTTTCAGGTGTGGCAGAGCATTTTCTATATTTCCATGCTCCTTTACCAGTTTTAAGGCAGTTTTTGGTCCTAAACCCTTTACGCCTTCAGGATTGAAGTCTGTTCCTATCAATATGCCTACATCAACTAACTGCTCATGCGTTATTCCGCAATCCTCTAGAACCTGTTTTAGCTCAACAACCTCTGGGATGACCTCGATAAAGACGTTTTTACTGGGTAGTTTTCTCCGACCGGAAATTGTCACATTTCTAATGAGTTTTGGTGCTCCGAAAAGTAAGCTGTCATAGTCTTGGCTTGCGCAGTAGTCTGCGTCTTCGCGTTTTGTTAAGTGCGCTGCTTGGGCTTCTCCTTCGCTTGGAGCTTGAATCCATGGAATCCCCATTAAATCTAGGAGTTTTTTGCTGTCCTCTGCCATGTAATCCTTTAATCGTGATGTGGCTTGGGCGTACATGCGGGCTTCTTCAATTTTGCCTTCCTTCACGGCTTGCTCATATTTTACTAGGGCTTCCTCTTTAGCTTTCATGCGCCTTTTAATTTCAACTTCCTTAAGTGCAGGCGGGGTTCCATCAAAAACATAGACTGGTCTTATGCCTATCTCCACAAGGTTGCTTGTTCTGTAAAGTAGACCGCTTAAATGGCTTGTGACTCTTCCGCTGGTGTCCTTTAATGGCGTACCATCTGGCTGGCGAATTATGGCTAGAAACTGGTATAGGGCGTTGTAGGCATCTATGGCTATGGATTTTCCGCTTAAATCTTCAAGCCTAACCGTCGTTTTCGGAACAAGGTCTCGAAGGTTTACGCCCAAAACAATCCCGTAAGATATGGTATTAAACTGCAATAATAAACTTGCGAAAAGAAACGCAGAAGATATAAGTAAGCCCTACGATTACAGAACCATCACCGAGATGATCGTAGTGGCAGAAAAGACGGCAACATTAACTCTGGTTACGTGTACAAGTTGCGGTAAACCAATTCCACCAGGAGCGGAGGCTACGAAATTTCTCTGCCCAAACTGTGGAGAAATCCAGATAAGGCGCTGTGGAAAATGCAGAAAGTTTGGACGTCCATATAAGTGTCCAAAATGCGGCTTCATTGGTCCGTAGAGCCTCACAATATGAGAATAAAAAAGTGGGAATTGAATGGCTACTCTGGCGGTATCTCGGTAAGCAATGTCTTCAGATCGATACCCATCTTCTTGTTCCTGTACGAGTAGTATACGTACAACGCTAAGCCTATACCTAGAACAAGGCAAGATATCATGATGTCCAAAGGCGTCATGAGTGTTGCGTTTGTAGCGAAGAAGAATATGCCGAAGCCAAAGGCCACGACGCCGCATACGGCAGGAAGCGGTACCCCTGCAACGTCAGCCTTGACGCTCTCGTATATCTCCGGTCGGACGATTGGTAGTAAGGCGAGTGCAAGCCCTGTGAACAGATAGCCCAGTAGGTACATGAATGTGGCGTTGATTCCGCCTGCCAGCGTTCTCAATGGACCAAGCACGGGAGAAGAGATGATTATGCCTATTGTTCCCCCGACCACCATGAATAGGATTGCCCATGTCGGCGTGTGGAACCTCTCGCTGACGTTAGCGAATCTTTCTGGGAAGAACCTGTCAAAGGCGAGAGAGAATACTCGCCTCGTTTCCATCATCAGCGCTGCGGGCTGCACGTGATAGAGACTAAAGGCGCCCGCCGTTGCTATTAAGAATGCAAGAAGTACATTTCCTCCGGCAAAGATAACAGGGAACATTGGTAGCACAGGTTCAATCCTGGGTGTGATTTTAAAGTCCGCTGCCGTTCCCTTGTAGTAGGCCCAGTTATACTGTGAAATGAAATCGCCACTAGCGTAGAAAGCCGACGCTGCCATGGATATGTATATCACAGCTGTGATAAGCGTGCCAGCGATTATTCCAACCAACAGGTTTCTCTTTGGATTCTTTACTTCGCCTGACCATTGAGCAGGGTTATGGAACCCAGAGTAGGCGAAGAGCGCTGCGCCTGCGACCGCTCGAATTGTGGCGTCAAAGTTAAACGCGGCTGGTGCCCATTGATATTTCTGAGCAATTGCCACGATCTCATTGAAGGATCCTGCACCCCAGACCGAGTCCCACGCCGGTTTAAAGGAAGTGGGGTTGAACGGGTTAGCAAGATTCAATAGGATACAAGCGATGGCGCCTACCACAGGAACGAACCATATTACTGCTGTATAGGCTTTGAATGCGGTCCCTCCGATTGTCAAAAAGAACCAGATGGTCAAGAGAAGAAGTAATGCCCCTGCGATCTTTATCGTCGGATCGGCCGTTAAGAGGAATGTACCGAAATTAGCTAGGTCAGCATTGCCAATGCCGCTCCCGAGGACCCTGAAGGCGACGCCCCACAAGGTTACATCTGTATAGAGCAGGAACCCCATTGAGAACCATCTTCCGAGAAAGTTTCCTATGGTCACAACGTAGCCTAGCGCTGGGTTAGTTGTCCTTGATATGAAAACGTAGTCTCCTCCCGCTCTTGGCATGCAGGATGCAAGCCATGCGTATGAGATAGCGAAGAAGAAGGCTGGGATCAGCCCTATTATGAAGGCTAGCGCCGCGTCCGAGCCAGGGTATGTGTAGGGCATCCTTATTGACAGCCCCCAGATTCCGGCGCCGATCATGTTGTTCATAGCCATCATGAGCACCATCCAAGGGCCGAACTCTCTAACAAGCCCAGTAGCCTCTCGGATGAAGATAGCTTTAGACATGTTCTACTTACCTCTCAGATAACGTTCACTTTGGCATTTATTCTTGTAAGCTTATAAGTTTTTATAATAGGATTTTCACGTAGGATTGAATACATAATTCAATACATTGATTTTCGAACAGGTCTCATAAACAAAAATTAGCAAGCCACCCGCCAGTGCCCCTGAACCTTCTCGCCGCTCAAGAAGACGATATAGCCTCGCAATATGCCTTCAGCATATTCAGATCCCGGGTTCACGCAAAATGTTCTGCCAAACCTTTTGAAGCCAGCCGACTCATGTATGTGTCCGTGCAACCCTAAGAGAGGTTGGTATTTTTCTATTATGTGCCTTACAGCCTTGCTGCCCATCGGCGCGAGTTCTACTCCTCCTCCGAAGCGAACTTTGACTGAGAAATCCTCCTTCAATTGTGGAGCGGTGTCGAGCCCTGAGTTGTATGGCGGTGCATGGAAGTTACATACAAGCTTCTTGTGGTTCTCAGCTTTGTTCATCAATTCTTCTAGCATAGACTTAAGTTTCTCGTCAGGCGCCTCTCTAGTGGTTTTCCAAGGAGTCGGGTTGACCCAACCGCATGTCACCATGTCATATCCATCAGGAAGATG
>CAZHWZ010000008.1:0-47549 GCA_964535965.1 uncultured Candidatus Bathyarchaeia archaeon | reverse complement strand
TCAACATACCCTAAGCCTTCTGCGTCAAGAAAATGCCCGTGATATTGCCCACAAGTCCAGCGACAACAGTAAAGATTTCTGGATTCCACTCGCCCAAAACAATCAAATGCACAGCTTCCAGCACTGTTAAGCAGGCAACCATGCCCAAGCTGAAATACACCGCGTAAAGCAGCCTTTCGCTGGGCGCTACTTTGACCTCAATTGGCCTGTGTTTATGCGTGGTGCGAATTGTTTTTGTTAAGGCCTGCCGGATCGGGTTCCTCATTAATCATCACCGAAGAAGACTATTCTGCGCTTGAGCCTTCTTGCTCTGCCGTGGATGAAGGCTTGCTGGCAGATCTGCACGTTCTCCAAGCTCATGGCTTGAGGCTTGACGATGTTGATGTTTTCGACAGTGCCTAATGGGATGACCGTGCAGTCAATCTGTCCATACCCTTGGCAGAACCTCCAATTGCTGGCCACCAGCACTATGTGTTTGGCTATCTTTCCAAAAGTGCCGATGTATATGCCCCAGCTTGAAACGGGCAAGTCTATTTCCGCTCCAGCTGCTCCAGCTTCACGCAGTTCCTCAACCGTTTCCAGTTTACCACGAGAAGCGTCGAGCCATGTGACTTCTATCAAGTCGCCTAACTGCAACTCGCTTAACTGTTTAAGCACCTTCTTGCTCATGCCTCATAACCTGACCAAGAAATATGACGAAAACTGAGCTTTTTAAGTAAATCTGAATATTTTCTTTAATTAAACTCGATTTTAATTAATATTTTGTTTCAGATTTGTTTTTTAAGCTCTTTTGAAGCTTGTTTCTCATGGATTAGGAATGGTTTCGGTTACTGCTGACCACATTCGCAAGCGTTTAGGCTTAACGGTAGCAGACACCAGCGAGGAGGATGTTTTAGCCTTTAGAGACGAGGCTATAGCCTTCTTAGGCGAGGGAATTGGCAAGACAAAAATGTTTTGGTTTGGAGTAGGCATGCTGGCTGATGATCTAATTGACATTCCAAGGCGATACAGGCGTTTGTTCACTTTCGGTGAAGAAGGAGCTCGAACATAATCGGCATGCCCGATTATGCGAGAAACCCAAAATAAAGGAGGAATGAAAAGATGGAAAAAACGGAGGAAAAGATAGGGTTCAAGAGCGCGTGGCGGATCGACAAGTTTAGAGATCCGAAAGGGGAAATAGCGAAGGCATTGCAGGCGGGCATAAGCATTGAGGAGGCTGTTGAAAAGTTTAAGCAAGCCGTTATTGGCGCAGAGAGGATGGAAGGTAACGTTGGCTTGAATGAAGGTCTCGGCGAGCTTATCGATATAATCTGTGGGCTCGGAACGCCTGTGAAGTGGGATAACGCAAACGCACGCTTGGGCGTTGGAAACAGCAATGTCGCTGCAGACCCAACTCAAACTGGGTTGCAAGGTGCGACCAAGACTTTTAAGGCTATGGATACGGGTTATCCGCAGAGGTCAAACCAGACGGCTGAGTGGCGAGCAACATTCGGTTCGGCGGAAGGAAACCACGCTTGGGAGGAATACACTGTTGTAAACGCTGCAGACGACACGGGCAAAAACTTGAACCGCAAAGTCGAAAGCAAAGGCACAAAGGTCTCTGGGGAGATCCCTTACGTTGTGTAAAGGACCCTATACGTGGACTTTGAGCCTCAAGGTGACCTTCTCTTGATTGAAACGATTAGCCAACTAAGCTTGACATGACTGAAATGTGATCCCTAAAGCTTGATTTAACGCCAACTTGCGGGTCCAGCGCGATGTCTTGCCAGGAATGTGGCAGGTTTTTTACTCCGAGAAATCATCATCAAAGGTTTTGTAGTCGACACTGTAGAGACCGATATCGGTATAGAACGCATAAAGAAGAAATAATCAAGCGCAATGCGGAGTGGAGGCAGAGGAATCCGGAAAAAGTAAGGGCACATTACAGGAGACATTGGCGAAAATATAAGTACGATCCTGAATTTAGGCGGAAAAGGAAAGAACGCTATAGGCGGTGGCTTGATTTCGGTGGCGGGAGGGAAAAGCAAAGACAGTGTGTTAGGAAGTATAGAGCGAAACATAAAGATGATCCGAAATTTAAGCGGAAAAGGAAGGAACAGTTTCGGGTTTGGTATTATCTTAGGGGTGGAAGAGAAAAAGTATTGGCATACATGTGGGAATGGTATTGGCTTAGAGGAAACCGAGAAAAAGCCATAGCCCGTATGAAGTTACGTTATCGAAACAGATTCTCGGTTCACATAGGCACTCCGATAAATCTTTCCATTCGGAATTTTAGTGGGCAGGAAAGAGTTTTTGATGCTGCAATGTTAGAGAAGTGGATAATGAGACATAGTCCTCACTATATCCAACCTCGATCGATGCCGACAAGTGAGAAAATGGAGCTAGAAAGACATGCCATGCTGAAGTTAGAATTTATAGAGAGGACAATGGAGGTTGAGATGATTAAACTATGCCATATTTAGGAAGTACAACAAGAATTAGAAACACTATGACGGATTATGATGGCAAGACACCGTTGACGCCTGATAACCAAGAAATAAAAATCTATGATTCGGCTGGCGTATTGAAACATACAACTACAAACCCAACGCTTGATTCCATAGGCATCTACCACGTCGATTATACGATTCCTTCGGATGCTAAACCGGGCAACTGGAGAGTCATATGGAAAGTGGAAAAAGCCGGCAAGCCTACTATTGGCGTTTTCACCTTCAACGTCACCGCACCATGAATTATCCCATACAGAGTAGAACCTTAGAACCTACTCTGTGAAGTCGCTTAAGAGCCATTTCACTCTCCAACTTAACTTGATAAGGCCGTACGCCCCTAACTTGCTCAACTGTTTAATCACCTTCTTACTCATGCATCACAACCATAAAAAACAAGACTAAACCTAACCTTTTTAAGGAAATCTGAATCTTTTCTTATATTAAATTCAACTTTAATTAAACTTCTGTTTCAGATTTGTTTTTAAAGCGCATTTCCGCCTTTTTTCTCTTGGATAGGAATGGTTTCAGTCACTACAGATCAGGTTCGTAAACGTTTAGGCTTAACGATAGCAGACATCAGCGACGAGGATGTTTTAGCGTTCAAAGAAGAAGCTGCAGCCTTCTTAAGCGAGGAAATCGGCAAGACGCTTGACGCTGCAAACTGCACAGAGGCAGAGGCCAATGCCATCCGTAATCTGACAGCAATCTATTGCTACTGCAAGGTCAGCGGCGGGTCTGCAGTCGGCTTAGACTTCAGCGTAGGCGATCTGCGAGTCTCTGAAGTTCGTTCCGAAACTGCAACCAAACAGCTCGATTTTTTGAAGGAGCAAGTGGAGCGGTTCATAGCTCGTGAAAAGCGTTTTGGGGCAAGCCTTTTGGAGGGTCCCTGATGGACGTTGTGCCTGAAGCCTATTTCCAGTTCGTAATGGATTACGCGCCTTACTTCTATTACATTCCAGGACAGGGCGTGGATCCTGAGTGGGGTAGGGGACCGGCAGCCGCAGCCCACGCCATCGACTTCCTCTATGAGTGTTATTACAGCGAGAAATTCGCCAGCAGCAAGACAGATATTCTGAACAAGATTCTGGCCTTGGCGGATTATCTGCTTTCCATCCAGTGCACCAATAACGTTAAGGAGGCGTACGGTGGGTTCAAGAGCAGAGACGACAGCCTATACTACTACAGCATCGACTCCCACAGGGCTACTCCTGCGCTTTTGAAGGCTTATGACCTTATAGGCGAGCCAGCCTATTTGAACGCCGCCAAATTGACGGGCGGGACCTTCCTGTACAACATGCAGCATAGACCCTCAGAGCTAGGCATCCATGACAAGTACTATGGCGGTTTCGCCCAGTGGGTTGACATCAACAACAATTGGGGTCCCGACATGTGGATCGTGGACCTCTACGGGTTGATAGGCCTAAGCATGCTTCACACCCGCACGGGAGAAGCCAAATACCAAACCATGATCGATGATATGTTAAAGTTTTATCGTGAAGGCTTTAAGGACTTATGGCTTTATTACAGGCCTCCTCCAAGTGCTGATGGAAAATGGCACAGGGCCCCAGGTGTTCCACCTGAAAACCTAATCTATGACGACGACTTCAGCTACGCTCTACACGCGCTTTATAGCCATGAAGGCTGGAGCGAAACCGCTGAAAAAGTCTTCAGATACTGTAGTGAGATAAGCCCAAGCATCGATTATCCAGCCTATCAGCCCGCCCTCTGCTGGCCAGGATACTTAGACGTTGCCAATAGAAAGCCTGACTGTGCATATTACGACGCCGTGACTGCTGGTATTTTGGGTTTGCAGCTGAGGAGAGAACATGAGAAAGTATCCTATGAGTACGCTAAAAAGTTGATTGAGCTTCATTTGGATGCCTTCATGTTTTGGGGTCCGAGGTTTGCGGATTATGCGCCTGTGGAAAACAAGAAGTCCGTGGTAACTGTCTCATGGCTGGGATTATACTTCCTACAATATTCTCCTGTTTCGAACAGTTTTACACGCATCCTAAAGACCCATGGCGAAAACGTCACCCTCCATTCTGTCATAGCTGGAGAAAGCGAGTCCTATGCTGAGGGCGTATCCATCAAAGCCATCATTAGTCCCACACGCTCAGGAGAGATCTTCATTGAACCAGGCTACGTCATAGACGATTACATAACGCTGTATGTTTTCTCACCGCTAAAGCACCACGACAAAATCGTCTTCAAGTCGATCCCATACGTGGTTACGCAGGTTCAGGATTTTCGGTTTCAAGGAGATACTCTCTATATCAAAGCGTTTTGCAGGAGGATGATTGCCTAATGCCTGAGATTGAGGATTCGATCACAACGCTTGCGCGGCTTCTTGAAACAAACATGAGGCTTGTTAAAGACGACGGGTCTGTTGGAAAAGTCTACGTCAGCAAGGAATGGTTTGACAGGGAGCTTATGAAAAACTATGATGCGCAGGTTACGGTTGGCCTCGGCGGAAGCGTGGACCGCAAAATAGGTTTTTCAGCCAGCAAGCGTTTGCGCATCGATTCTCCTCGAGTAAACGTCTGGATTATCGAAAAGTCTGAAGCTGCGGAACCGGGGAGGCGTATCCGCGAAAAGATGAGGCAGGAGATAAACCGCCTCATCCGAGAGAAGAGGACAAGGCCAAACATAACGAAATACACTTTTTGGAACCTTGGTCAAACAAGCGTAACCCACAAGGCTTATGAAGCAGGCGCACAAAGCGATCTTCCTCCCACAGACTCTGGATGGAGCGAGATTTCGGCTGCAGGCTACAACAAGATATGGGCAAGCGATGATGACCGCCACTCCAAAAGCGTGAACGTAAATCTTCAGCATGCTTTGTTGCTGTTCAGGTTCAAAATAGGAGCGAAGTCAAATGTCCTCACCCAAATTGCTTTGAGTTTTGAGGGTTATGGAACTGCTCCCGATGGAAATGGTTTCTTAATTGAGGTTTGGAATAATGTGGCTCAGGTTTGGCAGCATGCTCAGGCAAGCGACGCTGTAGCCGAAGACCGCACTGTCACAATAACGCTTACTTTAAACCTGTCAAACTACGTGGATGAGAATGGGTATGTTTGGCTTTTCACGAGAAGCTATCATCCAAGCAACGGAGTAACCCCAGCCGTTCTCTATTGCGATTATGTTGAATGCGTCATCACTGTTCTTGGGATAACATACGCGGATGTTGTTTCTTCCCGCGATGAAGACAGGGTTGATGTGAAGCCTGTTGTTTGGAGAACAGAGTTTGTTTTGAAAACATGGCTTTTTGAAAACGTCACGGTCACGTAAAAGGGAGGAATGAAGAAGAATGGCTGAACCATACGGTGCGCATGAAGCACGGATTGCATACGTGAGCGAATCGGTTTATGGGCAAACACCGGCAAATCCAGCTATGGTTGAAATTTGGACAGCGGAAAACGTTGAGCCGGCAATAGACCCGGGATTAATCAAAGTGCGCGGTATAGGGTCAAGGGATTTGGCGTTTATTCGCAAGGGCCTAAGACAAGTGGACCTAAAATTCAGCTACGCCGTACAGAACATTGAGTTTCTTAATTTCGTAATAACTTTAGGTTCCATGAGTGTTGAGGTCTTCTATGAGAAAACGGGAGGAATCACATCATTATTGCATAAAGGTTGCATAATGAACAGCGCAATCGTCGAGTGCTCAGTTGAAGACATCGTAAGGGCTAATGTTGAACTCATCGGCCAGAACTTGAGTGTTGGAACAGCCAAAGTCGGAAGTAGCTACACACCTTGGTCGGAAAACCCAGTGGCTTTCTACGAAAGCTACGTTAAGAAACAGGCAGCAGTCTTGGAGCGTGCCACCGCTTGGAAGTTCAAAATTGAAAACCATCTTAAACGTGTTCCAGTGATCCGCACCACAGATGGGCATCTTTTAAAGTATCTCATGGAAAGGCACAGGACCATAACGGGAGAAATCGAGTTTGAATTTGAAACCAAAGAAGAGTACGATGATGTGGTCAACGATACAGCTTTTACGCTGGAGATCGGTCTCGGCAGCACAAACAAGGCAACGTTCACCGACTGCAAATGGGAGAAGATGAGCACGCCAACAAAGATTGAAGACCTTGTAGCTTGTAAGGCCCCATTTGTGGCTAAAACCGTGTCAATAAGCTAAGGAGGTTCAAAATGCGAACTGAGGTTTTGGAGCTTGACAACCGCTTCGGCGAAGAGTTCAAGGGCAGATACGTTTTTCAGGAGATCACTTGGGCAAAGCGTAGCCGAATAATCCAGAAATACACAAAATACAGTCCGACATCCGGACAGATCCAAAGCAGCGATTATGTGGCTATACAAGCAGAAACCATAATGGCAAGTCTTAAGGAGCAACCTGAGAATAAGCCGATAACTCTTCAGAAGCTTCTAAGCGAAGAAGACGGTGTACCAATAGAGTTAGGCGAACTTTTCAGTCAAATAGTCAACAGGCTTAACAGCATAAGCCTTCAAGAACAGCGTTTTTTATCAGAGCCGTCAAGCGACAAAAGCCTCATCCAGCCCTCACAGAGTTCAGACTCTGCAAGGAGTTTGGGTGGACGCCTAACCAGCTTGGAAGACAGTCAGCCAAAACGATCCAGCAGTTCATAGTGATCCTCAATGAGATCGACCGACAAACACAAGAGGAAACAGAAAAAGCGAAGCGGGAGGCTCGGATGCGTTGATTGAATTCTGGAATGTTGTTATCGCTTTCGTTTGCGGTTTGGTAGCTGGTGCTGCGATTCATAGTGCTTGGCTTCACAGCAAAAAGCGAGGGGAGTTTGAGAAAAAATATGGCCATTGAAGTTTCATGTGATGTTGAAGGTGTTGAAGAGTTTGTGCAAGCGATGGAAAGTTTTGACTCTGGTATGCAGAGGCATGTGCATAGGCAGTTGGCAAGCTGGGCTGTAGATGTCAAAGCCTTAGCGAGTCAGATTGTTCCTGTGAGAACAGGCTATCTGCGAAGCACCATTTACGCCAGAATTAGCGAGTGGGTTGTTGAAATAGGTGCGGAAGCAACATATGCCATGTTTGTTGAGCTTGGCACTCGTTACATGCAGGCGAGACCCTTCCTTCACCCAGCGATTCAGGAGTATCTACCACAGCTTGAACAGGTAATTTGCGAAGCAATTGAGGCAGCTAAGGCGGAGGCTGGATTACGATGAGTTTTAATGAAATCGCCATAGTGGTAACTGCCAGAAACGAAGCAAGCACAGCTCTGCGCAGTATAGCCCGCGACGTTGCCAGTCTTGGAGCCTCAGCGGTTGCCATTGCCCATTTAGGCCAGCAGTTCGGCTTCCTAAGCAAGGACGTAGCCAACGCCATATCCAGCATTGGCAGCATGATTGCTTTAGCCGGAACATTAACCAGAGGCATAGCAGCACTAAACAGAATCACAAGCATCGCAACGGTAATCCAATGGCTTCATAACGCAAGCCTCGCCATGAAAATATCGCTCTTAACGCTTGGCATAGGCTTGATCGCGGCCACAGCAGCTTACATGGGCTGGCTTGCAGCAACAACAAGAGAAGCAGCATCTGCCCAAGCTGAATACAACGAGGAGTTAGCCAAGACTCCTGCTCGATCGCGATCCATCACCAGAGCTGGGGAAGAGGAGATGTATAGGCGAGGAGTAGAATAGACATGAGTGTACAAATTCCAAAGGTTGCCATCGCCTTCGGCGCTGTTGGCGTTCCACAAAGCGATGTTATCGACTTAAGTGTCCATTTGGGCTGCACTAAAGAGGTTGGCAGCTTTGAGTGTCTGCTTCAGAATTGGGATAAGAAGTATAGTCCAAGCGGGTCTTATCCGATTAATGTGGGCATGGACGGGCACATCGACGTTGGAAGAGGCGCAAGCGTTCCGCAGATCATTACTTGTCGTGTTGAAAGCGTCAAGTATGAATCCACGCCTACTGAAAATTATATTCGTGTTGGTGGTCGGTGCTGGGGAGAAAAACTATTCCGCAGAGTAGTCACAAAAACCTATGAAAATAAGAAAGGCGAGGAAATCGTTAAGGACTTGCTCGATTATTATGTGGGCCTAAGCCATGTGAGAGATGGCACAGAGCTCGTTGAGAACACAGATACAACCTATACGAAACTTGAGTATGAGAACACACCAGTTTGGGACATCATCAAATACATTGCTGAAAGCGCGGACAAGGCAGGCGTTATAGGCTTTGACTTTCGTGTAGCGCCAGACGGCAAGTTTGAGTTTTTCCCTAAGGACAGCAAGACCTCGCCCGTAAACCTCAGCGATAAGTTAGAGGTATGCGAATACCGCAAGGGCATTCACCGAGTGAGAAATAAAATTACTGCTTATGGGTATGCGGGAAGAGCTCTGCCAGCGGACAAAGACGCATGGACAGAATCGCTTGCTGGCTGGGTTGCGTTGGACGGGACAATGTCGTTAGATACCGTGGAAAAGAAGGTTGGCTCATATAGCCTTATGAACAATTCGGGCGCTGGAAGACGGTGCAGGTTTTACAGAACCTTTCCTGGCGAGAGTTGTGAAAGCGTTGCGGTTCTTAAGTTTTGGTATGGCTCGTGGATGTATCAGGCGGGCAATTGGGATTGGCAAGTTGTCATATTATACGCTCCCGACTCAGCCAACTATTTCCAGGCAAACCTGCCCTACATGACCGATGTCTACTGGCGTTTGGCTGAGTATGCCCTTGGTCCCGGCAACGAATACGACGCAAATCAGAATCCGAAGGGCGTCTGGACCAAGGTTGGAAACGCTGATTGGAGGAACATCCAGGGGATCCTGTTTGATGTTCAACACAAAACGGAAACAAACGTGCCTATTCGAATCGACGGATTATTCTTTGACAAACTACGTTACAGGGCGACGCAGGAGGATTCTGGCAGCCAAAGCGCGTATGGACTTCGCGAGTTGGTGGAGGTCGACGAAGAGCTTAACAGCGACAACGAATGCATGTTAAGGGCCAAAGCACTGCTTGACTACCTCAAAGACCCAGCAGAATACCTGCAAATCAGAACAACAGTCTTGGATTATGGGAATAATCCGCTTCTTTCAGGAGACAAAATCCACGTTACACTGCCTAACGAGAATGTGGATGCTGATTTCCGCATAGAAAGCGTTGAGTATTATGTGGATGCGAAATCGCAGACGCTGGAAATAACGCTTGAGCTTGGAAAGGTTCCGCCGTTGTTGGCTGATTACCTCTACGGTTTGAGGGCTACAACTGTCACTGTAGAGAAGCTTGCAAGAACAAAGCTTGGCAAAAAGGGATTGCCGTATCCGAGTCTCGGGGGAGGAATCGGACCGCATCATGCAGGACATGAGGCTGGAGACGACGCGGGTGTTCAATGGCCCAGCTCAGACAATGGTGGCTGGGATAAAATCACCGGCTGGATATGCCCAAAGCATATTGGACCCTTCAATGATGAAGTAGCCATAATTAACTTCCGAACCAAAAACAAGGCTGGAACCGCAGTTTTAGACCATCAGTTTAATCCAAGCGATGATGCTCATGGTATTTTAGGGTCTGAAATAAGGAAATGGAAAGAAATCAACACAATGTATTTGCTTTTACCAACGGATGGATACATGCGCATCAGAACCGTTGGAGAAGCCAACCCCAAAGCCGAGTTAAGCAGTGATATGCTCAAGTTTGGTCTAGGCGGAGCGACTGCTCTTGACACATGGCTTAAACGTGTAGGCTCTGGACAATTAGAGCTCAGATATGATTTGTTGCCAACAGCGGATAACAGCGGAAACCTAGGTTCACAAACTAAACGTTTCGCAAAAATCTGCGCTGTGGAGATTTTCCTCACAAATCTATATGTCGCAGAGCTTGGGAAACTCGGCTGGCTTAACATAGGCGATTACACCGTTATAACTTCAGCTCGTGTTTTGCAGAACGTCACTGCTGATGCTGCTATAATCACAAGCGGGAGATTTCCCGTAGCACGGCTTCCGGAAGGCATAGCGGGCTATGTTCTTGAGGCTCAAGGCGCAGGCTTCGACCCCATGTATGTTAACCCGAATTATCGTTATGAGCCTAAAAGCCACCCGCATTCAGCCCACACCGGAATAGGACCTGACGATCATCACGCTCGTGATCATAATCACGCGGGAGAGAACCTCAGTCCCAATCAAGTCAACTGCAACACCATGAGCATAGCTGTGAGCTGCAATAGACAATACACGCATCCAAGCAGTCAACAATGCCTTTATGCGTCAAGCGTCGCATGGGAAAACTGTCCCAGATTTTATGCACCAGCAGCTCACACTCACACCTGCGCTAATTCTGGCGTATGTGGAACCATCCAGGATTTAGTGTTTGCAAATGATTTCCGAATAACAGAGGCTGAAAAGCTTGGTTTAGGCAGAGGCTTGGCGTTTCTAAACCCGAAGGGCGAACTCATAATGTTCCTTGACGGAGACGGAAACATCGAGATTTCAGGTAAGCTTAAGGAAAACGCAAAGAGAGTTGCCGCGGCATGAACGGGAAAAACAGACTGAAGAAGCTCAGGGAAAAGCTTCAGAAACGCAAGGCAACAGGCATCACAAGATGAGAAGGCAAGAGTTTTTCCGCATAACAAGATACGCCCGCAAATATGACAGAGAAACGGGCAAATTCACGATCAGCATAGCCTATGAAACCGCAACTGCAATCACTCCCCGAACCATTGGCGTGGCTGAAGCCTTCGGCTTAGGCATGGATGAAGAAAGACGTTTTGTGATTTACGATAATGTCGAGTTGCAAATAGGGGTTAAGGATATCGTGCTGATCACAGGGGATTCCGGCAGTGGTAAATCAATTTTGTTGAAGGCCTTAGAACGCGACATCAAGCAGGACATGGAATCGAGCGCCATAAACATAGCCGACATAAAGCCAGAATGGGGCAAGCCACTCATTGAAACAGTCGGCAAAACCCTGGAAGAAGGCTTAGAGCTATTAAGCAAAGTGGGTTTAAACGATGCTTTTCTGTTTTTGCGAACTTATGAACAATTAAGCGACGGACAGAAGTACCGCTACAAAATCGCTAAAATGATAGAGTCAGAAGCCAAGTTCTGGATAATGGACGAGTTTGCAGCCACACTTGATAGGGACACGGCCAAAATCGTAGCCTACAACCTTCAGAAACTCGCAAGACAGCAGGGAAAAGCAGTTCTGGCAGCAACAACCCACGTAGACCTCTTTGAAGATTTGAAGCCAAGCGTCCATATTCACAAGCGTTTTGGGAAAGAAATAGCCGTAAACTATTACCCTAATGAAACGGCTGAGGAATGTAGCCTCGTCAAGGAGATGCAAATCGTAGAAGGCACAACTGAGGATTGGAGAAGGCTTGCGGGCTTCCACTACCGCAGCCACAAGATAGCTGCACCACGCAAAATCTTCTGCTTGAAACGTGGAGAGGAGCTTTGCGGAGTAATAGTGTATTGTCATCCGCCACCAACATGCTTCGGGCGTAGGCTCGTCCTGCCTAGAATGTCCATGAAAGAGCTCAACGAAAAGTTAAGCATAATCAGCCGAGTGGTTGTCCATCCGAAATACCGCACCATAGGCTTAGGCGCTAAGCTTGTCAAGGACACATTACCCTTAGCCGGAACAACTCATGTGGAAATGCCCGCTGTTATGGCTAAGTATAATCGCTTTGGAGAGAAAGCCGGAATGCAGAAGATAGCTGAGCAGCCGCCTCCAAAAGAGGCATTAAAGGTTGCGGATGTTCTGCATAAGCTGGTGTTCAACATTCAATTGCTCAGCAGCGAAAAGTACGTTTTGAACAGGCTTTGGAGCCTGAACAATGAAGATATAGAGAAAATACGAGAAGCCTTCACAAAAAACAGCCATACACGCTTTATGAAATATTTCTTCTGCCACATGCCCTTCGGAAAGAAAAAAGCCTATGCTGAGGAAATAGACAAAGCGAGCATGGAAAGGCTTGCACACTTAATAAAAGTCTGCGGCTTCCTAATGCAGACTAAAGTCTACCTCTTCTGGTCCATGCCAGCTTCACGCTGAAAACTGAGAATCAAGCTTCCAAATTTTAAAATTTTCACATAGAAAATCGGTTGTTCTGCGCCGTCAAGTGAAATTCGCCATTTTTTTAGGCTTTAATTTTCACTTGGAAGCGATTCTAAGCCAAATTTAGAAAATTAGCCTAACCTTTACGTGAGGTAGGTAAAATGGAAAAAACTAAAAATAAAACCCTTAAAAGCGTGCTTTTGGACAGAGAAGGCTTCACAATAACAATTCGTCAAGCGTTGGCAAAGATACGCAGCCTTAGAAAAGCCAAAGCAAAAGACACAGAACTTTTCGAGTTGAATGGAGGCAGCTTGGATTTACTACAGCTCTACCAATTTGTCCAAGAAGAGAAAAAGTGGAATGGAGAGAAAAGCGAGCTTGCAGTTGTAAGCGAAGCTCAAAACAAACTCCTCAACTGCAAAATCGAAAGGGTCGCGCCTGATACCTATCCATGCGGAGTATTAATCCGAGCCTTGGAGGCAGCCTAAATGCCCTACCCTTTTTATCCCTTATTCAATCGTCGCATAGACAAGCGATGGACCCTAAACGTTTACGCAGACCAGCAGGGCAACGTCACATGCAGCATGTCATGGACTTTCGGAGTTTTCGACTTAAGCACTTTCAGGATCCTTGGAAAGCCTTCGAAAATCCCCAGCAAGGCCCTATCTGAAATTAACCTGATTTTAAGGTTCTTGGAGGCCCGTAATCAATGAACGAGGTTTTAATGGAGTATTGCCCCATCTGCAAGCGTTATTTTCCCGTGAAAAAATTCCGCCAACACATTGCAAAGCATAAGCAGGTGAAAAACCTTGTTGACGTATAAGGGTTTTTGGAACTCTGTAAACGAAAAACCAAAGGGTGAATGGATTGAAGTCTTCGCCAGCGATTGGTTCAAGGAATATTGGGGTTTCTACGCCTACATAAGCGTGGAAAACTACGAGCAAGACATCAACGACATTAACGACTTAATTCATCAGTTGAATTGGAGAGACGGAGACGTCTATGTAGAATTAATGAACCATAGCGATGGCCTAAACGACTTCTACCATTGGCTGTACGAAAAGGGATACTTCACCCACCATGACGCCTTAAAACCTGAAAATTGGCGAAAATGGTTTAGGGATAAAAAGTGAAAGCCGACCAGCCTAAGCTCTGCCCAAACTGCCCCCTTATTTCTTTGCTGCCAATAGTCATGGCTAACAGAGTTAGGTATACGCGTGAAAAGGAGCAGCTAACACCCCACAAGATTTGCCAGCTGCTCAGGGCCTTCTGGCGTGCACGTCCTTACGTGACGCTTGAAGGTTGCCCATATTTTTCTAAAACCGAGAGGATTGACCTATATGCTAAAGCATCAGCGGAAACCAGGTAAATTCTGGCCATACGTGCGTCCGCTAATCTGGGAGAAAGCCCAAGAGCTTTATCAGATGGAGCAGGCCACAAGCATGGGCGAGGATTTTAAGGGCATAACGGCAACCCGCCAGGAGCTAAGAGAAGGCGGATACTTCTACACGGCTAAGCTGATTGTTTTACGGAACCTTTGGCGGGAAAAGAAAGGTTTACCGTCAATAGAAGAGGAGGAAGCCATCGATGGGCAGATGTAAGGTCTGCGGTCACTGGGGTTTATATTTCAAACACAGTTTTTATTGCCCAGTTTTGGATAAGAAAAACAGGCAAATAACATTGGAGGAAGAGCTAATGGACCCGTGTAGCTGCGATTACTGCCGTAAACATCGTGGGATGAAGGTAAGGCTTAACAAATGTTTTCAACAGGTGAAGCTGTATGAAGTTTCTGAAAAAAGGTGAGGATAAATGAAAACAAACATGTATCCTCTGTCGGTGAGACAGTGGAATCCTTGGGTTGGCTGTAAACATCATTGCAGCTACTGCGAATCCTCTTTTCAAAGGCAACTCAAACGTTGGGCTAAACAAAGCTGTCAGCTGTGCTATGAATATACACCGCATCCACACCTAGAAAAACTTAACCAAAAACTGGACAGAACGGGTTACATGCAGTTTATTTTCGCGATTTCAAATGGAGACGTGGCTGCTTGTCCAACTACATACCTGAAACGCATAACCCTAAGAATCAAGTCGGAGCCAAATAAATGGTTTTTGATTCAAAGCAAGGATCCTGCAACTTTTAACAGAGTTGTGTTTCCAAGGAACGTTGTCTTGGGAACGACAATTGAAACCAACCGAGACGAATTATACAAGGGAGTTTCCGAAGCGCCGTTGCCAAGTCAAAGATTTCGAGATTTTCTAAACGTAAAACATCCACTCAAAATGGTTACCCACGAACCACTCATAGACTTTGACGTAGATGTAATGGTTGAATGGAACGTGAACATCAAACCATGCATGATTTGGATAGGATACGATTCCAAAACGAACTACTTGCCTGAACCTGAACTTGAAAAGGTTAAAACCTTACATTGGGAATTGGCGAAAAGAGGTTTCGTGGTCGTCCTTAAAACAATAAGACCAGCATGGTGGGAACTTTGAATGCTTTTCAAAAAGAAACACGTTGAAATGATCTTGGCTGGTCGTAAGACGCAGACTCGCCGTCTCCCAGGCAAATCTGCAAACTACGCCATAGGAAGAGTTTACGCCATCAGAGACAGGTGGTTTTCGAAAGCGCAGGGCTACATTTTGATAACCCGCAAGTTTAGGCATAGGCTTGGAGACATAACCCCTGAAGACCTGAAAAAGGAAGGCTACAGCAGCTTAGAAGAGTTCCGCAGGGCTTGGATAGAGATTAACGGTCCAGAATCCTGGCAGCCCAACCTCACAGTCACAGTCTACGAGTTTAAGCCATTACAAAAACTTTAAGTTTTTAGTTTAAGGTTTGCTTTTTCGCTTGTTGAAAAGGGTTAAACCTTTCTTATTTTTCCCTGTTCCGGCTGGTACATTAGGCCTTGCTGTGTCAGTTTCCATACGGCTGTTTCTACGGCTGCCTTCTCTAGGCCTGTTTCCTCAACAGCTCGCTCCACAAGCTCCTTTATTGAGGTTGTCTTTTCAGGCAGGTTTTCGCTCAGCCATTTTAGGGCTCGGCTTGAACCCTTGGTTTCTAGGATTTCAGGCGTCCAGAGCTCCTTTCTCCGGGTTTTTTCAGGCTGAGCCTCAACCTTCAATCTTTCAGGGGCCTCTCCCCTTGGCAGGCTTTCTTCGCCTCTAAAGCTTGTTATTGCTGGTGTGAGCGTCGGTTTGGCTTTTTCCATGAGCATCTGCGGGAGCTTCTTGTTCAGCTGGCTGATTATCTTCTTCATTTTCCTCGCCCTTGACATGCTTGACCAGTAAAAGGCCTCGTCAAGGGTGTCTTCAGCTATCAGAATGGTGACTTTTCCAGCCACTTTTCTGCCTGTTCTTCCCCTGCGTTGTATGTAGCGTATCTCGCTGGGCACGGGCTCGTAGAAGACAACGTGGTCGACTTCGGGGATGTCTAAGCCCTCCTCGGCGATGCTCGTGGCAACCAGAACGTTTACGTCTCCGCTTCGAAGCTTTTCTAAGGCTTGTTTCTGTTGGTCCTGCGACATCCCGGGGTCGCCTTCCCTTTCGCCCTGCCCCACGAAGCGTTCAACCCTCAGGTCTGAGCTTTTCTTAAGAGCCTTCAATATCGTGCGAACGGTGTCGCGGTACTGCGTAAAAACAATCAACCCCGAGGCCTGCTTGGCTTCCAGTTGATCCTTCAAAACCTTAACAAGCTCCGTCATTTTTGGGTTTTCAATTTGCATGCAACCTCTAAGCATCTGCCTTGCCTGGATGAACGCTGGGTCGTTCAGGATGGATTTGTGGCCCCTGCTTCCCTCAAGAGCCATCCTTCTAAGCGAATGCTCCATGAAGGCTTCAAGCGTCTCGGGTCCTTGGGTTTCGATGAGCTCCATCATGTGCATTATGCTGAGGGAGGCGGTGGCTTCAACCTTGAGCTGGTAGAGGTAGCCGCCTTCTCCGCTTCCAAGCCTCCACTGAAGCTCCTCGTTCAAATCCACAAGGTCTCGCCTTGTGATGAAAGCTGGCTGCTTGTCGGTTAAAACGCCAAGGGACTGCAAGCCCTTAACCCGTTCAACAACCATTTCCCTAAGCTTGTCCCTGACCTGCAGATAGGCCGGTGGAGGCTTAACCCTTCTCCACTCAACTTCTATGGGCTGAATGTAGGGTTTAACATCCTTGTCCTCGTCTGCGCGGTGCTCTATGGCTTCTACGCCGAGGTTTCTGCAGACTTCAGCGATTTTGTCTTCGTATCCGCCGGGCGAAGCCGTCAAGCCCAAAACCAGAGGCGTCGCGCAATGCCTGAAATAGCGGTTGGCTATCCCGACGTAGGCGTAGTCTCCCCTAGCCCTGTGGGCCTCGTCAAAAACCACGAGCGAAACATTATCCAGCCTCAGAAGACCATTCTTCAAATCGTTGTGCACGCACTGGGGCGTTGCAAAAATTATCCTTCCAGACTTGTACAAGGATGCCCTCTTCTCAGGCTGATACCTTCCAGTTACTAGGATGAGCTCCTCTTCCTCGAAAAACGTTTTATCCATGAACGTTTGGTGGTGCTGTTGAACCAGCGGTCTTGTCGGCGCTAGGAAGAAAACTCTTCCCTGCTGGGCCCTTTCGATCGCCAGCAGCAGGGCGATGACGGTTTTTCCAAGGGCTGTGGGCAAAACGACAAGCGTGTTCTTCTGCTTTGCCGTCTCCAATATTCTGGTTTGGTAAAGCCTGTCCTCAACAGCCGAAGGCTTAAGAAGCTCATGCTTGACAAAGCGTTTTTCCTCAAGCATCTAAAGCTCCTCTGTGAAGTTTTCCCATAACAGGCAAAGCCTCAGTCTCACCATTAAAGCCCACTAGAAATAGTTCACTTTTGGAGTTTTTAAGATTAACCGCAACCATGAAGGAAGCGTTCACTTTCACTCATCTCTCTCCACTGGTCAGGAATGTCGTTTGGGCGGTTGTTTTTTATAGGGTTTAGGGCTGACCGTCTTATATATTGAAGGTGGTTAGGAATGACGCTCTTAGAGCGGTTGAATCTAGAGGACGAGTTCAAAGTGTTCAAGTTGGAGGGTTTAAGCGTTTTAGAGCGTAAGTTGCTGGTCGACCTGATACGTCGAAAGCATCCTTCTTTTTGGGACACATTTAAAAGTAATGCCTATGTCTGGAATGCAGCAAAAGAAAATCTGAAACGGTTCATTAAGCTTCACCATTCAGAGTTTACCAGGGAGCTAAGGGAAGCCGGCTTCAATGGAAATGGCTTTTCTAAAGCCGTAAACGGGGAGGATGATGCCCATGTCTAGGGCTGAGCGTTGCAAAAACCCTTGGAACGGCAGCTGCAGAAACACGGACATTGAACTCTACATACTTTACAAGGGCTCCAGGCTTCCGATCTGTAGGCGATGCTGGGGCAAGCTGGCGGAAAAGCCGATTGAGTGGGGAGAATCGTTGTCGGCTAAAACTTTTGCGGCGTCGGGGAGGGTTGGTGTTGGAGCTGGAGCAGATTGAGGGTGTTGGTAAAGCCACGGCTGAGAGGCTTAGGAAGGCTGGCATTGCCAACGTTGAAACCTTGGCTGTTACACCTGCCAGGGAGCTGAAGGAAAAGGCTGAGTACAAAGACCTTGAAAGTGCTCTGAGGATTGTTGAGGCTGCCAGAGCGGCTTTAGGCTCCAATTTTGTGACCGCCTGGGAGCACTGGCAGATGACCCAAAAACGCATGCGATGCACAACAGGAAGCAGAGCCCTGAACAATCTTCTAGGAGGGGGAATAGAAACCCAAGCCATAACCGAGCTTGTGGGTCAGTACGCGTCAGGAAAAACCCAGCTGTGCTTGATGCTTTGCGTCACCGCTCATCTCAAACCTGAAAACGGAGGTTTCGGAGGAAGCGTCCTCATCTTCGACACGGAGGGAACCTTCAGCTCCGAGCGCGTCCATCAGATTGCCTCCCAAAACGGCCTAAACCCAGAGGAAATCCTGCACAACATAATAATTTCGAGGGTTTACACGTCAGATCACCAAATGTTCCTTTTGGACAACGCCTTTGAAAAATGCGCAGAGGAAAAAGTCAAACTCGTAATCGTTGACTCGGTTATCTCCCACTTTAGAGGAGAGTTTTTGGGAAGGGAAACGTTGGCTGAAAGGCAGCAGAAACTCAACCTGTACATGCACAAGCTGCTGCGCTTGGCGGAAATCCTAAACCTAGCAGTGGTCGTCACGAACCAAGCTCAGTCAGATCCAACACCCCAGTATGGAAGCCAAATGGCCGACAGACCCGCCGGAGGCAACATCCTAGCCCACGCATGCAACACCAGAGTTTGGCTTAAAAGGGGAAAGGAGGGAAAGCGTGTAGCCAGAGTTTTCGATTCGCCTTGCCTACCGGAAGGAGAATGCGTCTTCCGCATAACGGAAAAGGGCATAGAAGACGTGGAAGATGAAGAAAGCATAAGGATTAAGCAGAAGCCAGAAAAGCAGCAACAAGAGGAGAAGCCGATAACCCACTAGAGCTCCAATACAACAACTCTGTTGGCTCATCGCACGAACACTGAAAATACTTCACGCGTGACCAATGAAAGCGACGCCGCCAAAACAGGCTTAAGCCTTCTAGGAAGCTGCCTGCGGAAAGCGGGGAGCGATGCTTATGGCTAGAGGCGACCAAACAATCAAGATTTATCTTAGACTTGGAAAGAAACGCTACCTCAAAGGAAAACACACCTACGAGCATAAGCGCATCTACCTGCCCATACCAAGCAGATTCCACGACCTGATCAAGCCCTTCCTCGAACAGCGCCTAAAAATAGAAGTGACCAGCCAAAACGATGGGCTCGTCATCACTTTGAACCCCGCAAAAACGTTTCGGCACGCCGAATAGACCCCGGGAAAATTAGCCTCCAAAACCCACAAAGAGCGCCTACCCCAATGTTAAAGCTCAAAATCTGCTTAAATATCGGCACGCCGAAACATTTTTCCTTATAGGCGTTTCGGCACGCCGAAACGTTTTCGCCGAGGTTTCAGCATACAAAAACGTGTTGACAAACGTGATTAGAACTTTCAGCCCAACTTTCTTTCAGCGGGTTTGGGCGTGTGTGACATGTGGCGAGGGACAAGGCAAAAAGTGGAAGACTCTCAGTTTTCAAAGGCCGCGAGGCAAAGCTCAACAGGGTCATCTTCCAAATCCTCGCCCTCAAAGGCCCGCTGACAATCTACGACCTGCTTAAACAGGTTAAGCAACAGAGGTTTTTCCGCCGTAAGCTGTATTCTGTCGTGCTCCGCCGAGTCAGAATGCTACAAGAATCGGGGTACGTTGAAAAGGTGGGCATAAGAAAAACGTTGGCTGGCCAAACAGGGAACCTTTACCGACTCACCCCTAGAGCGTACCTAGCCATACTGCTCAACCAAACCGACATGGATGGCCTGCTTAAAAAGGCAGATGAAACCACTATCCATGAGTTAATAGCCACATTGGCAAAACAACTAGATAGAAGTAACCTGCCTTAGCTAACCCTATAGCAAACGCTGAGAGAACCCGATATGTCTTTTTCAGACACTGTGCATTGCTGAGGCTCACAATGCACACTGTGCATTGGCGACACCAGAAACCACTTATGTTCTTGAATTAACATAGTTTAAAGGTGAGACCGTTTGGTAAATCTGGTTGAAGAATGGGAAGTTCTAGAGGAGTATGCAGGAGACAAACAGGGTTTCTATCAAGTCTTAGCCGATGGTGAAGTTGTGGAAATCCGCGTAGCCATAGGAAGACTAGGTTTCAAGGAAGAATTCCAGAACAAGGGGGACCCGCTGCTCAACCGCATCCTCTCCTTCTGCAAATCCCATAAATACATCAAAATAAGCGAAAATGTCAGGGACGAATTCTTCTTCAAATAACATACGAGACAACACCATAAACAAGGTGTATGGCGAAACTTAATGAGCCTGTGAAGTGAGGGGGAATGGCTGGCTTCCACGAAGGCAGGTCTGTGGCTTCACGCATACTCGGCAAAGCCGGTTCTTCAAACAACGGGAAGTTGGACCAGGGCCAAAGGTCCACCGGCACCAGCCCCCTATGCCCAGAATGCGGGTCAGCAAAAGTTTGGAGGGATGGAATACGCGAGACAAGCCTAGGCTCTGCGCAAAGGTGGATTTGCCGCAACTGCGGATACCGCTTTTCTCACCCCAGCTTAAAACAAACTCAGAGGGCCTTCAATGGTTCAGGCATATCAGAACACGTTGAGAGAATTCATACGAAGACATTAAAAAGCAAAGCTACCATACTTACTTACTGCCGAGTGTGCAATGAGCCAGCAGGGCGAGCGTCGACCGGCCAGCCAAGGCTGGTGCAAAACTTGGCCGAAGTGGAAGCCCGACAAGGATTAGCCCAGCGGGAGGGCACAACGCAACCAGCAGAAGTCAAAGGCAAAATCGTCGAGTTTCTTTGGCACCTCACAAAACAGGGCAAATCAAAATATACTATAGATAACAGAAAATACATGCTTGAAACGCTTGTTAAATTCGGAGCTAACCTCTTAGACCCAGAAGACGTCAAAGATAAAATCGCTAAATATCCCAAATGGAAGTCACCTAATTCTAAGATGCAAGCCGTTACGACTTACAAGAGTTTCGCAAGATTCCTGAGAATAAATTGGGAGCCGCCAAAATACCAGCAACCCGAAAGCTTACCTTTCATTCCGCTAGAAAAAGAATTTGACACCTTGATAAACGCCTGCGGAAAAATCCTAGGCGCTTTCCTCCAAGGCTTAAAGGACACAGGAGCAGACCCGGGCGAGCTAGCAGCTATGGACTGGATTGACGTAAACCCACAAACCAAAACAGTCGCAATAAACCATCCAGTAAAGGGACATAACGCCAGAATCCTAAAAGTATCAGACGAATTTCTAGCTAGGATCAATAGGATTCCCAAAAGAGATGACGGAAAAGTCTTCGCAAACGTAAGATATCTGCTCTCAAACTTCACTTTTCAGCGCAAGCGCATAGCCCATGCATACGGAAATCCTCGACTACTAAAGATCACTTTTAGAACCTTCCGACATTGGAAAGGCACAATGGAATACCACAAAACACATGATGTCTATCACGTCAAAAAAATCCTAGGCCATAAGAGGCTGCGGTCAACAGAGATTTACATAAACCTTGAACAAGCTGTCTTCACCGAGGTAAATGAAGAATTTCACGTCAAGGCCGTTAAGACATTGGACGAGGCTTGCAAGCTCTTAGAGGTCGGCTTCGAATACGTCACCGACATGGACGACTACAAACTCTTCAGGAAGCGAAAGTGAAAATTATGACTTATCAGCAAAAAATAGCACTTATGGACCAGAAGGAAACAATCCAAATGAGGTTTAAGAAAGGGTTCAGAATAATATAGAATGCGTCGAAGAATTTTCCAAAATAATTAGAAACAGTGACAGCAAGCAAAGAAATAAGGTTATTCCAAAGCAAGCCTATAATATTGCCCATTAATAACATGCACAATTTCCTTGTTAATGTTCCATTTAACGGAAAAATCAGGGAGATAAAGAGGAAATTAAAAATTGAAACCATGAATGCTGATTCGGTGTTGATGTAGGGAGAAGATAAAAATACGTAGGAAGCTATTGCTCCTACTGAAAGCCCGTAAATTAAATGGTTAATTCTAAGTTCACTTTGTTTCATCTTTTTATCCACTTTCACCTGAAACCTTTAGAGGTTTTTTATAGAAAAACAATCTAGAAGTTATTTCTAGATGGAGTTTTAAAGCTTACGCAAACATCCGCCAATTCTGAGGTATCAATAAACTACTGGGAGTTTACAACAGTCCCCAGAAAATATATTGCACGTATGACATTGCTGTGATGTTTGACTGTGAAGCTTGTAGCACCCTGACGATTATTTGCGGATGGCTACCATCAGTGCTTGCTAAAAACTTAAAAAAGATGGCTATTAGTTAAAAATGGTTTTCCGCCCACTCCGCTGATGATGACGTTTTTAAATCCGATCTCGTGAAGGCGTTTAGCTATTCTTTCTGAATTTCCCATGTGGGTATTGATGAAAACTGATGGGCCAGTGTCTATTGAATACCACGCCGAAATTCCCTCTTCTCTTATCCGAATAACTTCCTTTATAATGCGAAGCGTGTCTGGCTCCCAAAGCACCATGTGCGACTTTCCAGTCATGGTTATTGCATGAAGGTTTAAAGTGTCTTCTTCAGCAAGTCTTCCTATGATGGCGGTGTCTCCCTTACTAATAGCTTTCTTCATCTCTTCAAGTAAACCTTTAACATTTCTCAACCTTGCTTTAAATAGGGGAGAACTGAGCACCTCGGCGTGGGCTTCATCGGTTTTCACATTGGAGTGAATCGGCGAAATTACCATCGAGAAATTCATGTTTTCCGGCGCATACAGCTGTTCAGCATAAGACCTACCATTCCTCTTAGAATACCAGATGGCGAAGCCTCCTGCTAGGCTTCTCGTTGAAGAGCCTGCTCCCAACCGCACTATTTCGGAAAGCGAAACTGTATCAAGGCTTATGGAAAGAGCGTTGGATGCCGCTAAGCCTAGAGCCGCGAAACCTGAAGCGGAAAAGCCTAAGCCTTTACCTATCTTAAGGCTGTTTTCAGAGACTACCTTAAGGCTTCCGTAGAACCTTGCTAGCTTCTTTAGCTTATTAAGAACTATTTCCACCCTTTCCTTGTCTTCTCGGGTTGACTCCTTTCCATTAATTATTATTTCGTTTTTCTTTGGCAGATCTGACGTTTCAACGGTTGTTTTGGTGGTTAAGGCTTGAATGCAGACGGATATGCTATCGTGATAAGGAATTCTCTTCTTTGGATTCTTCAATCCATGGTATTTTATCAGTCCTTGTATGGGATGCGCCACAGCGGTGGCTTTCAACTTGATCTCCTTATAAAATAGTTTGTTGGCGGTTATGAAGTTCTGCTAATTAGATGTGAAGGAATGGTGTGAGCTGAAGGGTTAACCGAACAATGCTCCAAGACCTTCAAGTGCTGCTTCTTCTTTTGCTTTCTCTTCCTCTTCCTTCTTTTTCTTTTCTTCCTCTTTTGGTTTGGCTTCTGCTGCTGGCGTGGCTGTGGTTTGTGCTGCTGGTGTGGCCATCATTGTTGGAGCGGATTTAATTGCTTCGTCGATGTTGACTTCGGCTAGAGAAGCCACTAGAGCCTTGACTTTCACAGTATCTACGTTTATGCCTGCTGCTGTTAGAACTTGTGTTAAGTTCTCTTCGTTTATTTCTTTTCCAGCCTTGTGGAGGAGCATTGCGGCGTAAATGTATTCCATATTTTTTATCTCTCCTTTTAGTTAATTCATTCTTTCTTTATTGAGGCATTCGCCTTACTCTGAAATGCTTGGATTGAATATAAACTTTTATCTCTAACTGTCTCATTTTCTTTAAATTTCTGCGGTTTTTGTGGAGACAGTTGTATGTTTACTCACTCTTGTCGATTAGTATTACTGATTTGATGAATGAGGTTTTGAAAAATGTGCTATTGGTATTCTTTTTTAAGAATTTGTTCCCATAGGACTTTTAGAATGTATTTGGTGAAAGTGGCTATTTCTGTTAGGGTTAGTTTTGATTTTCCTTTTTTCCTGTTTTCGAAGTTTATGGGTATTTCGGCTACTTTTGAGTTTTGAAGTTTTGCTTGTCTAATCGTTTCAATTTCGATTTCATAGGTTTGGCTGTGTAGTTTAGGAAGCGCTTTTTGAATGTACCCCTTGGAATAGCATCTGAAACCACTTGTGAAATCATTTATTGGAAGCTTAATTAGCATGCCCATTATTTTGTTGGCTGTTTTGCTTATTAATAGTCGGCTAAGTCCCCAGCCTTTGATTTTTCCTTCCTTGCAGTATCTGCTTCCAATGACTATGTCGTAGTTGTTTTGGGCAAGCTGCAATAGTCGTGGGATGTCATGAGGATTGTGTGAATAATCAGCATCCATAGTGATTATGTAGTCAGGTGGTTTTGGTAAAGATAGAAGAAAACAGAAGCCATCAGTAATTGCTGTTCCAAGCCCCATTTTATGTGGTCTGATCACTAAGAGTATGTTTTTATAGTTTTGTTGCAGCTTCTTAACGATGTTTGCTGTTCCATCAGGACTTGAATCATCTATAACTGTGATTGTAAGATTGAGCTTCAAATTTTGGATTTCGTGAATTAAGTTTTTAATGTTTTCAGATTCACAAAAGGTAGGGAGTAGAACCGCTGTGGACGGTTTCTTAGGTCTTGATTTCTTCTTGGAATTACCCTTCATAACGTGTTGTCTTTTTGTTGAATGTTCATTTGGCTTTACATCTCCTGAAACTGATACTGATGTATGCATCGAACCACATTTTCCAAGTAAATGGATTGCTATTTGTACCAACGAGTTTTAAGATTTTTGGTTATCTGCAGAGAAGCGTTGATCAGAATTCTCGCGTCCAAGTACTCAAAATATGACACAAGCTTTTTAAATTGAGTGAACAGAAACTTCTCGGTGTGAGGGGCATGGATAAAGAGGAGCTTAAAGTACTAGTGACTGGAACTACAGGCTTCATTGGCAGTCACCTAGCCCAAAAACTTATTGAGCAAGGCATCAATGTCTACAGTCTTGAAAGATATGTAACTGGACGATATGTACTCGGCGATTCAAGGGAAATAAAAACAGTATTTGGAGATCTCAGAGAATACTTTGATGTAAGGCGGATAATTCGCCAAGTTCAACCCCACATCGTGATTCACCTAGCTGCAGTAAGTGCAGTAGCATACAGTTATCAACACCCACAGGAAATCATAGAAGCTAACTTGGTGGGAACAATTAACCTTGCTGAAGCTTGCCTCCATGAAGTTCCTCATTTTCAACAGTTTTTATATGCTTCTACCTCAGAAACATACGGCAACGGCCCTTGCCCCAAAAAAGAAGAAGAACCCCAGAACCCAAATAGTCCATATGCAGTAAGCAAGTTAGCATGTGAAAAATACCTACTCTATATGCGTGATGCCTTCAACTTTCCAATCACAATTCTCCGTAACTTCAACACCTACGGTCGCAAGAACAACACACATTTTGTCGTGGAGCGGACAATTGTCCAAATGCTTAAAAATCAAACCGTGAGACTTGGCGATCCAACTCCTATACGTGACTTTTTATATGTTGACGATCATGTGAACTCGTATCTGACATGTTTAAACAATCCGAAAGCCATGGGTGAAATTTTCAATTTTTGCACCGGAAAGGGAACTTCAATCAAAGAGTTAGCTGACCAAATTTCCAAGCTTACAAGCTTTAATAATGAAATACGCTGGGAAACGTTGCCGTCCAGACCTCTGGACATTAAAGTGTTAATAGGGGATTACTCAAAGGCAAAGCATAGACTTGGCTGGGAGCCAAAATTCACCTTAGAAGAAGGCTTGAAACTTACTGCGGATTTTTGGCGTAATCACCTTTCAAAGGGCAGATTTTCATGAGTGATTATGACAACGGGGGGAATGGAATAGCTGAAGCTATGGAGAAACTAAATAAGTGTATAAGAGCATGCTCTGAGAACACAATTCAGCATGGCTTACAATTGCTCTATTTTTTCCAAAAATCTAAAGATTGAACAGAAGCTTAATTAGAACCAATGTACGGTCAATGTGTAGAGTTGTATGCATGTTTTGGTGACTGATATGCCATTCTGCCTTTACGTTGGAAGCAAGGTAACTTCTCGAGCAGTTGTTAGAGATTCACTTTTAATTCTCAACCTAGTTCGGTTTACACTTCTTAGAAAAGTGAAAGAAAAAATTGGAAATGTGGATAGAATTTTATGAACATTCTAATTGCCACTCTAGCTTATTACCCCTATGTGGGAGGGCATGCAGTGTTAACAAGAGCGATAGCTGAAGGACTAACCCGAAAGGGACATGATGCTTCTATACTTACATCCAACTTGACTCAGTTTTCACCATGTATGAAAACCAATGCAGGTTTTGAGTTTGTAAATGAAATTCCAGTTTTCCGGTTTAACTCGATCTGGCCAAGTGTATCTGACTCTCCTAATCTTGGTGATGCATTCACTGTTTTAATCGATAATCTCAGTAAGCTAGACGAAAAATATTCATGTTTGCGAAACGCATTTCTCCTGATGCGAAGTTTATCTTTCCCTTTTAGCCCCCAAACACTTCTATGGGGACTAACCAGCAACATCAAAAGCGATGTTATTCACGCCATCGATCTTGTATGGTCAACATCATTTATGAGCTTTCTAATAGCAAAAAGAAAAAAAACGCCGTATGTTATCACCCCTCTCCTTCATACTTATTCACAGAGGCATAGGGGGAAGTCACTAATTAAAGTGCTAAAAGAAGCGGATGCTGTTATAGCTGCCACGAAATCGGAACAAGAATTTATCTTGAAGACAGGTGTTGATAAAAGAAGAGTTCATCAGATTAGTTTAGGAATAAATACTGCGATGCTTAAGGGAGGAAGTGGTTCAAGATTTCGCTTCAGACACAGCATCCCACTTGAAGACCCTATTGTCCTTTTCATTGGACGAAAAGAAGTCGACAAGGGAGTGGTTCAATTGATAAACGCTATGAATCATGTTTGGGAGAGTATACCGAATGCTAGGTTAGTAATTCTCGGTCCCAACGGGATACTCCCTTCAGATGTGAAAATATATCATGATATAATATCATCTGTTTCTGCTGAGAAACAGCGAAAAATTCTCGACTTAGGGGTTGTGTCTGAAGAGGAAAAACTTGATGCCCTGTCTGCATCAGATGTTCTCGCTATGCCCTCGATAAGAGAGTCATTTGGCCTCGTATATTTGGAGGCATGGTATTTCCGTAAGCCTGTGGTTGGAGCTTTATGTAAACCTGTCTCGGACGTTATAGATCATGGAAGAGACGGGTTACTTGTGAGGTTTGGAGATGAAAAGCATTTGGCTAGCAGTCTTTTAACGCTACTAGGAGATGAACAGTTAAGGAAGGAATTTGGGAATAGAGGTCATAGAAAATTAATGGCAAAATACACTTCTGATGTTATGATCTCTAAACTAGAGGAAGTCTATCAAGCATTATATAATTGAAAGCTTGTAACGGATACTGGATGCTTTAGAGCTGATCAAAATGCCTCGATTGGCCGTACTTCACTACGCCCTAGGCAGATTCGGAGGAGCTGCGAAAATAGCTATCCTTCAAGCAATTTACCTTAACAGAATGGGCTTCAATGTAGAACTTTTCTATGGCGGACCTATTCTTAATGATTGGAAAAAAAGGGTCACATCCGAAATACCGGTTAACCCTTTGCCTTTAGGTCTTCCTAAGTCTCTGCAAGACGTTGCGAGGATAACAGAAACGTTAAGCAAACTTAGAACATTCGACATAATTCTAGTTTCTTATGGAATTTGCCCACTCTTTGCACATTATTTAACCAGGTTTTTCGAGCGCAAGGTTGTTTGGTATTGTGGTGAGCCTCTCCGCGCATTGTGGGAAGACTTTCTTACAGGGTTAAGTTATAAAAGCTTGAAATTTACAGTTAAGCCAACAAGTGAGTTTCTTTATGGAAAAAGGTATTCCTCGATCTTTCTCTCAGAAACACTTTACGATGCTTCCATAAGAATTCTTCGGGATTTGGATATAAGGACAGCAAGGTCGTATCGGAAGATTGTTGCAAACAGTTTCTATACGGAGGAGCTTATAAGCAGAGTGTATCACTTAAAGGGAAACGTGTCCACCGTGCACCCGGGCATAGATCCGGTGAATTTCAGACAAGTCAACAAAACGCGATGCGTTCCCTCTGATTACATGCTTGCAATCGGGGCAATGATTCCCATGAAAAATTATGTAACCTTAATAAGAGCCTTGAACTATTTGCCACTTCAACATAGGTTAAAGTTGAAACTATTGATCATAGGAGACGGACCTCTTAGAGAGACTATTAAATCGACTATTCAGAAATTAGGTCTAAAGGACAATGTAGTAATAATGGCAAACGTAAATGAAGATGAATTATTCGGATACTACAAGAACTGCAAGTTTGTTATTCACGTTGCCTTACATGAACCTTTTGGTTTGGTTCCTTTAGAGGCTGCTGTTTTTGGAAAGACTGCCATTGTTTCGAACATTGGAGGTCTTAAGGAGTTTGTTGTTGACGGTCAGAGTGGTATTCTAGTTAATCCTTTTGACCCGAAAGAAATCGCGGACGCCATCATATACTTGGTTGAGAATGAGAGAGTTGCTCGTAGAATGGGGCTGAAGGCCAGAGATAGGGTGATGAAAGAGTTTAATATGGAAAGTTCGTCGAGAAAACTTGCGGAAACGCTACGTTCCATTGATTGATAGGTTGTTTCTGCATTGGCAAGCGTGATGCGGGCAATCACGTTTTGGCTTTTCCTTGTCTGATCATTTGAAGTTTGTTTCTTAGTTTTCTGTACAAGTTTGGATACGTAACCAAATAGATTACAGTTGCAACTAGTGTTATGGCGGAAATCTTCAATCCAATGTCGGCGTAAGTTTGTCCTGTGAAGTTTATGGTAACGTCGAATTCTCCTGTTTTGTTGATAAAGAAGCCGTTGACCACAGAATAAGCAACAATTGGGGATATTTCTTGGTCATCTATGAAAGCTCTCCATAATGGATGATGTGCTTCAGAGAATATCAAGAAGAAGGGTTTGTCAGTTTTGACATGGGCAGCGTATCTGCTTTCATCCACCTTGTTCCAGCTGATTGAAGGAGCTGATTGTTCTGTCGTAAAGATTTGATTCAATGTGGTTGTGTCATCTGTTCCTGTGACCGAGTAAAAGGTCAGTTGATCAAGCTTTATGTGTCCTATACTGTCCACGAAGATTGCCATGTTAGAACTGGTCAAAAATACGGGGTTCCCTAGTTCGATCCACCTGAATCCTTCAGAGGCGCTGTTGCATGAGACTGTGGCTGAGAAGCCATTGAATCTAACCGTCATATTTCCAAATCCAGGCCCATATGCCAATCGCGCAGCTATCCTGTACCACCCTTCTCTTGGGATCGTCACGCTCGCATGAAGCGTTGATGATGAGATAGCTTCGAGCATCTCTCCTTGGTAAGGTGTTTGAACTAAGCGCCACTCGGGCGGCAGTTGATGAGCAAAAGCGTGTGCTGAACTCATTAAGTAGATAATTCTGCCAGAATAATCCTTGAGTTTATCTTTGACTTCTTTAATCTGCTGTTCTAGCATTGATGATTCCACTACAGCAACTGCGTCAACATCATTACATCCTGTGCCATCGTTTGTGAGGAAGATTTTGTGTTTTCCTTTCTCCAAATACAATGAACCCACGTTTGTCCATTTTAAGGTCTCCAAAGAATCCGCGTAAGGACGAATTGCTTTAAGAGGAAAACCATCTACGTGTACTGCTAGGCTCCCCTTATTTTGGGCATATCCAACACGTATCAAAACCTCATATTCTCCATCTGCTTTTAGTTCAAAAGGGATGCTGATGCTGTTTTTCCCAAATGTTGTGAGTGTAGTTCCACCAAGCACAAGTGATCCCTCATGTCTCCAAGAATAGGCTGGTGCCCAATATCGAGTGTAATTTCGACTTGCGGCTCCGTATTGCGACGCAAGTATTACGTTCATGTTTTCTGACGAGAGCATCACTAGGTCCATGAAGTCACTATCGTCGAACAATAAAGCCTCTGAATCATTGAACACTGCACTTCCAAAAAAGCTGGAGCTGTCAAGGTGGTTTGCAAACAAAGGAACCGTTTGACTAGGATGGAAGGAGCCAATTTTGAGCAACGAAAATAAGCTTCTCAAGCCACCGACGACGACTATTTGTTGAGTAGCACCAAAAATTTCTGAGTTGTGAAAAGCATTCTCGATCACAACTGAGTTGGATTGATTGTAAACCACCATCGCGCCCTCTTGATTCAGAAAGAACGTATTGACCTCCTGACTGCTGTATGGAGGCAAAACGACATATTTGTAATTTAAAGTTCCAAGCAACTTCAGTAACTGATCTGTCATCGTCCCTCGGACTTGTTTGAGGCGCAAATGATCAACAAACATGCGAGACTTTAACTCCCAGCCTCCATCTTGGAGTACTGGCTTGTCATGAATGAAAGAACTTTCATAGCCAATATCGTGACCCCATCCTAAAGTGGTCAACATTCCTGAAAATCCAATATCAGACTCGGCACCTGTAAATTCCCATTCACTGGTACTTCTTGTTACTGAAACAATTTTAAAGTCTCCTGGCTGTTCTGCAATCCATTCATAGGGTGAGATAAAATTTGCGGGGGGGCTGTACACTTGGAGACCGTGCTGCAAAAAAAACCAACACGAAAGGAAGCCGCTGGACAGAATAAAAATAAGTAACAACATGCAAAAATAACGCAGAAATTTGCGTAGTGGTTTTACAATTTTGTCAAGAATTTCCGAAGAAATATAGAGAATTCGTTTCTTACCATTATCGGACGTTAAGGTTAAGCTTATATCCGAGGACATTCCTTGAGCCTGCAAACCTTGTTTCTTTGAAATATAGTCTGTAACTATGCTGACAAGAACGGAGACAAAGAATGCATGAGAAAGGGCTAACATCATCGTAAACCTACTTGCCACCCTAAATGCATTAAAGTGAGGAATATTGAACCAAGCCCAAACAAAGATATGTTCAAATGGAGGATAGGGGCCTTTGGCAATAAATATTGCAACTAGTGTGGAAAACAGGAAGAAAAATGTGTATCTATCTCTTTTGAAAATAACGGTACAATATGCAAGCAGGAAAATACTGAACAGTATCGCCGAGACAGGTAGTAGCTGCAAGTCGACTTCAGTTCTGACATCGACCAAGCGTTTGTAGCCCCAATGCTCTACACCCTTCAAATTGAAAGCATCAATCATGTTTCCGTAACTGAACGCGAAAGCCTCCTCAATATCATAACCGAATTCTTTTGAATAAAACCGGGCACGTACATTGTAAACGAAGGGCAAAATGTAGAAGCTGGATAGAAGAAAAATCAATATGCCGGAGCATAAAAGCACCTTGATAGATCGCTTCAGTCGCTTTCTGAAGTTAGGCGTGTTTGTGGGCGTAAAAATATAGAACGCTAGAAACAGTGCTAAAAAGCTTGTATAGATGATGACGGAGCCAGGGTAAAACCCAGTTAAACAGGTCGAAAAAAGTAATGAAAAGGCTGCCAAATCTTTCAGTCGCCCATTTTTCAGAGCTCGGTCGAGAAGCAGAAACAATAGAGGCGCGAGAGCGTAGCCAAAAAGTATGTCAACGTGCATTTCAGTGAATTGTGTAAAAAGCCACTGATTCAGAATGTATACAAGAGAGGCGGAGAGGGCTGCTAAGTTTTTGCGGGTGTAGCGATAGGCGAAAGCATACATTGAAAATCCAGCGACAATGAATGAAGTGAAGGTGAAGACTTTTACCGTTTCAGCCCCACTTTGACATACTAAGTTTGTAAGCATAAGGAAAAAATCCATCGAGTTTATTTGTTCAACAAACCCGAAAGAGTAGGGTCGCCATACAGATAGCCACCGAAAGTCTTTTCCAAAAATGTATACCCTAGAAATCCATCCGAGAACATCTCCGCCACCTGGCCAGTAGCTAGAAAGAAAGAAATTTCGAAATATTAAAAGGGCTACTGCAAATATTATGCTGAAGTCAATGACTATACGCCCACGTTGACTATTGATAAAGCTTTTCAATTTTTTTGTGATGAGGGGTCTTGCATGCTTAAACATCGTTAAAGTTCCTCAATCCGCATATAGAAAGTAGGTATACTTTCATAAGCTTTATAAATTAATTTGACGACTCTGGGTTTCTGCTTTGGGTCAGTTTTTGGAAAAGGAAGGACTCATAGGCTATTTTTCTCCTCTAATTTCTGGTGGTGGAATGGAGTTCACCCTCTATTTTTGTTCTGTTTTTGTGAGTGAGGATAGAACCCCGACTAGATATGCCATATACTCAACAATTTTTATTAGAACAATACCTGAAAATGTAAATGGATTCCTAGTTATCATTCTTAGGTTTCGCGCCAAACGTATAATCCCAACACGCCGCATGCTCAGCAATGGATTCTTTTTCAGAAGGCTAGGCAAGTTTTCTCCGTAATAGTATGCTTTTAACACCACATTACGCCATGAAAAATCCCCCTCTAGATGAAGAATTTGTGTTTTAGCGCGAGCTATTCGCCGCTTATTCTTCTTTATGCGTGCGTACAAGTCCGCATCTTCCCCATAAATGAGGGTTTCATCGAAACCTCCCACCTCTTGAAATAATTTCTTTGTAAAAAAGCGAGGGATAGCCAGCAACTCATCGCCTGAATAAATAGATTTCTCCATTACCCTGCATTTTCCAAAAAAGCCTCCACTCGAAATAGGCAGTTCAGGCATTATAACCGCTTCAGCGTTTTCATTCAAACACAGCGTTACACACTCGTCTACGAGGTTTGGAGATAACACCATGTCCGAATCTATAAACATAATAAAAACCCCCTTTGCTTTTGCTTCGCCAAAATTCTTAGCAACACTCCGCTCCGAATCTAATAACCAAACTTTCGCGCTAAATTTTCTAGCTATTTCCGATGTGGCATCGGAGCTGTACCGGTCTACAATGATGATCTCGATGTTTGAGTAACTCTGATTTTTAACTGATTGCAGACAATGTTCTATTGTCCGCTCTGAATTGAATGTGGGGATTATGATCGAAACAGTGGGAGTTTGCAATAGGAGATGCACTCCATAGGGATGACGACTTTAATAGTGTTAAAAGTTGCATAAAATTGTTATCTAATATAAAGGAGAAAATGGCGAAGATTTGGAGTTATTGGAAACTTTCGAAAAAAGCCTTGATAAGTAAACGTTTCTACTGTTCATTATAAACTAGAAATTAACAACATAAAAAAAGGAAAAAAATGGGTTGAGGGCGTTTTATGGGTCGTGAGGTGTCTTCTCGCTTATTGTTCCTAGACGTTCAATGATATCGACGTCGGGGTTGTGTGCGTCATAGGTGTAGTTTGGTGGCCTCGGGTTGCTTGTAATTGCACCAGTTGCGTTATAGTTTAACCTAACTATCAGTGTTGTTACTCCACGGTTTTCTGTCTGCAGATAGTATGCGCCGTATTCTTGGAACCATTTGCACGTGTAGTAGGTGTCGTCGCCGCTCCATCCATAGATCATAAAGCCCACCGTGCCGTTAATGTCTTTGTAGGTTGTGACTACGCCTATTCCAGTGCCGGTTATACCTGACGAGAATTGACCGTTGCTGTAGTAATATTGACCTAGATAGTTGCTGGATACCGTTGTGTTCCAGCACGTTGTTGCAAATATCACATCAATTAAGTAGCCGGTTGTGATGCCGTAGATCATGAGGGCCTGTGAGAACTCGTTGAAGTATTCGCTGAAGAGGTTTGCTGGGGGACCAGCAACCGTGATTATGTTAGATGTGGCAACAGGATAGCGGTTGCACCAGTCATCTTTGTAGGCTAGTCTGCCGAGGCTGTCGTATATGCTTGTCCATCTTGGGCCGCCTGCGCGCCATGTGGCGTTGCCCATGTTAGATAAGAGGTAAGGCACTCTTGTGCCCCATATGTCCATCATGTCTAGGCCTCCGTGGTCAGCTATCACCTGTTTCTCCTTGAAGGCTTCTGAAACCATCGCTGCACCGATTGAGTCGAGGGCGCGGGAGTGGTTGCCAACGACTATCCATTCGTAGCGTCCCATTATCTCTTTTGTGAGCAAGGCGCCCGCAATCGTATAGTTAGCTATAGCTGTGTAGGTTGTGTCTGAATAATATAGCGTATGGTTAGCGCGGAGAAGGATGCTGCCATTTATGTGAACATATTCGTGTGCGTATGTCGAGAGGCTGTTTGGCGGATTGACTTTGTACATTACAGTCATGTTTCCGTTATAGGTAACATTGATGTTGGAGGCGCAGTAGGTTGAATTGTAAACTGTGACATATCCTCCTTCTGGCGGAATCTTGATGTCAACGGTTATGTTAAGATAGTCTAATCCCGTCAGCACCTGACCAGTTGGCGGTGCGACATACTGTGTAAGTAGGAACTGGTCCTCTAGTATTGTAACATTTTGAACAATGTCAAATACATCGGTCCATCTCGTAGAGTTTATGGTTGCGTTCGGTACAATCGTTCCCGGTGTGCCGCTTGTAACTGTTCGGCTGGCATTTCCAAGTGAAAGGCTTCCGCCGAAGTAGCTTGCAATTTCTGTGTGTGTGTAAGTGACTGTGCAGTTTGTGGAATACGTTATTTTTATCACTGTTAATGCTGCTGGAACCGAATCTGCGCGGATCGTGACGTTTCCATAGCCTGTAGAGTTTACATAAAGTTCGTATGGCTCACTTGCCGATAAAGTGCTAGTGTTAACCCACACTGACCTTGCTGGATGCTTTAAGGCGCCTCCCCATTCGATGCGTTCGCTGACATTGCAGTAGTCCTCCCAGACTGGCGCATACCTGACTGGCCTATACGTTAGTGTTATGTTCAGGTTTGTTCCAGCCTCTGCCGCAGTTTTTTCTGCAGTTGTTACGTTGTGGAATTCCACCCATCTTCTTGTGTCTTTCTCCACTGCATTATACAAGTCCCACGGATTGAAGACTTCTTCAAGTTGGTACATAACCTCTGTGTCAACAGTATTTGAGCCACCTGTTCTATTCAAATCGTCTCCATCCCAACGGTCAGTTATTCCGTAGGCGGTTACGCCTCTAAACTGTCTGTCAAAGTAACGACCCGCCGCCAGAGCTCTTGTGTCAGTTAACAGGAAGTCCCATTCGCCAATCAAAAACGGCGAACGCCACGGCTCCGTGACGCCGTCATATGAATGTGTGTCACCAGAATCCATTGACCTGTACCACATTGGAGCCCCATAAACAGTCCAGTCAGACACTGAAGGCCAATACGCAGCCCATCCGACATAGCCTCCCACCGTGTCGGCTGATACCATTTGAAACAGACTATAGTTCCCAGAAGTTCCTGGCTCAGAACCACGTAGAGAGTAGAGGGTTCCACCTAGTAATGTGGGGTTCAAATGATAATCGCTGTTGTAGACCGTGCTACGATTTTCATAGAAGTGAGCGTAGCTTTTGAAAGCATCCGTTCCTGTAGTTGGGCCGAGATCCCACTCTCCTCTGTTACTGAATTGAATTATCAGGCCTTCAATCGTATACGCCGTTCCTGGAATCGTTATAGCGGCTACAACAAGTTTTGTGGTGATGATTTTTATATCCTTCAGAATTATCACTTCTTTTTTGACTTTGTTGAAAATTATCGTGAAAACTACGTCAACCAATGGCACGTCTGTTCCAGTTGTGTTACTAGTTTGTATCCAGTCCTTAACATGGTTTACAGTTCTTGCAATGAACATCCTCGGACCATTATACAACACTTTATAATCATCTGTTGTCACCGTTCCATTGGTCTTTCGTCCTCCGTAGCGTGTTGTTGAAGTTGGGTCGCTTATTAAGCGTCCGGGGTCCCTTGGGTCTTCTTCCCATTCGTAGGTTGGTCCGCCTGAAACTCCTGCGTACCAGTCGTTGTCAACCCTTATCCAGTCGCTTCCATTAGCCACAAGATCTGATTGTTGAGCTGTAGCCCAAATATTTCTTGCACCAGCAGACACATGATTGTAGGTTATGTTTATCAGCCATCCGTTTAGCCAAACTTCCTTTGGTATTAGGCTAGGAACAGCGACGCCCGCCTCCGGCGCGAACGCGTCCCTTTCACCACCGTATTCTAAGCCCACGTTTTGCGTTGCTCTGCTATCAATCATCTCTCCGAACTTTGAGAAACCAATCTTCAAGCTTTTCGCATTGAACGGATAAAAGGAGTAATAGTCACTTGCCAGTACACCTGAAACATTCATGTACCAACTGTCTGGATCAGCTATTACTGGTCGTATTAATAGGATCGGTGCGAAGATCACTGCCGTGATCACGGTGATAGTTAGTATTGTAAGCAATTTTTTTCTTCTTTCCATTTCTATTCCTCATTTAACATCGGTCTTTCTATAGTTTCAATGGTTGTATTTAAAAGGTTTTCCATACCAGACGAATAAAATAGAGAAGACCCCAATCATATTCCTTAACACCAACATGAAAATAAAATGACTAAGCAACATCAATAACCATCAATTACCCCTCAGCTCACATCCACCTCCAAGTTTTTCGGAATAAAACCGACAAATCGCAAGACGTAAATTCCTAGAACCTCCCAGCAACCAGTCAGATGAGACGAAGAAGGAAGCCCCAAAAACATTAAGGAAAAGTTAAAAAATCGCCACTGATGGCTTAACTTTTAAGGTAACTATTTAAACTCAACATTTCCATATGCGCCCTTCTAACCAAATCTGCCATCGTTTCCTTGGTAGGCACAGCCGCATTCAATGAAAGCGCATAAGCTTCACGATGGGCGATTTGCAAAAGCATCAAAATGCTTTCCCGTGTTGGATAAGCTATACCTAACGATAATGCGAAGGCGTCTGAATGAGCCTTTCCAATGCTTCGCTTGGTTTCATTTAAGTCCAGCTGCAACTGCTCCTGGACAATTATTAAGCCGTCATCATACGCAATCTTCATTGCAAGCCCAGCTTCAACAGGTTTTATTCCAAGCTTTGATAAAACACTTGCAAGCCTCTCAGAGATCGCTTCACCCTTCCTAACAACTAATGTATCCTTACTTACCCAGACGCTCCCCGACTCAATCCTCGTTGGCAAACCAACAGCGTTCAACTGACTAATTATCGGACCAGGAGGCTGCCCAGTGTTTCCAGCTGGAACTATAACATCAAAAGCTGCAATGTCACCAGCCTTGGCTGTTGTTCTGATTTTCCCCCTTTCTAGAAGCAACGCCAATCTAAAAGGGTTCAAATCCGTGAATAGATAAACGTTTTCACCAGCCAAGTGCTCCACAAGCTTCTTCAGTTCAGGCTTTTCTTTGCAGCTTTCAATCGCTAATTTCATCAGCGTGTTTTTTATAACCCTCATATACAACTTGTCTGCCAAGTTTTTCCTGAACTCTTGCAGTTGAGCTGCCCTAACCTTCTGCAAGCTAGCGACTCCAATAGCCTTATACTGTTTCAATAACTTTGCTACCTCTTCAACCTCACTGACTTTTTCCTGCAAAACTTGCTGAGACGGCACCGGCTTCACTCCCCTCATGGTCTAATCTTCACAGGCGTGCCCATGGATGTTTTTATATAGGCAAACTTGATGTTCTTCATTCCCCTCTTAAGTTTTCCCTCAATAGCTCTCAAAACCGCCTGAACGTTTTCAGCTATCTCCTCATCCTTCATGCTCTCCGTTCCAACACGACATTGCAGAATTGGCTGATTACGCATCCTTAAAACGACTGTCTTATGATGCTTCTCCATCAAACTTGCTATGTCGGCTGTCGGCGGAACGGGCAAAGGCATTTTTCCCCTCGGACCTAAAGCAGAACCCAAAATTTTGCCCACCAAGGGCATCAAGGGAGCCTCAGCGATGAAAAAATCATACTCATTAGCTATTTTCCGCAGTTCACGCTTCTTACCAGCCAATCCTTCAAGCTTAGCCCTCTCAATGACTACGTCCGCATTCGCCTTTCTTGCTTTTAGGGCTAATTCTCCAGATGCAATAACACATATCTTGTTTGATTTTTCCGAAGAAAATGGCAGTTCTATAATCTCTTGAATCTTGCCCTCAGACGATTTCATATCAATATCTTGGAGGCTCAGAACAAGCTCTACTGACTGAACGAAGTTTCTTTTATCCGATTTTTCCTTTGCTTCTTTAATAGCAGCTAGCATCGTTTTCTGGTCTAAGGGCATTTTAAAGGCCTCGTGCCAATGAGGGAATGGGACGCTGTTATAAAAATATTCTTATCCTTCACTAATTACTGAACACTTTGTCATACTTGCCTTCGTCAATTTCTCTTTGCACTTCGCGGGGGTCTTTGCCCTCAACAGTAACCCCCATACTTACACAGCTCCCCAAGACCTCCTTTGCGGCGGTTTTCAGGGTTTTCGCCAGAAGCTCTGGACTCTTAATCTTGGCTATCCGTACTACTTGCTCCATGGTCAGATTTCCCACTTTTTGCGTGTTTGGCGTCCCTGAACCCTTCTCTATTTTTAATTCGCTGACAATTAAGGCAGACGCCGTGGGTGTTCCAATGCTGACATCAAACTGTTTGGTTTCAGGGTCAACCGTGACTTTCACTGGAACCTTCATTCCAGAATAATCTTTTGTAAGCTCATTTATTTTGTTCACAATAGCTAGGACATTCACGCCCAACGGGCCCAGAGCAGGACCTAATGGCGGCCCAGCTGTTGCTTGCCCCCCACTCACTAGGAGTTCCACAACCTTTTTTTCAACCAATTATATCTCACCACCTTCGCTTCTTGCCTTTTCCACCAGCTTAACGTAATCTGAATGAACAGTTATTGGCAGAGTGAAAGTCGCTTCCAAAAGCTCAAGCGTGACTTCCTCTTTAGTCTTATCAATCCGGGTTATTTTTGCACGCATACCCTTAAACGGACCACCCGTCACTTCCACTATGTCGTTTTCGCTTAACTCTTCAATTATTGGTTTTCTCACAATATATCTTTCAATTTCCGAAAAACTTACAATGCCCGGAACCCTCGACCGCACATGCTTTATGCCCGTTATGGCTTTCTCCACGAAATGCGGCCCCTCAGCTTCCACGAATACGTATCCTCTTAGAGTTTCAGGCACAAGAATAGCCTTTATGGGTATTTTATTCATTTCAATTCTTGCAGCAACAAGTCTAGCTACGTTTTTCTCTTGTCCAGTTGTTGTTTTAACAGCAAAAATTTTTGTTGAATAGCCTTCCTCTTTTTTCTCCATAAAGTTTCTTCCTTCTAACCCGCGGCTGCCGCTCCTGGTTGCAGAACAGAAGACAGCAACTTAATGACAAATCCAACAAGTCCTATCGCTCCTATACCCAAGAAGCATATTTTTATTGACAGCCAAAGCTCACTTTTCTTAGGCTTGATTGCGAGTTTCAACGTTCTTGCAGCTTGAGATAAGAATGACCTTAAGCCCATGTCCATCGCACACTCAACATTTCAATCATAATATAAACGTTACTGTAGCGGTTAACTCCAATAGATAAGCCCAAACATTTCTATCAACTTTTTCTCCTTTTTAATGCTAAATTTTCCTAAATGAAACACCTGCCTCCTCAAGCATTCCTACAAGTTTTGATTTGTGCTCGCCTTTAATTCCCTTCCAATCCAAAACCGCAAACTCAACTTTTTCTAACGTTTTCTCTAAGCATTGCCTAAGAACTTCAGCATCAACGTGCGGAACGGCATATTTAGGAATCATGTGACCAAAAGCAACCTCACTCTCTAATGCCATCTTAGTGAACTTCTTGTTGTAGTGAGGCCCGCCTATACCAAGCACCGCCCTATATTGAGATTCACCAAACCCTGAAATGGCTTTCATGGTTGCGTGGGCAACGGCTTCGGCGGCTTTTAAATCACTCCATTGTTTCTGTGAACTCCCTAACTCAGCAAACATTGTAGGCGCATTTAATGAGGGCCCGTGATGGGTGCATTCATAAGAAACTTCGTAGTCAAGCTTCATTTCTTCCTTAAACTGCATCATAGCTTTTAAAGCATCCTTCATAGCGCCTGCTGGCGAAATCGAAACTTTTCGTGAAAGCCCGCCAAACTCTGCCTCGCCTAAATTGCCTGAAGTGTGCACCGACAGAGTCGGAGTGCCACTTATACTACTGTGCCTTGAAATAAAGACTATAAGTTCCAGATTGCTAAAGAAATCCGTTAAGTTTTGCGCATAAACGGATTCTTCGTTTAAAGTTACGAGTTTAATCGTTTTGCCATTAACTTCGGCGCTATAAATAGGGGCCCTCTGAAAATTTTCTGCTGTCTCTTTGAAATCATAGTTGTTCCGAATCTGCCTTGCAATGTTCAAACTTGCCATATCCATGTTTGAGGCAACAATCAAAATCATTGTTATGCTTCCTAATGAGGAGATGCGTTTTTAAAGTAAAAACGTTTCCATAAAGCTTATAATTATTGAAAACTGTTGAAGCCTTAAAATCCAGAAAAGGGTGAATAGATGCATCTAATTAACTTCAAGGAATTGTCTGGCCGGCAGCTTACGGAGATGGTTAACAAGGCTATTGAAGTTAAGCGCAACCCTGAAAAATATAAAACTGCTTTAGATGGAAAATCCTTAGCCATGATTTTTCAGAAAACTTCCACTAGGACCAGAGTCTCTTTTGAGGTTGCAATGACTCAGCTTGGCGGTCACGCCCTTTACATAGATTGGAGAACCACAAACTACACATTAGCTGACATACATGATGAGACCCAATATCTATCACGTAATGTTGACTGCATAATGGCGCGGTTAATGAAAAATGCTGATTTGCAAGTTATGGCTAAGGCTTCTCGTGTTCCAGTAATCAATGGATGCGACGAAAAATATCACCCAAGCCAAGCGATAGCAGACCTAATGACCATGAAAGAAAAGAAAGGCACGTTAAAAGGCGTAAAGCTAGTCTATATAGGGATCCACAACAACGTTTGCAATTCGCTTATTGAAGGGTGCACAAAAACTGAGGTAAAAATAGCTACGGTTACACCCATATTCAACGAGCCTTCAAGAGATGAAGAGCTTCTGGAAAACGCCAGAAAAACGGGGTTATACGAAACCACGCTAGACGTTAAAGAAGCAATCAAAGACGCTGATTTTGTTTACACGGACACATGGGTTGACATGGAGTTTTTTCTAGACCCGAAATTTGCCGCAGAAAAGGAGAAACGCGTCAGACTCATGATGCCATATCAAATAAATAAGGAACTATTGAAGGGAAGCGGAGCCTACGTAATGCATGACATGCCCATCCATAGAGAATATGAAATAAGCTCAGACGTTATTGAAAGCCCGAAATCAATAATATACGAGCAGAGCGAGAACAGACTGTACTCAGCAGAAGCTATACTGCTAAGGCTATTGGGAAAGTAGTAACAAAATAGTTTACTATAACTTCTCAATTAGAAGGAGGCTAAAATGTCAAAGGAAAGCGCATGGAATTTAGTTGCTCCTTGTGGACTTTATTGTGGAGAATGTACAGCTTTTATCAATAAGGAATGTGGAGGCTGCAGATCTAACGAGGGGTTAAGCAAAGATTACAGAAAATACTGCAAAATCCATCAGTGTTCGAGCAGTAAAAACTTAAAAATCTGTTTAGAGTGCAAGGAATTTCCATGCAATCTTTTTGATTTCTTTAAAGCTGAAAGGTTAGAGGACAGTTCTTGGTTTTTGGATTTATGGGGTAACATGAAGCAAATTAACGAAACAGGTCTAAGGGATTTTTTGAGAAAGAAAGCAAACTGGTTAAGAAGGAGGGAAGTGTGCGCTGAGAAAAGAGGAATTAAATACTGTGATGACTGCAAGCGGTGGCCATGCGAATTTCTGAAAAGACCCGTTCTTGTTCCTGTTGATTTGAATAAATTTAGAGAATTTATGGAGAAAAAATAAAAAGAAGGCTATTGCAACTTCGGTAGGTCTATTTCAAAATCATCTGTACAAATTTTTCCGGATTAAATTCTTCCAAGTCTTCATACCTCTGTCCTGTCCCAATAAATATAATGGGCTTCTGAGTAACATATGTCACGCTTAGGGCTGAGCCTCCTTTGACGTCGGCGTCCACTTTGGTCAATATTGTTGCGTCTATTCCAACACTTTTGTGAAACTCTTCCGCTTGCATGACAGCGTCGTTTCCGGTAAGCGAATCCACGGTCAAAATGGTCAAGTCTGGATTTATGATGCGCTTGATTTTTGCAAGTTCATTCATCAAGTTTCGGTTTGTCTGCATCCTTCCAGCTGTATCTATTAAAACAACGTTTATTCCGTGGGATTTTGCATGGTTTATCGTATCGTAGGCCACAGCCGCCGGGTCTGCACCATACTTGTGCTTGATCATGCGCATTCCTAAACGTTTAGCATGCTCTTCCAGCTGTTCAATGGAGCCCGCCCTGTAAGTGTCGCTGCAGGCGAGAACAACCGAGTAATCATTCTTGTTTAAGAGGCGGGCAACTTTGGCTATGGTTGTGGTTTTTCCAGTGCCATTTATCCCAACAAAAACTATTACGAATGGCAGATTCCTTTTGCGTTTTTCCTCAACAGCCTCTAGCAAGTCTATCTTATCATTTGTAAGCATAATCTCCAAAAGCACTTCCTGCATGTTTTTCTCCACAATTTTTCTACGATCTTCGAGGCGTTTAACTTGAACTCCATCTAAGCGTTTTTCCATTTCGTCGCATATTCGCTCCGCCACGGGTAAGGCAACATCATTTTCTACGAGGCTTATTTTGAACTCTGAAAGTACTGGGCGTAGGTTTTCGGCTTTAAGTTCGGTTGTGGTGACCTTGTTTACAAGTCCTTTTAGCCCGGATTTCAGTTTCTCAAACATTTTTTGGAGGTGTCTCCTCTCTCAGCTTGGCTACTAGCTTCTCAAATTTTTCTCTGTCTTCGCTGATTCTTTCTGCGACTTGGGCGAACTGTTGCTGAAGTGATGCTCTTGTTTTCTCCAAGTTTTCTAGACGTTTTTTAATGATTTCTTTTGCCTCCTGTAATGTCTTTTCGACCGAAATCCCCGCACCCATCCCAACGACCAATTTGTCTGGGTTTTCAAGCCTTGCCTTTATGTAGGAGTTGCCGCCTATTGGAACGAGAAGCTCTGAGTTTTCCTTCTCTTTTTCTAAGCCTTCCAGCGTCATGCTCGCGTAAGTTAGGTCTGTTATGACAGCGTTCACCATGTTAATCCTAGATTGTATAGCTTCAGCGGTCTGCTCGAGAAATCGCAGTTCAACGCTTAATCTGCGGAATTCTTCTTCACTTTTGCTCGCCAAATCCCTCTTCTCCAGCAACTAGTTTTTTCAGCAACGGATTTTTTATCTCTTGAGGCGGAACCTCTTCAACACTCGCTATTTTTATGTGAAAACGTTTTACACGGTGTTTGCTGCCTAATTCGGCGTAAACCTTTTCCACGGCATGCTCGGGTTTGATGGCTATCACTTCCTTTTTGAAAGAGGTTTGTAGGTTTGGCTTCCGAATTTCACCAGTTACTCTGAAAACTTTCACTTTATTCATCTTCCTTCACAACATCCAAGGCGTTCCCAATTATAAATATCTCGGGTCCCGTTGTTAATGAGCCTGCCACAGCCGCATAACGATTGCCAATTAAACCAGTGCCAACATAAGGTATTCCACAATTAATAGTGCCCACATCAACAGGAACATTCAGCACATCCTCCAAAAGTTTTCGCTCCGAATCCTTCAACAAGGGATGCGCCAAAACCCCTTTGTTTGTCGCGACTGCCAGCGACCCAACGTACGGCAAGCCGGCGATTTCGTCTGGCACAGCTTCAACGCCCAGAGTTTCGGAAATTTGCTTGATTTCTAATGTCTTTAACCGCGGATCGACAATTGCGCCGTAATCGTTTGCCAGAACCATGTTTCCATATGCGGTTCTCTTGGTCTCCATTACGGCGATGTTTCCTTCAAAAACAGATTTTATGGTTTCGAGCTCTTCTTCGCGAGCAAAATTGGGGAGCAGTATCCCGTTTGAGTTTGCACATGCGAGTGCACCGACTAGGACTGAGCCACCTATTGTTGTTTGTGTCAGCTTGACTTTCAGCCATTCTGCTAGTCTTTCAGCTTTTTTGGGTGATACCAATTTTGGAACAATAAGTACCTTGTCGGTGACCAGCGAGTAAACACCTATGCTTACGCTACCAAAAAGACTGGATAGGTAAATGGCCAAAATCAGTCTCCTTCAGCCAAATAAACAGTGATATTGCCCTCTTTATCTTTAGCAGCTCTCACCCGAATTTTTCGCGGAGGCTTCTCAATGCCTCTGCTCCAAACCCTCTCATTCACCTCATTACTAATAACAAGCTTTTTAGGCTCTTCGCCTTCTTCCCCTTCTTTACGTGCCTCCAACTTCATATGCTTGGTTACAAAACCCCTAATCATCCGCATTGCCCTTGGCGCCCTTTTATTCGGTGGCATAATCCACGCTTTACCTAGCGGGATTGTGTATATTCTCTCTTCGATTATTTCTTCTTCCTCTACTTTCTCTTCCCGCGGCGGTTTAGCCTCTTCTTCAACGGTAGTGGGAACTTCTTCCTCTTCGGCTTCAACCGCTTCTTCGACGATTTCCTCTTCTTCTTTTTCCGGGATTTCTTCAGCCTCTTCCTTAGCTTCTGCTTCTTCAACGGTTTCAGCTAACTCTTTTTGCTCTTCCTCAGTTTTCCGCTCCTCTTCCTCGCCTTCTTCCTCCATCAGACAACTCCTCCTAAGCCCTTATTTTTCTAGTTCGCCAATGCCTCCTCCTTTTTGGATGTGTTCTAAACTTTCCAGCTGTTTTTGCTATGACCCATGTTGGAACAGCTCTTTTCTGTTTCCCTGCCTTTGCTAGTCTCCGTTTTTTGGCTGTTGGCTTGGTTCGAGCCATGCTCATATCCTTCTTATCTTTGTTTCACGCCTGCGGCTTTGAAGCTGAGCGAGTATTTGCTTTAGTTGCTCATCCGTCAATGGTATTGGTAATTTTCCCTGCTGTGCCAGCTGGATTAGTTGTAACTCTAACTGGGCTGTGAAATCTGGTTTAACAATTTTCAGGTTTGCCAATCGTTGTCTGGCTTCTGGAGTTAATATGTTTCTTAATAAGGCTTGTTTTTCCAGTTCTAGTTGCTGCTGCACTTGCGCTTTCCTTTGCTCTTCAGCTATTTGCCGCTGCAACGCTGAAAGCTTTCTTCTCCGAAGTTCTTCTAGTTCCTCCTCCGACATCTCATTCGCCTTTCTGATATTCCTCTAGTCCAGGATGCTTCTTAATCAATTCCTTAGTAAGCTCCTCAGTTAATTCCTGTAGAAGTTTTCTCCCCTCTTTTGTTATCCTTCTTCCACGTGGTTGAAATGTTTCAATTAAACCCGCAGCTTCAAGTTGCTGCAAGGCTTTTCTTACGATTGCTCCACCTGCCTTGGCTGCATGTTCTAGTGTAACGCCGTAGTCTTTTCTTCCTCCATACTCAGCCCTTAATTTTTCCACACCTATTGGTCCGTGGACGTAAATTTTACGTAACAGCGAAGCACAGCGAGTATACCACCAGTCTGGGTTTTGCGGCTGCTTCTCGACATGTGCACCGGTTTTAACTATACTTGCCCATGAGGGTGGGTTTACCTCGTCAACATTTTCTTTTAGATGCTTGGCTAGTTTCTCGATGAGCTTTGATGCTGGTGCATCGTAGATTGTTGTCAAGACTCTTTATCCTCTTGACTTTTCCTTCAGTAAAGGATAAAGCCCAAATATAAAGGCTTTCACTTCTTACGCCTTTTATAAAGCATGAAGGTGTGGCCTCTAACTTCCACTAATGATGCTTCTACTTGTCCAGCAATTCTTGAGGCGATCTGCTTAGTTTCGTTTCTTTCAAGAGCACTTTTCAAGATTTTAACCTTGACCATTTCCTTTTTCTCTAGTTGTTTCTCTATTTCCTTCAATAATTCTTGTGAAGTCCCGCCTTTACCAATCCATATTGTGGGTTTTTCGTCGCTTAGCCTTCGCTTGATGCGGCGTTTCATTTTAGCAGTCAGTTTGCTCATGGCTTCGATTTCTTCCTTTTCCTTTTTAGCGGTATCCGCATCTGCTTACCGCAGTTAAGACATGTGATTGCCATGTGAGGCTCTCTCCGCTGCTTCACCCGCACACGACAATTCACACCTGGCAAAATAAAGCTTTTACAATACCTACAGACTTGGCGTCTATACTCTCTTGGTAAACGAACCTTGGCTGCCATGGCTATTTTTCTGGCTATGTCCACGTAACGCTGCGCCAAAGAGGGATCTTCATGAAATGTTTCCCTCGCCAAACTGAAAAGCGTCTGAATGCGATGTATTGCTATGCGCTTTGTAGCGTCATCCATCTTCTTACACATCACCGAATTCAACAAACTATACTTGTCTTTAACGAAATTAGTTTTTCCGTAGCTGACCGCACTCGCTAGCATTTCAAAAATTTTCACACAGCAGAAACATGCGTTCCCAAAGATTTTGTTGGGTTTGGTGTTGAGTAAGCATGTCTTTAACTAGATCTTAAATGAGGTTTTGGCTGCAACATGCCTGAATGATTGACAGATGCCAATTTTAGATTGGTATTGTTTGCTAAAATTGGCCTCCCATAGTTTTTCAGCCCCTCCTATAAATAGGTTTAACGTTGAGTTCTCACATGGAATTTCTGATACGTACGAGTATCCTCTACAGCCTTCGACTAAAAAAGCCTGTTTTAAATCTCTTTTCAGAAAAGAAAGAGTGCGGGAGATGGAACTCGAACTCCATGTCTATTCGTTTTCGAATTGAAATCTATATGTCCAGCAAAAATTAATATACAAACTTGCGTAGATCTATTATAGGGAGATTCCTTTGGAAGGCGAAAAAAAGCCTGTTACGTCTACTGCACTATCGCTCATCGCTGGTTTGCTATTTCTCTTCGTTGGTTTTGTCATAATGTCTGCTGAGGGAGGAAACCGTCTTGCTATGGGCCTAATGATAATAAGTGGATCTTTGATGACAGTTGCAGCAGTATTTCTATATAGATTTCCAAAATACCATGTTATTTGGGGGATGCTCATATTTTTGTCTTCGCCGCTAAGCCTCGTCTCCTACGTTTTTTATACATCACCAGCAATCTACATAACAATAGTAGTGCCAGTCATAACCATAATATTTTTCATGATCTTAGGCATGGTTGGAGGGGCATCAGCGATAGCGTTTGAGCCAGAAGAGAAGAGCACATTCTAAGCTATTGCTTCAATCTAGCCATAAAATGTTTGTTTGCCTATGCTAAGATATGCATGGGCGGGTTGTTGTTATTGTTTGTCCCCATCCAGGACGGAAGCGAACCAGTATGGGTATTCCTTTTTTGCAGTTAGTGCAGATTTTTGAAGCAAAAGCCTAAAACTTGCCTCGCGTGTAACATGTGTAACGCCACCTGTCACGACGTTTTGGCCAAAAAAGCCCAAAAATAAGCTTACTTAAGGATGGTGCGGGGGGTGGGACTTGAACCCACGGAGGCCTACGCCAGAGGATCTTAAGTC
>CAZHWZ010000007.1:0-49651 GCA_964535965.1 uncultured Candidatus Bathyarchaeia archaeon | reverse complement strand
ACGAGTACCCGCCGAAAATTGTCGGTGGTTTGGGAACCTACGCCGCTGAAATTACTCGAAGGTTTGTTTTAATGGACCATGACGTTACGGTTTTTACGATGAACGATGATGCTGGAAGTCTCCCGACACGGGAAATTTGGAGAGGAATAGAAATCCACCGCCCATTACACATTGACGTTTCTGATTCGCTTCCTGATGTGCTTGCTGAAGACATTAAAAAATGGGGTAGAGGTATTCAACTGTTTTCTAAAATCCTCGTCTACAATTATCTAAGCGCTTCAAAACTCGTCAACGAACTCATTAAAAAAGAGAACTTCAAATACGATATTGTAGTTGCTCATGACTGGCTTTCGGCTATAGGTGGCATCACCATTAAAAAAGAGATTGGACTACCCTTCGCATTTCACATTCACTCCACCGAGAAAGGAAGAACTCTTGGAAACGGCTCAGAAGTCGTAAGCAATGTTGAGCTTCACGGCGCAAAGGCAGCCGACCTCATTGTAGCAACTTCATATGCCATGAAAGATGAACTTATAAAACTTGACTTTCCAAAAGAAAAGATCCAAGTTTGCTATAACGGTGTTGACCCACAAAAATATAATCCAGAAACGGTAAACGCTGAACAAGTTAAGAAGCTCAGAGATTTTTACGGCATAAAAGACGACGAACTTATGATCCTCTTCCTTGGAAGACTTGTTGGTGTTAAAGGTGTTGATAAATTAATAATGGCTATGCCCCATATTTTACAGAAAATACCCAGAGCAAAATTGGTCATTGTAGGCTTAGGCGATTTGCAAGACTACTTGGTTAATCTGGTTAAAACAATGAAACTGCACGACTATGTAAAATTTCGCTTCGAATTCATCCAAGAAGAAGAGCGCATTATTCACTATGCTGCTTGTGATGTTGCAGTTTTTCCAAGTCTCTACGAACCTTTTGGAATAGTTGCTCTAGAAGCAATGAGCATGGAACGTCCAGTTGTTGTTGGAGCAGCAGGCGTTAGCGGAATGCGAGAAGTAGTTATTCCTTGCGGTGAAGAACAATGTGGCTTCCACATAAATCCAAACAATCCAGCGGACATAGCTTGGGGTATTACCAGCGCTTTAGAGAGCTCCGAGAAAATAAAATGGCTTGGAAAAAATGGCAGGCGCAGAGTTTTAGACGAGTTTACATGGGATAAAATAGCTGAAAGAACAGCAGGATTATATGAGCAAATAATGAAGCGTTAACTCTCTAAATTCAAGAAAGAAGGTTGCGAGGGAAGCCACTTAAATAGAAGGTTTTCAATACATAACGCGAAGATGCGTTGGTATATTTGAAGGGTGTGCATTGGAATTCGAAAAAGAAACGTTCAAAAAGATGTTTCCGAACCTAGCAAGAGAGCTAGAATCCAGTGAGCAAAAAGTTGGAATAAACTCTGTGCGAAGGGACGTTCAAACTGGAGAAAAAGCAGCTTCAGAAAGATTTGTTCACTATATACCTGATGTAATAGATTTTATTCGGCGATGCGACACGGAGGAACAAGCAGAAGAGATAATAGTTTACATGGAGAAAAGAGGCGAAATAAAAAGGCAGTATGCGGATAAGCTCAGAAAACAACTTAAAGAGAAAGGTATAAGAAGCTTCGGACCAAAGAAAGAGGAAAATTACTACTTGAAGCATAGTGAACTGTGACAGCACACGCTTAGATTTGTTCAGTCGGTACTTTTTCTGGCGTATAAGCCTTATAATATTTCAGTTTATGCTTTTTCACTTTCTTAATTACGTGAGGGTAGAGGATTAATTCTTCGACCTCTAATTCCTCGGCAAAATCCGGGTTGATTTGTTTAAGTCTTCGGATAAGTTCTAAAAGGTTTTTCCTCCGCGAGAAAGAAGCCATAACCGAAGGGTGACAACTAACTCCTGCATCCATCAAGTTCTGTAGGGCTTTTAGCTGCAATGTGAAACCCTCTGGTTTGGCTTCTGTAAGCATTGCGAACTCCTCTTCATTACATCCCTTCAGTGAAACTCTCGCATGAACAAAACTATACTTTGAAAGGCTTGCGGCATAGCTTTCCTCATAAGCTATAGGTATTCCATTGGTTTCCAGGATGAAGTTGTATCCCTTGCCTTGTAGGTTGTTAAGAAGTTGTATTAGGTGAGTTTTTCCTATTGTGGGCTCCCCGCCGCTAACCCTCAACAAATTTAAGCCACATTTCTTAGCCAAGGAAACCAGGCTGTTCGCAACTTCTGTCGGAGTGTAAAACCTTCCAACTTCAGATGGACGAAACATCACCACATCTGAAACCCAGCAAAACTTACACATCAAGCCGCAGCCAACGCAGTCAGCTGTAACTATTCCACCGTACCACCTTGCTGTTCTTATACGATAGTACTTTCTCTCTTGACCTTCAAGTCCCATACGGGTGACCGATTTTTCAACAGCTAAATGCCTTTGAACGGGGTCATAAAATGCCAATTAAATGTCCCTTTTGCATTTTAGCGCTAAAGACTAATTTATAGATTCGGGGCATCCCATTAAATTACAACTAACAAGAGCTGCTGAACATGCATCCAAAGGCTGGTCAAACAGTTACCAACAGATATATTTCAGAAATGTTTAATGTTTGCGCTCAGCGGGGTATAAGATACAGTGGGAGTTTAAAAACCGGAATTAAACATGTGGTTTTAATCACCGCGTTGCACAAAACACCCGAAGACCTTATACGAAACCCATATAAAGATAGGAAAATTAACAACCGACTTTTATACACTGGTGAGGGACGCTTTGGAGACCAAAAGATGGAGAGGGGGAATTGGGTCCTAAAACAACAGATGGAAAAGAAATACCCGCTCTATGTCTTTGAAAAGAAGTCGCCTGGAAAATATGTTTTCTTAGGTCCGTTTAGGGTGCTATCAGTGCAAGAGGAGATTCAGAAGGACTCTCATGGAAGAGAAAGGCGAGTTTTTCTCTATGAACTCTGTAAGTTTGAATCCCAGACTTCCAAGAATAAGCTGCGCCATCACTCATGAATAAAATAACATGCTATAGTGTCTCTAAAAGTAAATAAATAAGCTCGTCAATAAATAGAAAGCCTAAAAATTCCAAAGGCAAGCGGAGGAAAATCGTGTGAAAAAAGCAGCCTTAGCATTTTCTGTCTTAACTATAGCTGTGGTGTTTCTTGTCTCAATTTTATTTAACATCAAAATTGTTAAAGCAGAAACCGCTGATTATAGTATAGAACATGTGAACCACGCGATTGAGGTTCTGTACAATGGCTATGTTTTAGTAAACGACACTGTGACAATAAATGTGACTGGACAAGCACCCAGCGATTTTCTGATAGGCTTTCCCTATGAGTATGGTTCATATGTTCTTCGATGCATCGCCTATAATGAATCCTATACCTTTCCTGTGAGTCTTAACGTGCCCTTAGAGGAAAATCGCGTTGGTTTTTACGGTGTAAAAATAAGCTTTCCTTGCGGTACTCCGCAAGTATTCACGGTTATATTTGTGCTCTCAAATGATCTTGTCATACATAATGCCACGAGCTATTACAGCTTAAACTTTCCAGCCTTTCCTAGTTTAACGAAGCCAGCCGCCATCTGCAATGCCTCAATTGTTTTACCCCAAGGTGCATTATACTCCGGCGGTACAGTTAGTGCGTTTAATTATTCAGAAGTGAATCTTCCCGCGTTCACTTACAATGCGTCCGAAGTGATATTCTCTCTTGCTACTGATCAAATACTAGTAGTTGATGTGGAGGAAATGAAACGCGAGATAAGGCTAAACGAGTTTGGTGAAATAGAGGGAGCAGATACTTATCGCATAAAAAATAAGGCGCCATTGAAAGTAGGTTCCATCGAGGTGATGCTACCTCCTAACGCTTCTAACCCAAGGGCGCAAGACCAGTTTGGAAGAAAAACGGCTGAGCCAACACGGACTGACGAAAAGACGAATCGCTATAAAATTACGTTGCCATCCGAGGCTACTGAATCCACACAGTTAACAGTGAAATATCAGCTGCCCAGAGATTTTATTACTCAGGATGGGGCTAACAAATTCTCCTTTAACATTTCCTTATTCAAATATGTGAATTATTATATTAAGCAAGCATCGGTGAGCTTTGTTTTGCCAGAAGGAGCAAAGGTTGTGCTGCTTAGAAATTTTGAAAACAACATTAGCGACGCCTATGGCATAACGCGAAACGTTTTCCAAGAAGTGGTGAGCATAAATAGGGAAGGTGTAATTTCTTTAGACGCTTTTGATGTTGCAATAATATATGAATATAATCCCTTGTGGTTATCTTTCCGTCCCACATTATGGATGTGGGCTTTAGCAGTTATTGGATGTGTAGCTGCCGTTGTTTGGAAAAGACCTGGGGCTCCAGCCCGGGTTGCTGTGCCCACGGTAGCATTGAGGCTTCGTCCAGAGTATATTAGGGCGTTTGTGGATGCATACGAAGAGAAAAGGAGAATAGTTTTGGAACTAGAATCCCTTGAAACCAGAGTGCGGAAGGGGAAGATTCCTAGGCGTCGGTATAAGGTGCAGAGAAAAACTCTGGAAACCCGCCTCAGCACACTGTCTAGAAGCTTAGCAGAGAGTAGGGAGAAGATGAGTGCGGCTGGCGGTAAATATGCAGACTTAATGCGGCAACTTGAAATTACAGAAACCGAAATTGACGAGGTTGAAGGCAACATCAAAAGCATTGAGGCTCGCCATACTCGGGGAGAACTTTCACTGGAAGCCTATCGAAAGCTTCTAACCGATTACCAGCATAGAAAAGAGAGGGCTGAAACAGCAATTAAAGGAATCCTCTTGAGACTACGTGAAGAAATCCGCTAGATGAACCTAAACGCTTTTATTTTACCGCTTAGACTTCAATGAAACTATAGTTAGAGGGGAAATAGAGCATGGTAAAAATAGTAGTTGATAATGATAAATGTACCGGGTGCAGCACGTGTGTAGATACATGTCCGGTAGGCGTCTTTGAGGTTAAAGATGGAAAATCTGTCCCTGTAAAGCCTGAGGAATGCCTTGTTTGCAGAGCATGTGAAGTTCAATGCCCTGAAAGTGCAATCCAAGTAATCGAGTAACCTTAGCTTTTAATTTTATTTCTCCATATTTAAAGTTGCTAATCGATATTCCAAAAAGTTCTTTGAATTTCTTTCACATCCCTTATGGCTGTTTCACCTCGCCTTCTGGCGCGTTTGTCAGTTACCGGAACTTTATCATTTATGATGTATGGGGCTCCACTCATTTTTGCAGTAGCTGTTGCGGCTATTTTTCCGACGAATTTAAGGCTGTAACCTCCTTCAAGAACTGATGCAAGTCTTCCTCCACATATTTCTGATGCTAGATTCACTATTGTTTTGTAAACTTCTCGGTAGCATAACGCTGACAGGGAAAGATTTGCCACGGGGTCAGTGTAGTGGCCGTCTAGACCAGCCGACACCAATATGAATTGTGGTTTGTACTGGCATACTATCGGCGTTACAATTTCCTTTACTGCCTTTAGATAGATTTGGTCGCTGGTTCTGAAAGGCAATGGGATGTTGACGTTGTAGCCTAAGCCTTTGCCTTCTCCGATTTCATCTATGAACCCAGTTCCTGGAAAGCTGCGGTGGTCTTGATGCAAGCTTATGTATAGAACCTTACTAGTTTTATAGAAAGTTTCTTGCGTACCGTTTCCATGGTGTGCATCTATATCCAATATCAGGATTCTTTCCAGCCTGAATTTTTTAAGCAGATACTCAGCGGCTATGGCAACGTTATTGAAGATGCAAAAGCCACACGCACGAAACCTTCCGGCATGATGCCCAGGGGGACGCACCAATGCGAAGGCATTTTCAAACTTCTTTTCCATGACGAGGTCAACAGCCTTCAGTGTTCCACCAACAGCATAAAGAGCAACCTCAAAGCTTTCACGAGAAGTTACGGTATCTTCTAAATCCAGTAGGCCTCCTCCAGACCTGCAAACAGCCTCCACGAGTCTAATGTATTCTATGCTGTGGATTAGCTGAGCATGTCCTATGTGCGCTTTTCTTGGGCGTACGAATTGCCAATTTCCATTTCCCAAAAGCTTGCTTTTCTTTAATTCATTGACAATTACACGGAGGCGTTGAGCCGACTCAGGATGTTTTTTGCCAGTATCGTGCCGATAATATATGGGTGAAAAAACTACGGCTGTCTTTTTCATGTTACACCATCTCTTTGATGGTTTTCTGGAATGTTTTGTTTAAGTATCCTCTTATGGGCACTCCATGCTTTTTGGCCAATTTTTTGAGAGCTTTGTTTACACCTGTCGCGTATTGCATCGCTCTTTTCGACTTTTCCACTATATGTTTTGGGAGCCCAAGGTTTTCGGCAGCTCGCCTCAACACAAGTTTTCGCAACGCTTTTTGTCTTGGTTCGATTTTCAGTTTTATGGGTAAATCTACGGCGAATTTCGCCATTTTGTATGTTGCAAAGGGTAGACGCAGTTCGACATTGTGAAAATTGCAGATTTTAAAATCTCTTTCAAGGTTACTTTCATGAATTCTAATAACATCATTGAAAATCATTTTTCTCGTCTTTTCGCCGCCATATAACAAATAATAATCTATGTAACGTCTGTATCCTCCGAAGAGTTCATCAGCACCTTGGCCAGCTAACATCACTTTAAACTTCATTTCCGCCGCTTTTTGTGCTGCCCAATAGAATGGGATACCTATGCTTACCTTGATTGGGTCTGGTTCTTCAATCAACCAGACAACTTTTTGGAGGTCTTCCTCCACATTTTCTTCTTTGAATAGGTAAACGTGTATCGGCATCTTCAGCTCTTCTGCAACCATCCTTGCATGTTCGGTTTCTGATTGTTTTTCGAGGCTTACGTGGATTAAGTGCACGTTTGCTTCTGATTTTTTAACTAGAAAGGCGATTGTGCTGCTGTCTAATCCTCCTGAAAAGGCTACCGCCACTTCTTTTAACCCAGAAACCCTTTCTTTGATTGAATGCTGTAGAAGCGTTTGTAATTCTTTAGCTGCGGTCTGCATTGTTATTTTTCTTGGCTTAGAGTAGGTAAGCGTTTTAACGGGCTTGAATTTGAAACCGTTTTTGTTAACAAATGCGATGTGTCCAGGCGGGAAAGAATCGGTTTTTTCTACTCCAATTTTCCATAACGCCTTACGTTCAGAAGCCAGAGCAGCGAAACTTGCGTTTTCACCATAATAGAGTGGTCGGACGCCCATGGCATCTCTGCCCGCAATAAGCCTTTCGGTTTCAGCTATTGCGAATGCGAAATCGCCTTCTACTTCTTTAATAAGAGTTTTAACTGCTTCTTCACGGCTCGGTTGTAGCTTTTTTGCAACTGCTTCTACATCGGGCACATCTTTAATTGGCGGATAAGTTCTTCCCTCAAAAACTAACGTCGCGTTATCCAATTCTATTGGTTGGGGTTTATCGTGATTAAGAATTTTGGAGAAGACGTGTCCTATTACCATATGCGATTTTATTACATCTCGGCTTTGCAAGGCATCAACAATTTTTTCTATTCTCGTGATGAACGGTGAGGCTATTCCAAAGGCTTCAGCGTTTCTGGGCGTTAATACTTTGAGCATGCTAACTGCTTTTTCTGCTGCATTCTCGCCTCTCTTGTTTAAAACCGCAATTATTGCTCCCATGCACTGATAACCTTAAACTTAAGCTGTTATTGTATTGGTTTAGGTAAAACATTAATCTTTAATCGCCCTATCTTTTCACGAGGGATAAGGGTTTGTCCATTCTACCCATTGACATGGGCCCGATTGAAACGGGTCGTTACGGAACTGCGGAGATGAGGAGAATTTTTGAAGAAGAGGCGCGGGTTCAGAAGATGCTTGATGTTGAGGCGGCGTTGGCTTGGGCGCACGCTGAGGTTGGCAACATACCAAGGAAGGATGCAGAAAAAATCATGGCTATGGCTTCTTTAAAGTATGCCAAATTAAGCCGTATAAAAGAAATTGAACGTGAAATAAAGCATGATGTTGCCGCTTTAGTCAGAGCCTTGGCAGAAGCCTGTGGACCAAGTGGGGGATATGTTCACCTTGGAGCAACAAGCTACGATATTGTGGACACGGCGAATGCTCTTCAATTAAAAGAAGCTTTGGAACTGATTGGGAAAAGGCTGGACGATTTTGAGAAAGTCCTAATGGAAAAGGCCCTGCAATACAAAGACACGTTGATGATGGGTAGAACGCACGGTCAGCACGCATTGCCTATAACTTTGGGCTTCAAGTTTGGGGTTTGGATGCGTGAAATTTCTAGGCATATTCAGCGGCTTGGGCAATGTAAAGAGCGTGTGTTGGTTGGAAAAATGAGCGGGGCTGTTGGCACACAAGCTGGTTTGGGCAAGCATGCCATGAAGATTCAGGAGCTTGTTATGCAGCGATTTGGGATTAAGTCAGCCGAGATTTCCACGCAAATTGTTCAAAGGGACCGCCATGCCGAACTTGTATGCGTGTTGGCTATGATTGCCTCTACGCTTGACAATTTTGCCACCGAAATTCGAGAGCTACAGAGACCCGAAATTGGAGAACTTTTTGAACCTTTCGAGGTGGAGAAGCAGGTTGGCAGTTCGACACTGCCTCATAAGCGGAATCCAGAAACTTGTGAGAGGGTTTGCGGCTTAGCGAGAATCGTTAGGAGCCTTGTTGTTCCCGCGTTAGAGAATGTTGTGACATGGCATGAAAGGGATTTGACACAGTCTTCTGCGGAACGTTTCATCATTCCAGAAACATGCGTCTTAGTTGATTACATGCTTTTCTTGATGAGCAATATTGTGGCTAACTTACATGTTGACGAAGAACGCATGCTAAAAAACCTTGAATTAACTCAAGGTCGCGCAATGTCTGAAGCAGTAATGATAGCATTAACGAGGAAAGGCGTGAACCGACAAGAAGCCCATGAGTATCTCAGAAAACTGGCCATAAAAAGCGAAATGGAAAAACGACATTTTAAAGATGTCCTTCTTCAAGACAAGATTATACGTGAAAAATTAAGCGGAAAAGAAATCGACGAAGCATTAAATCCGAAAAATTATTTGGGCACTGCAGTAAATCAGGTTGAGCTCATGGTTAAAAAGACAATGGAAGAGCGTAAGACTAGGGGCTTAGTTGCGTAGCTTCTGATGATAAACTGTTGAACTGCATGCGAGAAAAATAAGATGTGTGAAAAAGAACGTGTTTATATAGCGGCTTGCGGGATTTGTTGCAGCACCTGTGGATTATTTGTTAAGGGAATATGCCTTCCATGCGGCTCTGGTCTACCAGAAGATAAAGATGTTGTTAAAAAGAAGATGGCTGAACAGATGAAAAACTTGGGGAGGGTCTGTTCAAAACTTCAATGTGTGGTTAACAAGGGCATTGGTTATTGCGTGAGAGACTGCTCAGAATTTCCATGCAAAATATACAAAGAAACGATATTTCCTTACTCTGAAAGATTTCTCAGCATGTATGAGAGAAGAAACAGATAAAGATGCTTGAGAAAATTAGGAGAGAGTTCAAAGTTAGAGCGCTTTATAGTTAAATAAGCACAGCCAACGCTAGTTTGGCTTTGCTTCAAATTGCATCAAAATAATCCTTAATATCTTTCCATTAATTCTTTTTTGAAGAACTGCTCTCTCCTCAAAGCCTTGAGTTAGAAGTGCTTGGTGCTTTTCGTGACAGTTTGCTTCAACATAACACCTTATCTTGCCCTTTGGCCAATGCATGGCATTTAGCATTGTATTGACATGAGAGATAATAGCCGGATGGACAAATAAATCCAATAACCAACAATTACCGCCTAAATGATGCTTAAGAGTGAGAGTTGCATAACCAACAACATTTCCCTTTTCTGTTACAAGAACTTTTGACATGCATAAACCCTTCAACCGTTCCCACATATCTTCTAAAAAGTAATCTTCGTAATCGAAAGGCCCAAAAATTTTGTGTTTTACAGACCTTAAATAGCATCCTTCTTTGACGGTGAAGAGTAAGCTTACACCGGGCCAATCCTTCCACATAGAGTCTCTGCAGACCGTCTTTTTTGCTTGAAAATATTCCCTCTCGAAATCGGAGCACATATCATAACGCATAACCTCAGAGTTGTTAACTATGCTCTTAAAGCCTAGATTTTTCGCGATGGGATAGCTGGACGGTTTGAATCCACCGATAAGAATCTTTCCACCTCGATTAAGAAAATCCTGTATTTGTGTTTTCATCAGCACTGTGCAAGCACCCTTCCTGCGACAATCTTCAACTGTAAACAAGTGGCCTACAATCCCTATTGGACCGTACTCCCATGTTGAAACATTACTAATTATTTTGCCCTTCAAAAATCCAAGGTAGAAACGAGAATACAATTCGTCTAACTCCCCTCGGACGGCCATGTTCAAGTGCCATAACCATATCTTCTTATTGGGAGCAAGAAACGACGTAATATCATGTCTATGATCGTCATCTGGGGCTTTAACCATACGAATCTCCATTATTTCACCATTTTTTAGCGGGGCTTCACCGATTTTCATCCACATAAAGAATCACACTATCAATCAAATGTTTACAATTGTTCTTCTACAAAATCTTACGCGCGCCTAGTATTCTGTTAGCGCTTTCTGTTTCCAAGCTTCCTCTTTTTCAAGTTTTTCCCACGATTCCTTCCTCACGAAACCACCGACTTGTTCCTTAATCTTCTTTGCTAGTTTAGGTCCTATCAACGGCAGATTCATCAAGTCTTCAATCGGCACGTGCTTTATGTCTTCTATTGTTTTGTATCCAGCATTATGAAGTATGCGTCCGCGGACTCTCCCAACTCCCTCCAATTTAACTATTGGCATCAGCTCTTTCTTTACTCCTTTCTCTACTCTTTCCATGAGTTCAAGGATTTGTGGCAGGACTTGTTTGTTGCCGAAAAGCGTTGCTAACTCATGTGTAGCGTAAAGCAGCCATTTCGCGTTTTCGATTGTTCTGTAGAGGTCTCCTGGCTGTGCTCTGAACCTTTCGATTATTTCGTCTTCGCTCATCTCTTCAATCCATGCTTTCAAAACCATTGCTGTTTTCACTTCTCCGAGGAATTGTTCGTAGGTGATTCTGTCTTCCCATTCGTTTGGAACAGCCACAATAAACTCATCTTTGTGTTCTTCCATGAAAACTGCTACTTCATCTAATTCTCGCGTGTATGGTCGCAGTATTGGACCCATGTCCGGCGTGTGAGCAATCATGTGGAGCAAACTTAAGTCTGTTAGGTATACAGGTTTTTGCCTTAATGCATCGCGGATTATAACAGCTGAAACCGGGTCTATATAGAGCTCGCTTACCCGCTTTCCAAATTTCGTGGCAAAAATGTTTTCGCCAGCAACATCAACCATTTCCTCGTCATACAGATACTTGAGAATCTTCGCTACAATGCTCTTAATCACACTTACATCATACTGATGTGCGTAAAAGGTTCTGCCGAAAAAGTCATAAATTCCACGCTCTGTGTGGGCAAAATCTGCCGCTATTGTTGCCAGTACATGCGACCTCATGATTCTTTCAACGGCGAGCCTTGACCAAATCCGTTCTGGGTGTGCAAGGATGTAGCTCTCCATCAAATAGTCTGCTTCATCATTAGTCTTAGCTGTAAGTATGGCTTCTCCAACCTTATCGTATTTGGGTCTTCCAGCCCTGCCCGCCATCTGCTTGTACTCTAAAACGCTAATTGGATAGTAGCCATATCCAGGCTCGTATCGCCTATAATCTTGGATAACCACCGTTCTGGCTGGAAGATTTACGCCGAAAGCCAGTGTTGGCGTGGCGGTTAAGATTTTGATTTTTCCCTGTCGGAACGAATCTTCTATTATTTTGCGGTGTCCACCACCTAAACCAGCATGATGAAAAGCTGTACCGCATTTAACCAGCTCTGCGAGTGACTCGCTTATTCTTGTTCTTTCGCCAGCTGCCAAAATTCTGTCGGCTTCATGTTCCAGAGCTCTTTTAGTGGGTTTAGATAAAACTCCTTCAATTTCGCCTGCAACCTTCTTCGCTAGCATAACTGCATTTTTCCGTGTTCCAGCAAAGATTAACGCTTGTCCACCGGATTTAACGGTGTTTAACGCCAAGTTTATGGCTAAATTCTTTGTTTTCTTCTCTATCTTTCGGGCATCCCCATCCCTAAATTGGATTTCGTCATGGAGCAGGACTCCCTCCTTTAGAAGGATTGGTCTCCACTCGGTTGTAACATAGTCTGCTTTAAGCCACTCCGCAATTTCTTCAACATTATTTATCGTCGCACTCAAAGCCAAAATCTGCATATCTGGACTAATCTGCATGAGTCTCGCCAAAACAACCTCAAGAGTTGGACCACGCTCAGCATCATTTAACAGGTGCACTTCATCAGCGACCACCAGCGAAATCTCATCCATCCACTTAGCCCTATGCCTCAAAAGCGAATCTGCCTTCTCATTTGTAGTTATGATTATGTCGTATCTTTCTAACCATGGGTCGCTGCTGTCGAAATCGCCTGTACTGATGCCTATCCTTACCCGTCTTCCATCGATTTTCCTTATGGAAGCATATTTTTTAAACTCCTCAAATTTTTCATTCGCCAACGCCCTCAAAGGCGTCAAATAAATTATTTTCCCATTTTTCTCTGATATTTGCTTGAGCGCGCAAAGTTCAGCAATCAAAGTTTTTCCAGAAGCCGTTGGACTGGCTAAAACAAGATTTCTTCCTTCGAGGGCTCCCGCTTTTATCGCCTCTTCCTGCGGGGGATAAAGCTCAACAATTCCAGACCTAATTATCATTTCTTCTACTGATTCTGGAATTGGCAGATCTGTTATTTTCACTGGAACGCGCCCATCTACTCTCTTACAACAGCAATTACTTCACCAATAATTTAAAGTGTTATGTATTATGGAGCGAGATTCTTTTGGGTTATGTTTTTCTATTAGAAAGAGCGATACTAAGCATTGAAGAAGACGCTTTGCCTTAATGGTTGGATTTGGGATGATTGAAAACGTAAAAGAACTGCTTCGGGCACACGAAGGCCTGAAGCATGAAGTCTACCTGGACGCTGAAAATTCGAGCATGGTTGCTAGAGAAGTGATTGACGCAATGCTCCCATACTACAATCAACGTGCATACGGCAACCCTACACTCACGCATAAACCTGGCTGGGAAGCCTTCGAAACAATAATGGAATCAGCAAAAAATGTAGCCACATTTTTGGGATGTAAAACGCTTGAGGAACTCAACTTCACCCCAGGGGAAACAGAAGCCAACAATCTAGCACTGATGGGAACAGCCTTTGCTATGAAAGCTAATGGTAAAAAAATCGTGATTTCAGAAATCGAGCCCCTAAGCGTGTTACATGTTACCGACATGCTGAAAAAATACGGATTTACCACAACAAAAATTTCCGTCGACAATGAAGGCTTCATAAACCTTGAAAAATTAAGGGAAGCCGTTGACAAAGAAACGATTCTTGTAAGCTTGGCGGCCGTAAATCACGAAATTGGAACAGTGCAACCAATCAAAGAAGCATTAGAAATAGTTAAGGACAAAAACTCCAGAACAATTTTCCATACCGACGCCTCAGACGCTTATGGTAAAATTCGGTTTAACGTGGAAAATTTGGGTGTAGATTTAGCAACAGTAAGCAGCTACAAAATTTTGGGACCGCGAGGTGTAGGCGCTTTATACGTAAAAGAAGGTGTTAACGTGGAAAGAATTTTAGAAGGCCAGATAGGAACACAAAAGCTTTGGCCTGGAGTTGAGAACACACCCCTAATTGTCGGTTTCGCGAAGGCATCTGAGCTAGCCTTCCAAAACTTTGAAGAAAATGTGAACCGCATGCGAATGCTTAGAGACAGGCTGATTGATGGAATAATTGGTAAAATATCAGACGTCAGGCTTAACGGACCTAAAGGCGATAAAAGAGCCCCTGATAACGTGAACATGAGCTTTCTGAGATGCGAAGGCGAGGCATTAACGATCGAGTTAAGCCTAAGCGGCGTTTACGTTTCAAGTGGGAGTGCGTGCACAAGAAGACTACTGCAGCCGAGCCACGTTCTCATTGCCATAGGCAGAAAGTTCGACGAGGCTCACGGCAGCATACTAATGAAAGTCACACGATACCATACAGAAAAAGACATAGACCACGTTTTGGAAGTGATTCCAAAAGCTGTTGAAAGAATAAGAGGGATAGTTGGCACTACAGCAGGAGTGGAATAATTTGTCTCGAGCACCTTTACCCTATAACCCGAAAGTACTCGAGCTTTTCAGAAATCCAAAAAATCTCGGAAAAATGGAAGACGCTACAGTGACGGCCATAGCGGGAAACCCATTATGTGGAGACATGATAACCTTCTACCTAAAAATCAACGATCAGGACGTTATAGAAAAGGCGTCCTTCGAGAGTTACGGCTGCGCCGCAAACATAGCAACATCGAGCATAACCACGGAAATGATTAAAGGAATGAAGCTTGAGGACGCTTGGAAAATCTCCTGGAAAAGTATAACCGAAGCTGTTGGCGGGCTGCCAAGCGTAAAGTTTCACTGCGGCATCCTAGCCGTTGGAGCATTAAAGCGAGCTATCAGAAGGCACTACAAAAATAAGAATGTCTCTCCGGAATGGTTACATGGAGAGTTGAGTTTCGAGGAAAAACAAGCATTGGAAGAGGAAGAACTGGCTGAGATGCTCGCAAAAAGGATGAAAAAGGAAGGGGGGCAATAATGCTAGACCCTTACAAAATTCGGGAAGACTTTCCAATATTGAAACGAAAAATAAACAATTATCCACTAATCTACTTTGACAACGCAGCAACTTCACAAAAGCCAAGACAAGTGATTGAAGCCATCAAAAATTTCTATGAAAACCATAATGCCAATGTTCATAGAGCAGTTCACACACTTTCTCAGGAAGCGTCCGAACTATACGAGGATGCGCACAAAGAAGTTGCCAACTTCATAAACGCAAACAGTATGGAAGAAATAATTTTTGTGAGGGGCACAACTGAAGCAATAAACTTAGTTGCATACACTTGGGGTTGCCATAATCTCACGAAAGAGGATGAGGTGATAGTGTCGTTAATGGAGCATCACAGCAACATTGTCCCTTGGGAGCTCCTTTCAAAAGTAAAAGGATTCGGTATTAAATACGTGGAAGTAAACAATGATGGAACCTTAAACTATGAAGATTTTGAAAACAAGATTTCTAAAAAAACCAAAATTGTGTGTGTAAGTCATGTTTCAAACTTTAGTGGTGTTGTGAACGATGTGCGAAAACTCGCCAAAGTCGCACATGAACACGGAGCCTTAATACTTGTAGACGGGGCACAGTCCGTTCCGCATTTACCTGTGAACGTTAAGGATTTAGACGTAGATTTTCTTGCTTTTTCAGGGCATAAAATGTTGGGTCCAACGGGTATAGGCGTCTTATACGGTAAACGAGAGATTCTTGAGAAGATGGAACCGTTTCAAGGCGGAGGAGAAATGATACGAGACGTTTCCTTCGACTTTACAACGCGACGTTGTTCTATTACTTGGAACGATTTGCCCTGGAGGTTCGAGGCTGGAACACCCAACATCTGCGGCGGCATTGGACTGATGGAAGCCGTAAAATACTTGAGGAGATTGGGCATGGAAAATGTAAAGGCCCACGAGGAAATGTTAACAGAATATGTCATGCAACGCATGCAAGAAAGCCAAAAAGTTATGATTTACGGGCCTAGGGAAGCATCCGTTAAATGCGGGATAATTCCTTTTGGCATTGACGGTTTAAGTTCGCACGATGTTGCCTTGTTCCTTGACAATTATGGAATCATGGTCAGAAGCGGCTTCCACTGCGCTCAGCCTTTACATGAAATATTCGGGTTGAAGTCCTCAGCTAGAGTAAGCTTCTACATCTACAATACCCGCGAAGAAGTCGACCGGTTCGCCGAAGTTTTGAAGGAGATCGAGCAGGTCTAATGGTTACTATTGAAGATTACGTGGCTAGGATCGAAGAAACATGCGGCGAAGAAAGAGACTTTATCGTCTTATTCAAATACGATAAGAAAGCGGAAGCAATCGCGCAGATTCTAAAAAGGGCAAAAATAGAAAGGTCAATCTCTGCCATAATTTTTGAGTTAACATTTAAAGATGTTTCTTTCCGTCTTTACGGAACAGGTAAGGCCATTTTTCGAAATTTAAGGGATAAAGGCCAACTGCAGAATGTTTTAATCGATCTTTTATTGTAATTTCTTATGGCTTTGATGAGAGTTTCTCTATCTAAATAGATACCGTTCTATTAATGATTTCCATTAATTCTCCTATGTTTTTCTGCCAGTTCACTCTTGTTCTTACAGTCTCTTCAGCCTTTATCTGTAACCTTTTGCGAAGTTGATGATCATTAGCTAGCAATAGGATTTTCTCAGCGAGTTTCTCAGAGTTTGCCACGGGAACAAGGAAACCGTTTGATCCATTTTCAACCCATTCTCTGTTACCGTGAATTTCCGTGACAACTGCTGACAACGAACAGGCCATCGCTTCTAATAGACTTGCGGATGTTCCATCTGAGAATGATGTGGAGACGTAAATGTCTGCGGCGCTTAGGTATTCTGCAACCTTCTCGTGCGGAACTATTCCCACAAACTTCACATGACCACTTTTTATGAACTTCTCTACTTTCGCTTTAAAAACCTCGGTGAGGGGGCCTTCGCCGAGAATAAGGAATCTTACATATTTGTTCTTCTTAACGATGTGTGGAATGGCATGGATTAAATATTCAACTCCATAAATAGACTTGTGGTTTCTTAAACTTATGACAACAAGATCATTATCACTCCACTCCCATTCCTTTCTGATTTTTCTGCGCTGATGCTCATCTCTTTTGAATCCATTTAGGTTAGCCCATGGAAATTTTACAATTTTTTGGTTTTCACATCCAAGCTTTATTACAGCTTCCTTTTGAGCTTCGCTATCAACAACAACAACATCAGCTCTCCTTAGAGAATAGATCACAAGAGACCTGAGTGGAGGATACTTTCTCGGAAAAACTAAGACATCAGAACCCCAAACAAGAAGTATGAAGGGATGAAAGTTTGAGTAGGCAGAATAAAAACCATAAGTACTCGCCCAGCATCCCATAAGCACATGGGGTTTTACTCGAAGCAAGTTTTTCTTGAAAATTCGCGCCCTTACTGGGGTTAAAAGATGTTTGCGTAACCCTTCAAAGGGATGAAGATTTGTCTCTGGAAGAGGGTCTACCATTTTAATAGTCTTAACCCCCATGGGGATATATAACGGGGAAGGGTGAAACGTCAAAAAGTAAACATCATATTCCTTCATTAGAGAGCTTAAAAAAAGCTCATCGTAGGTGCTTACTCCATCATGAGCGTATACCAGCTTAGTCAATTGCGTTCACCCTCGTTGTGTGAATTACGAATGAAGCCCAGCTATAAAACTGTTTTACGTGTTCTTCAAACCCAAGACTTTTAACAGGGATTATGAATTTTATTCGAATAAAAGGTGATCAATTTAGCGGTGAAAATATGGGTGATCTAAAAGTTTTGATTACGGGTGGAGCAGGCTTCATAGGAAGTCATCTTGTCGACCACCTTTTGAAGACGGGATTTAAAACAGTGGTTCTTGATAGCTTCTTTTCCGGCAGAATCGAAAACATAAAACTGCACCTGAAAGATAAGAATTTCAGTTTAATCAGAGGGGATGTTAGAAATCTAAAAGATGTTGACGAGGCTGTTAAGGGAGTAGATGTCGTTTTTCACTTAGCCGCTATTGTAAATATTCCATTGTCCATAGAAAATCCATTGCTTGTTGACGAAGTAAATGTGAATGGGACACTGAACCTGCTAGAAACGAGTTTAAAACAAAACATACAACGTTTCGTATATGTGTCATCTTGTGCCGTATATGGAGAGGCTAAATATTTGTCTATAGATGAGGAACATCCAACAAATCCCTTGTCACCGTATGGAGCTTCAAAACTTGCTGCAGAGCACTACTGCAAAGTCTTTCACCAGATATACGATTTACAAACCGTTTGCTTGAGGTTCTTTAATGTTTACGGTCCAAGACAGCCTAGCGGACCTTACGGAGGTGTGATAACAACTTTCCTCGAATCGCTGAGAAAGGGGCAACCGCTTGTTATATATGGAGATGGAAATCAAACTCGAGACTTCTTGTATGTTGAAGATGCGGTGAGAGCGTGTTTGCTCGCTCTTAATTGCAAGGATTGCTCAGGAGAGACATTTAATGTAGGAACCGGGGCTAGAACAGCAATAAACGACCTTGCGAGTATTTTAATAGAACTTTTCGGTAAAAAGGGTGCAAAAGTTGTTTACACTGATGAGCGCGAGGGAGATATTCGAGATAGCTACGCAAATATTAGTAAAGCGGAAAAAATGTTGAAATTTGAGCCGAAATTTTCCATTGGTGATGGTTTAAGAGAGTTGATGAGGTCTTCTTAGATTTTTTGGCTGCGTGTGTACTCAATGAGTTTCTTGAGTCCTTCTTTAAATGCAGTTTTTGGTTCCCAGTCTAGTAGTTGTCGAGCTTTTTCAATGTTTACGACTACTCCTTTAAAATCATGGGGTCTCGGAGGTGTGTGTTCAACTTTTATGTCCCTGAAGCTTTCTTGTAGGACTTCAACTATTTTGTTTACGGTAACAAATTCGTTTCCAGCGATGTTAAAAACCTGGTTACAGGCAGACGGTTGCAGTGCAGCGACGCTACCTTTCGCTAAATCTTCAACATAAATGAAGCATCTACCCTGATTTCCGTCACCGAAGATTGTGATGGGTTCTTTCTTCATAGCTTTTCGCACAAAAATGGCCATAGCCATATTGGCTCTCATTCGTGGTCCATAGGGAATGTCATATCGCAGAATGGTATATGGGAGTCTTGTTTGCTCGTGCCATGCGATGAGTAGGTGTTCTTGGCCTATCTTTGTTTTTGTGTATATGTGGTCCGGAGGCGGTATAGGGGTGCTTTCGTCCACTTCACCTTCTATTTTTCCATAGACCCATGTGGTTGAGGCGAGCAATACTCGTTCGACTTCCATTGCTGATGCGGCGTTCAGCAAGTTTAAAGTCCCAATCTCGTTTACTTGCATGCATAAGGCTGGGTTGGAGAGAGCTATGTTTACGTCCGCTATGGCGGCTAGATGATAGATGAATTCTATGTCTTTGCATGCTTCTAGGGCTGCGTTTTCGTTTAGGAGGTCTCCTTTAAACCATTCAACATCTTCTCTGAGTGGCTTTTGCTTGTCAAAAACGCGGACCATGTATCCCTGTTCTATTAGCTTGTCCACTATGTGGCTTCCAATAAAGCCTGAACCACCAGTCACAAGGACATTCATATCTGAACACCTGATTTTACATTTTAGCTAAGGTTTCTCTTAGCTTTTCAATTACGTATCGTGCCTCTTCCATAGTCATTTGAGCATATAAAGGTAAGCATATCATTCTTTTGCACGTATCTTCGGCTAGTGGAAAGTCTCCTTCGCGTGAGCCGAGTAGTTGTTTGTAGATTGGTTGGAGATGTAGTGGTGGCCAATAAACTTCGCCGCTGCATCTTACGCCTTTGTCTTTAAGGTTGTCCTTTAGTTTCTCTCTATTTATACCAGAGTCTAGGAAAGCAATGTACTTGTAGTAGTTATTTCGGATACTCGACGGAGTTTTTAGGGAGGTTATCCTCCTGATTTTTTCCAACTCTTTGTCGTAGTATCTCGCGATTTTGTTGCGCTTTTCAATTATTTCTGGAAGTCTTTTGAGCTGAGTTATGCCTATCGCAGCGCTTATTTCTGGAAGTCTCCAATTATAGCCAAGTTCGATAATTATGTTGCTATTGAAGTTTTCTTTGCCTTGGTCTCTCAGGATTTTGGCTTTTTCTGCTATTTCATCGTTGTTTGTCGTTATCATTCCGCCTTCGCCTGTTGTCATCACTTTTGTTGGGTAGAAGCTGAAACATCCAGCGTCTCCAAATGAGCCAGCTGGTTTCTTGTTTATAATTGAACCTTGAGCGTGTGCAGCATCTTCTATCAAGAAGAGCTTTTCGTTCTCACATAGTTCCTTTATTTCTTCGATTTCTGGGCATATCAGTCCGCCGATGTGGACAACCATCACCCCTCTTGTTTTCCGGGTTATGTTTTTCTTTACATTCTCTATGTCTATGCAGAGGGTTTTTGCGTTTATGTCTGTTAGTTTAGGCTTGGCTCCTGCGAGAATCACTGCTGCAGCCGTAGCCGAAAAAGTGTTTGTTGGAACCAGCACCTCATCTTCTGGTTTAAGCTTCATCGTGCGTAAAGCTATTTCTAGTGCGCTTGTTCCCGAGTTCACGGCTATGGCGTGTTTCACACCGCAGAGTTTTGCGAATTGATTTTCAAACTCCTTTGTATATGTGTGGAGTGTAAGCATCCCAGAGTGGAGAATTCTAACTATAGACGCCTTTATTTCCTCGATATCCTCTTCGGGAAAATAGAGTTTAACAGGAGGAATTGTTTTCGACATTGCTTCACCTTAGAAGGATTTGTCTCCTTTTAGCCGTTAATAAACCTATTTGGTTCAACGAGACCTTGCTATACCTTTTCTCATGGTCTATTTAATATATATCTCCACTCTTTAATTAAAAAAAATGCCGGCAGGTGTCGTGAAAGCTGTGAGTGAAATTCGGCTTCGTTACGGAGGGCTAATCATTTTTGCGTCAAGAGTGGTAAGCCTCATTATCAGCCTTCTGTTCACAATGGTGATAGCCCGAAGACTAGCGGTCTCAGAGTTTGGTGTCTGGCACTTTCTAAGTTCAGCCCTGACATTCTTTACATTCACAGGAGGCTTTGTGTGTATGTGGATAATAAGGTACACAGCCAGAGGCCATCGTGTCGCCAAGACAGGCGTTTTAATAAATCTGTCTCTCACCGTTCCTTTATTCCTAGTCTTTCTCCTTCTTTCCCCAGTCCTCGCAGGTGGTCTGGGAACCGAGGATGCCCTTAGCATCCACTACTTCTATCTAGCAGCTCCGTTGATTCCATTAATGTCCTTGATGAACAGCCTCAGCGCTGTTGCCTACGGCAGAAGACCCCAATATGAAGGATACGGCCTCATAGTATTTGAACTTTCAAAGCTTCTCGTGTGCCTGTTGTTATTGGTTTTCTTTAACCTCGGCCTTTATGGCGTCCTCAGCGCTTTAATCGCCGCCTACAGCCTTCAATGCCTCTTTTACCTATACAACTTTCGGGATGAATGGAGGGAAGGCTTTAAAGCCGCATATGCGAAGAAGTGGCTTCTTTCTTCATGGATCGTTTTCTACAGCGCGGTTGGATCGATCATTATAGGCCTAGATAGGTTTTTCGTTGGTCTTCTCACTGACGCTAATTCATTAGCTATGTACGGTGCCGCCTACAACATCGCCTCCCTGATGGGTCTCTCCCTCTTTCTGATACGTGCCCTATACCCAAAGCTTTTGGGGGAGGAGGATAGGGGAAAGATTCAGGAGAGTGTTGAAACAAGCCTCAGATTCCTGCTAATGCTCAGTACCCCAATGCTGCTCGGCTCTTTTGTCTTAGGGCGACAGATAGTAACTATCCTTGGTTCCAAGTACCTTGAAGGCTTATCAGTCTTCTACATCCTCGCCTTAGCATACTTCCTTTCCTGTCTCTCATCATTTTCAACAGACGTGATTGGAGGCGTTGAAAGGGTTGATGCTGACTTGGGGTTCTCTCAAAAAGAGCTCTTGAGGAGCGGGCTATTCATATCCTCATCCTTTCTATACCTTTATGCTGCCATCTTCGTTCCACTCCTTCTCATCCTCGTCCCACCTTACGGTATAGTGGGAGGCGCCAGTGCGGTAGCCGCATCCTACGCAGTCTTAGCCTTGGTAAATAATGTCATTGCTCACCGCAGGACTGGGTATAAATTTCCTGTAAAAGCTTGGTTAAGGTACTTGGCTTGTTCCCTTGCCATGGCTGGGGTCGTATGGCTTGTATCGCCTGTTTATACGGTAGAAACCGTTGGCGCTATCGTTCTAGGCATAGCCATTTACTTCTCTCTGCTCTACGCTGTTGACAAGGAGGTGAGGCTCTTGGTTAGAGCCTTGGTAGCAGCGGCGAGGCTTTCTTTTTAGGATATGCGTCTGACAATGTCCAAGGAATTTACGGTATAAGGCACCTTATCATCGTATAGGAACGGACAGCAAATTTTAAATGATGCTGACATTCAGAAAAGCCAAGATATTATTCCAAAGCTAGCGGCGAAGCCATTGGTGTCTATTATGAACGAGGTGGCGGGGACATTCTCACAGAAGATGTATTTTTGAAGTTTCAGGGAACTACATTTGGCCCTCAAGTTTTCAGGCTCGCCTATTGGACGAGAATCAACTTAAAACGAATATGGTCGAAACCTATTTGGCATTTATTATTTATGTAAACGGTGTTTCCGCTGACTGTACGTGTTAAACGGTCTTAAAATTAGACTTTCTTTGTAGCCTTTATTCCTTGAGTATATCCAAAATTTTTCAAAAAAGTTTTTCTCAAGATCCTATCTTCTATTTGTTCTAACAGATGTGAGAATTTTCCATAGGAGAACCGTATAATTAACCCTATGATCGGTATTTTGAAAAATAAACCCAATGGTAAATAGTTCACTGAGGTTTGTCTTAACACTTTGAATCCATGTAAAGTTAAAATATCTCTTAGGATTTTAGGAGAATACCATGTTTCTGGTGGATATATTTTCGGATGTTTCATAACTTGCTTAAGATACTGATAAAATTCAATTCTTTGAATACTATTTAGGTTAGGTGTGCTCGCTGCGAAAAGCCCGTTCCGCTTGATAATTCGAAGGACCTCACTTATCATCCTCTGGACATTAGGTATATGTTCAATTGTTTCTGATGACAATACTGTGCTAAAACAGTTTTCTTTAAATGGTAAATTCTGGGCATCTGCTAAGACAACGTCAAATTGATGATTGCTTTGTCTCATGCATTTATTTTTTGTAGAATGAAGTGCATTCAAAGATATGTCCATTCCGACCCCATAAGAGGCTTTTTCTACATAATGTTTAAAATCATGTCCTCCACCGACACCAATCTCTAAAAATACTTCTTTTTTCCATTTTTGTAAATAAGATAACTCAAACATCAGTATTGTCTTCGAGTTTGCTTATATCTCTCAAATGGATCTAGCATGGCATATTCCATAGATTTCTTCATAATTGTCTCAAAATACTTTGCTACCTTTTTTGTGGTGGACAAATCACTCATATATTTACGTCCTAACTACTTACCCCAAATCATATTTATCAAATCTTCAATATTAATTATAACGCTATCTATGAAAGACTCAAATCTTACAGAGGTTAATCAAGTAAAGCATAGGCCAGACTTCGTTGAGAGCTGCAAAGAAACCCACTATCGCTAAGCATGTGACCAACAAGTTTTTCGGATTCCTCTCTCTACATTTGGGACAGCGCCAAAAACGTATTTTTTCAATCAACTTTTAATGAAACCCATTTTACCACACCTTCTGTTTTAATCTTCCGAGTTTTCTCCTCGCATTCGGATGAGCGTAAAGGTAAACTCTTAAGATAAAGACTATTCCCTTGAACTGTGGATGGGTTCGCTTCTGCAACTTTAAGGCGGCATTGACCTTATTCCTTTTCGGCATTTACTTTTGGAAATGGGAGATAACCTTGTCGATGCCCTCACTGAGAGAGACCGTAGGTGCCCAGTTTAGTTCTTTTCTGATTTTTGTCGGGTCTAACACTATGGATGGCTGATCAGAAATTAATGGGCGATATGGATAGCCAGGAGGATACGAACCAAACGTGATCTTCCTTTTTTCATATCCGATTTTTTCAGCTATCATTTCAGTTAGTTTTCTATTGCTTATACCAATCCCAGTTCCAACATTATAAATTTGACCATTTGCTTTGGCGCTTTTAATGGCGAGTAAGTAAGCATTCACATGATCATCTATATACATATAGTCTCTAACGGAGTTAGGTGCGCCAATGTAAACCTTCTCGCCTTTTAGCATACAAGTAACCAAATATTCAATCATGAAACTAGTATCGAATTTCCTTCCATAAGTGTTTGTTGGTCTTAATATAGTGCCATTTAAGCTGTAGGTATGGGACATCATCTGAAGGTAAAGGTCTGCTGCAGCCTTACTAACAGCATATGGGCTAGTGGGTTTTAATGCGAGGGTTTCTTTCATTGGTTCTTTTCCTTGTAAACCGTATACCTCCGCTGTTGACGCAGCAATTATTTTCCTGGTTTGCGGGTCGGGAAGCTCTAGCATCGCATGTGCTACGTTCATTGTTCCGAGAAGATTTGCTTGCTGGTATTCGAATGGACGTTCAAATGAGTCGCGAACAGGTGTGAGAGCTGCCAAGTGAATAACAATGTCGGGGTCAACGGTTTTTAATGCATTGCGAATAGATGTATAATCAGTAATATCTCCTGTGACCAGCGTTATATCTTTTAGAATTTTCTTGATGACTTCCAAGTTTCTGTTTGAGACTCGGCGAACAATCCCGTAAACCTCGTATCCTTCGTCAACTAATTTTTCCGCCAGATGGCTACCTATGAACCCTAATATGCCAGTTACTAGCACTTTCACCATTTTATAATCCTCTTATGGATGCAAACTCCTTCTCCGCTATCGATAAATCTTTGACACTATTAATAGTTAACCATCGTTCGTTCATGCCGAGTTTGTATGCCTTAAGGAGTCTGTTTTTTGCTAGCAACGGAAATGTTGTCTTTTCTATGGATCCTCTATCTGGCAAGTAATCTGAAATTGAATGGTTAAAAATATATATGCCTATGCTGACAAGTTTATCTTCAAGAATAGGTTTTTCTTTAAACCCGACTATGTTGTTTCCGTCAATTTCTAATATTCCAAAAGGCGATTGCATGGGTGAAACAGCTATTGTGGCGACTGGTTTATGTTTTAGGTGAAACTCTGCAAATTTTTGGAGATTTAGATTAGTGAATTCGTCTCCATTCATGGCTAAGAAATTCTCGTCATTCACGTATCTTTCAATGGCTAGTCGAAAGCCTTCTCCAGTTTCGCCTTCTATTGTGTGTTCGCTAAAATTCACCTTTACTCCCATTGGATTTTCTTTGATATAGTTTATTACTGCTTCCTTGCGGTAGGCTACCCCTAAGACTATAATTTTAAAACCATAGTTCTTTAGCCAAGTTAATGTCCAGTATAATAAAGGTTTACCATGTAAGGGTGTCATGCATTTTGGCACGTCTTTTGTAAGGGGGCGCATTCGTAATCCTGCCCCCCCAACCAAAATAACGGCCGTTTGAATCTTTGTTTTCACTTTATAAACCGCCTTAATTGTTTTTCTCGCTTTCTGAAATAGGGCATGCGCTAAATTTTAAGTTTATGTTCCTTGCACTTAGGGAAATTTCTAATACACTTTTTTCTGAGTTTACGGCGATTGCTGGTTTTACGTTGCAAAACCTTGCGAATTGATTTTCAAACTCTTTACTGTATGAGTGGTAGTGGCAAATCGTCCATGCTCTTCGCCCTCAACTGACCTATTGCCAAAAACCACGCCCATGATGTTATACTTTCAAAACGTATTTTCAAATTTGTTATACTTGAGCCATCCAATTAAGTTATTTAATCCTTCGGAGATGTGTATAAACATAATATTCATACTGCGCATTTTCAAGCCACTCTGAATGCCGTGAAATACCAGATAAACCAAGTGCTTAAATATACCAGTAATCTCCACACCGATTATTCTTCTACCACTTCCAACCCACTGGGCGTTCTTTGCAAAATTTGGTTTGAGGTGGAGAGAAAAAACGGGTACGCGTATCCATCTCCATCCTCGATTAAGTATATATTGTGTGATGAAATGATCCTCAAATGGGCAAAATGATTCAGGAGGTGTGTATATGATTCTATCACACAACTTTTTTCTAAGCAACAAATTACTGGGTATCTTTATTCCCACAACGGCCTCCTTCCTAATAAGGGCATTACTGGTGTTTCCTCTTTCCCCAATTTTTACTTCTTCGAGACGCGGGTGATTTACCAACGTTCTTAAGATATATTTTTTGAGTGCAGGCGGATATATAGGCAAGTTATTCCCTTCAACGGCACCAACAGTAGGTCTCATGTATCCTTGCATAATCTTTTGCCAGTTGGGAACAAGAATTATGTCGCTATCCACAAAAGCAAAAAAGTCAGTTTCTACATGTTCTATTCCAAGTTGTCTTCTATATCCGAGACCTGCTTCTGATTGAATAACTAAACAGTTGTATTCCCTTGCTATAGTCAAGGTTTCATCCTGACTATAGTTATCAACAATGATTATTCGATTAATGTTAATCCCCCGTTTTACTCCATTTAAGCAGTGTCTAAGCGTATTTCCAGAGTTTTTAGTGGGTATTACAACGTCCATAGGCTTCAAATAGTTCCACCTCTAGCGATTTTCTTCCATTATAATTGTCCGAGATTATAATTTTATTTATGTTGTCCTGAGCTTTCACCATCGTTGATACGCGCACAGAAAATCAGATATATAAAAGTATGACTTATACTGATGGTTAAGCGTAGGAAAATCTGTGAAGAGTCGAGGATCTGGGTGCTGGATTATCATAATTCTGGAAAAGTTGCTGAAAAATTTATACAAATCAAGTAGTCATGGTGCCGTAGGTGGTAATGCTTGAAAGCGTCAGTCAAAAATGAAGTTGACCAAGCCGAATGGAATCAGGCTTTGGAGAAGTCTGAGTACGGTACCATATATCAGACTACGTACTTTGCAGATTCCGTCAGAGACATTACGAAAGAACAACCCATCTTCATAACGGTAGAAGATCATGGAAAAACACTCGGGCAGCTCCTTCTTTTCAAGACATGCCGTTTTCACGGAAGGGTTTATGATAAGCCGTTAGGCAACCTTCTAGTCAAACTTCTCATGAAGACTAAGCCCCTATATCATTGGCATTTTGGACCCGTGACTCCTATCGCGGAAGAAAGAGGTGAAGCCTATGGTAAGACATTGGATGCGGTGCATACGATAGCGAAAGATGAGGGAGTAGACATTTCCAGCGGTTATCCACATCCCTTGGACGATAAAATTGAGTCCTTTAAGGCGATGGGCTTCGAGTCTAAAGAGGTCGCAACTTTTGTCATTGACCTAACGAAGGATATCGAGCAACTTTGGCTCGGTTTAGAGAAACATTCTGCAAGGAAAAATGTGGAAAGAGCTGTTGAACGAGGAGTTACCGTAGAAAGGGTCAAGGATGAAGATGAGTTCGTTGAGTATTTTAACGTTCTTAACGAGACCAGAATCAGAGACTAGGTTAAACCTTATCATTACTCACATGTCTATAAACAATGGAGAATGCTTAGCCAAAAAAACGTGATGAAATGCTTCGTAGCGAAAAAGGGAGACAGAACACTAGCGGGACTGTTGGTATCGACCTTCAATGGCTATTTGAACGAGTGGGGGGCTGGGCAGTCAACCTATGCTATTGAGAACAAGCTTTACGCAAACGACATGCTAAAATGGCACATCATAAAGTGGGGGCATGAGCAGGGCTACAGATACTATGACCTCACAGGGGTAAACCCAAACCCTCAGACCCCAAAGGAACAGGGTATTTACCGATTTAAGGCAAAGTGGGGTGGTCGGCTAGTAGCCTATCATGAGTACTGCCTAAAAGCCCATTGAGTATGGAAAGATTCTTTTCAAGAAATTCCGGGGATTATGGTGAATCGAAAACGTATTCTAACCAAATTTAAGCAGCATGCCCCAAACCTCTGGTGGGGAGACGCTTTTGATGTGCGTTTTCACCTAATTTCTATGCTTCAGAGGGTTTCGCGCAAGAAAATCTTGGACATTGGCTGCGGTATTGGTGTCATTTTATCGGAGATTCCCGCCAAAACCAATTGGAATGTCGGCTTAGACATTTCCAGAAAATCGCTCAAAATCGCAAAGAAAATAGACAGAGACGCAGATTTTGTCCTCGGAGATATGCATTTCCTACCTTTCTCAAAGAAAACCTTTGATTACGTCATCATAGCTAACGCCCTAAGCACGTATGACTTCAAAATTGATCCAAGAATACTTGAAACCTCAACGCCTGAAAGAGAAATCGAAGAAACCTACAGGGTGCTAAAAAGCCATGGAACCCTACTCCTCACAACACCAAATCAAAAATATAGGGCTTATAAAAACCTCAGGAAGATTAACCACGAAGGTTTATGCAAGCTTCTAAGCCTCCACTTCCACTTCAAGATAAGTGGATTTAACCCCATTCCCATAGCTCTACCGGAGCATGTCATCAACCGATGGATACTCGGCGACCTCTACATTAAAATTTTGGAGATGCTTTTGGGTATATCATCAATGAAGGAAATTGGCAAGTTCTTCTTTGTGCAAGCTCAACCTAAACTATCTTAACAAAGACTATCTAACAAAATCAGAGACGCTCACAATCAATAAAAGCCCACGTCTGAGAATGCACCGCTACGTTTAACTCCATACCAATCTCTATCTAGTGGCGTCCAGTAGCTTCAATAGCCTCTTCTCAGCCCAGCTGTAAGTGCGTCTAAGTCCTTCATCTAAGATGACGCTAGGACTCCAACTCAGTTTCTTCCTGGCGTTTGTAATGTTGGCTGTTCTGCTTAAAGGTCCTACAGGCTTCCCAGAATCGTACTTGATCTTTATATTTTTACCTGATACTGCCACAATCTTCTCGGCTATCTCCTTAATCTTGACGGGCTTGTCAGAGCCTATGTTAACGGTTAGCGGTGGGTTTGAAGCTTTCTCCTCAAGCTTGATCAGGGCGTCTACGCAGTCGGAGACGTATATGAAGCATCTCGACTGCTCGCCATCTCCCCATACTATGAAGTCTTCCTTTGGATAAGTTACTGCTTTACGTATTAAGGCTGGAATGACATGTGTGGTTTCATCCAGAGGCTCCCCTTCTCCGTAAACATTGAAAATTCTTGCTATGCCGATGTTTACATCCTTCATCCACCCTAGCTGTATCTCGCCTAATAGTTTAGCCCATCCATACCCGCCCTCAGGATTATAATATCGTAGATCATCTTCAGAAAACACCACCCCAGGCTCACGCTGTAAATCTATCGGATATACTGAAACGCTAGAGGCGTAAACTATACGCTTAACGTTTGTTTCTGTGCACGCTCTGAAAACATTGGCATCCGTGATTAAGTTATCTTGGAGAGCCCTAAGCTCAGCAAGCTCACTGCCGTGAAGGTATTCTACGCTACCCACTCTAGCGGCCAAATGGAAGACAACATCAGCGCCTCCAATTGCATTTAAGGCCTGACCGTAGTCTCTTAAGTTGGCTTCGATAGCGCAGCCAAGAGGCACGCCTAAATCTTTTAGATTCAATAAACTACCCCTAGACATGTCATCCACAGCTACGACATCTCTGCCCTCGTCTAGAAGCCTCTTCACAAGATGGCTGCCAATGAAGCCTGCACCGCCGGTCACAACGGTTTTCAATAAAATCACCTCCTCGGTATATCTCCGTTTTTGGGACCAAAAAATTGACCATCTATTCTACGCAACGTATATAATCCCTTAGCTATAGCTTCTTTCACCCTTATTTCATCTTTTAAGCTAGCCCAGTCATCCCAAACAGCGCTTATAAGCCTGCCCGTAAGACTGTCAGATTCATCAGAAGCTAAGAAAATGGCTAATTTCACGGCTGATTCAGGGTCTGTACCCTTACCATTGATAACCTTCTTAGCTTCAGACAAGGCTCTTTCTCCGGCTGCTTCGCCAACCTCTAAAATCTGCTCCTGCATGCGGGTATTTACAGCGCCCGGAGCTATCGCGTTAACTTGGATATTAAACTCCTTCACCTCTTCGGCCAACGTCTCAGTGAGGCGGACAACAGCAGCTTTAGAGGAGGCGTAGGCCGAGAACCTCGGCCTTGGATAGGCAGCTCCTCCACCTGAAAGGTTAATGATCTTCCCGCTACGTTGACTAATCATAACTGGCAGAACATATTTACAGCAAAGAAAGGCTCCTACCAAATTCACTTTTACAGTCTCTGTCCAAAGTTCTGCATCGTTTTCAACAAGAGGCCCTACAGGACCCAGTATACCAGCATTATTCACTAAAACATCTATCCTACCAAATTCTCTGAGAGTTGACTTCACCATGACTTCTACATCTTCCCTCCTCGACACATCAACTTTAAGGGCTAAGGCGCGTTTTCCCAAAACCCTTATTTTAGCTGCTGTCTCCTCGACCTCAGAAAGGTTACGAGAAACCACCACAGCGTCCGCGCCCTCCTGGGCAAACGCCAGTGCAATTGCTCTGCCGATGCCTCTGCTGGCACCCGTGATTATGGCAACCTTACCCTGAAGCCTCATCTCTTTACCACCAGAAGCATACGCTATAGGCTCTGTCTCCAATAGTCCAGCATGTCGGATAATGTCTTCTCTATGGAAATCTTTGACTCCCAGCCGAGAGCGCGAAGTTTAGAGTTGTCACCAATGTATATAGGATCGTCATAAGGGCGCAGCTTCTCAGTAACCTGCCTAATCTTAACATCTTTCAATCCTGAAAGCAATATAGCCTTCTCCAAGACATCCTTCATCTTATAGCCCTTCCCTGAGCACAAGTTATAAACCTCGCCTGAAACCCCCTTTTCAGTTAATAGCCAAAGCGCCTTTACAGCATCCCTACCATCAGTGAAGTCTCGGACAGTGTCCAAGTTGCCGATCTCTAAAATGTCTCTTAACCCCTTCTCTATCTCGACTAAACCCTTAGTGAAGTCAGAGCAAGCGTCGCTGGTCTTCCTCGGGCCAGTCATGTTGAAGGGACGAACTCGAATAACCCTCATTCCATAAACTTTATAATAAAGGTAGCCGAGCATCTCCTCACCAACCTTGCTAATAGCGTAAAAGCTAGTAGGCCTAAAACCTGTTTCCTCTCTTAAAGGAGGCTCACTTTCACTTCTTGACCCATAAACTGAGCTCGAGCCGACAATCTCTATTAGAGAGTTCAATCCACTCCCTCTAACGCTCTCAAGAAGGTTTAGCGTTCCCAAAACGTTGGTTTTCAGCGTTAATGCTGGGTCTTCCCAGGAAACCGTGACAAAGCTCTGGGCAGCCAAATGGAAAATGTATTCTGGCTTTGCTTCGTGAACAACCTCCAAAACCCTTCTCTCATTGTTCATATCGCAACCTAACATCGCGATCCTGCCTTTCAAGTGGTTTATATTCTTAGTGTCGCCGTAAACCGTCGCGTATACTTCATGCCCGTTCTTTACCAGAAAGTCTGCTAAGTGGGAGCCGATGAAACCTTCACAACCAGTTATTAAACACCTTTTCAACCTTCAATCCCTTCAACGAGATTTTTACTATTCACTTGGTAGCCTTCAATCAGCTCGGCCTCGTAAAGAATTTGTCAGCGGCCTTATACAATTCTGGGGTTCCTATATCCCATAGGTAGTCTTTGAGCACGTAGCCATAAACAGGCTCCTGTTTATGAAGCCATTCGATAAACCTCCCAGGCTCGTCACTAGACAATCCCAACTCCAAGTATTCTCTAAGCTTTTTACCTATCCCTGCTGGAAATGCGTAGATGCATGCCCCTATAAGGGTCGTTTTCGGATGCGTGGGTTTCTCAATAAACTCTAATATTCTTCCGCTCTCATCAACGGTTACGGTGGCCCCTCTCCTCGCCTCCTCCCTGCTTCTTGCATGGTAAAGGGCTGTTATTGGAGCTTGCTTATCATTGAAGAAGCTGAGAAAGCTGTCAAGGTTATCAGTGAAAAGGTTATCACCGGCTAAAATAACAACATCTTCCTTATCTCTCCTTGCCACGATGTTAGCGAGGGCCTTTACGGCGCCGAGTTTCTCCTCCTCCCTCAGCGAGCTATCAGGAACAAGCTCTATGTTACGATATTTCCTAGCCCTCAGCCACTCTTGAAACTGAGGCTGAAACTTCAAATTCGTCGACAAAACAATCCTATTTATGGGCGGGTTTAACGGAACCAGCTTCTCAACAACATAGTCGATTATGGGTTTGCCAGCTATCCGTAACAGAGCCTTAGGTCTATCCAAAGTTAATGGCCAAAGCCTCTTAGCATACCCGCCCGCAAGAATGACGGCGATCATTTGCGAAGCTATATGTTATGACCGCTATTTTAATCTGACTTCAGCCTTCTTAAACTCCAACCAAGCCTGGTCAAACTCTTTGATGGTTTCCTCTGTTTTCCAGTGGTGTGGCATCTGTACTAGGATCTTGTATGGTATGGTTATTATATGAGCTCCAGCCACGGCTGCTTCATTCACATCCTCAGGCTCTCTAATGCTTCCGACAATTATTCTTGTCGAGAAGCCGCCATTCTCGATGATGTGTCTAGATTCTTGTATAACCTTCACAGGGTCTCCGCCGGAATCTTTTACACGATTGAAGAATATGCTGGCGTAGGTGGCTCCTACTTTAGCAGCCAACAAAACCTGGTTCGTTGTTATCAAACATGTCATATTTGTCTTAATGTTCTCCTTCTTGAGCCTGTTAACTATTCGCAGTCCCCTGCCGTCGCCGAACATGGGCACTTTGATAACCACGTTCTTCGGATTCCAACCTGAGTACTTCCTAGCTTCTTCGATTAAATCCTCGTCGCTCCCAACAGTTTTCGTAAGCTCTACGCTCAACGGTCCATCTAACAGCGACAGGATCTCTAGGACTCGGTCTTCGAACTTGACGCCTTTCTCCGTCAAAAAGATTTTTTGATTGGTTGTTACCCCTGATATAATACCCCAGGGTATTATCTCCTTGATCTCCTTCACGCTTGCAGTGTCAAGGAATATCTCTACTTTCGTTCACCTCCTTCTTGATTATTTTAGATGCTTGGAGTAGGCTGGGAACGATGAGGTCTGGTTTAACCCGCTCATTCTTCATGAGCCTGCATAAATCACACTTTAAATAGCCTATCAAGAAAAGCCGACAGCCGACAGCCTTGCCCGCCTTGATATCCATTAAGCTATCACCTACCATATAACATCTGGAAAGCTCTAGGGCAAAGTCTTTTGCCGCCCTTAAAAGCAAACCTGGCTTTGGCTTCCTACAATCACAGTTAACCCTATATCTAACGTCCTTAGCCGAGGGGTGATGGAAACAGTAATACTCAGCGTCTATACGCGCGTCCTTTCTCTCCAGCTCTCTCTTCATCTTTAACCTAACATTCTCAAAAGCCTCCTCCGTCATCTTACCCTTTGCTATGCTAGGCTGATTCGAGGCAACAATCACCAAAAGGCCTAGACGATTAAACGTCTTAATTGCCTCTGCAACACCGGGCAATAACTTAAACTGCCTGGGTTTAAGGGGTGAGTCTAAGACGCCGAGTTCAGGGAAGTAAACAATCTCGTTTATAACACCGTCTCTGTCCAGGAATACGGCTCTGTTCATTTGTCATTCTCGCGCTCCGCGAGCCAGCATAGCTTGACTATCATATACGTGGTTCCCATTTATCATCCTGCTATCAATTTATGAAGCCCAGCGCAGATAAGGTGGGTTAACACCACATGGAAGCCTTCCACTTGAGGCGTGGAGTTTATAGACACTACTACGCAAGCGTCGGCAATCTGCTTTAAGATGCCTCCATCGAAGCCAGCTAACCCAACAACCTTCCCACCATTATCCTTTACAAATTTAGCTGCCTTCAAAAGGTTCTGGGACCAAGGACCCGCCCTGTCGACTCCAGAACCTCCGTGAACACTAATCGCCACGAAAACGTCGCCTTCGCACATCAAGTTCTTCAGCTGCTCAACGTAAACGTTCTCCCAGCCCAAGTCGTTGGTGAGCGCCGAAATTAAAGGCGCGTTATCTGTTAAGGCTATGGCTCGAAACCTCTTTTTTCCCTCAGCCGAAGCGAACTTAGCTAGGTCGCTTGCAAAGTGTGTCGCCGTGGAGGCAGAACCGCCGTTTCCAGCTAGAAAAACCTGTCTCCCCTCTTTCCAAGCTTCATAAAGAAGCTCTATGACCTTCTCAATATCTTCAACCGTTATACGCTTGGTTATGGACTCCAACTCTTGAAGGTAAATTCTTATAAACTCCTGGCTGCGCACAAAACCACCTAAAGATTAATAACTATCTTGGAACCCTCACGTTCAAACCTACACTTGACCTCTTTCAAGCCTTCCTTGGCCATAGCTTTCTTCACAATATCCCTGTTGTCCTCACAGTAAAGCATGAGGAAGCCGCCGCCACCAGCCCCCATGATCTTACCACCTATGGCCCCATTCTCTAGAGCTCTCCTATACCACCTATTTATTGGGTTATTTGAAATCTCTGAGGAGGTGCTCTTCTTTGCCATCCAGTGTTCATGCTGTAGTCTGCCAAACTCCGTTAAGTCCCCTCTTTCAAGGGCGTGCTTAACCTTGAACCCTATCTCCTTAATGCGGTGCATAGCTTCTAAAGCCCTCGAATCATCAATGGACTTACTCTGGTTACGAAGGACTTGAGCGGAGTTCCTCTTGATGCCCGTATAGAAGAATAGTAGGTTGTCCTCAAGCTCACGGACAGCGTCATCAGAAATCTTTAGAGGTGAAACGGCGACCTTGCCGTCTTTAGCTATTTCTAGACATATGAATCCTCCGAAGGCTGCTATGTAGGGGTCCTGCACACCGCAGGGATCCTTAAGAATCTCCATCAACAAGCGACAAGCCTCCTGGGCAAGCTTACGACGCGAAGGATTCTCATCCTTGAAGGCGTGGAGAACGTGCAGGAGGCCGACTGTGAAGCTTCCTGAAGAGCCTAGGCCCGTCTCAGCGGGCACATCGGATATGGAGACTATTTCGAGATGATTCCTCAACCCCAGAAGCTTTAAAGCCTCCCTCACCACAGGGTGCCTAATGTCATGTGCAGACTTTACTATCTCAGTCACAGAGTAGCTTACCCTAATTTCCTTCTCAAATCTACGCTTGACCACCAAGTAAATGTACTTATTCAAAGCAGACGCAACGACAAATCCTTCATACTTGGAGCAGTATGAGGGCAAATCCGTCCCGCCACCACCCAGGGTTAGACGAACAGGGGTTTTGCTTATGATCAACCTCTCAACCGTCGCACAAAGCTTTGAAGTAAATCAATGGGTTTCAGTAAAGCCCCGCCATATTATATAAGCTTTGTCTGAAAGCCACATCATAACCTGAGGAACCCGCTTAAATATCTCGCTCCTCCTAAGCATATTTTCAAAGCGTAGCCCAATCAAACCCTGTATTGAGAGCTCTAGCTCTAGGAGAGCTCCTTATAATGCTTATTATGGCTCTAAGCTGGCCCACCAATTGTTCATCATGTGCGTGAATTAAACCTATGCCGATGTCCTAAAAGGGTAGAGTTACCGCGTTCCTAGGGTAGAGGAAAGACTGTCAGAAAACGCTTAAATCCTGTATTAAACAGACACTTTTGGTGCTGAATGTAGGGGGATAAATTATCAACCTTGGGTGTTGAACAAGTGGAAATCAACCTATCAACAGTCAGTGTGGTGATCCCAACGGTAAGAGACCAGGTCTTAACTTTGAAGTCTTTGGAGGGGCTACCCGTAGAAGTGGTAATTGAAAGAACTAAAAATGTTAGTAAGGCGAGGAACATCGGTGTTACTAGGTGCCATGGCGAAATAGTAGTAGTAATGGACGATGACTTAGCTTTCCCACGCGAATGGTTCGAGTATTACGTAAGAAGAGTTAGACTCGGCTTTGCGTTTTGGAACGACCCCCCGTTTATCCTGTTCGTTACAAAGGATGATTATCTTCGAGCAGGTGGCTTCGATGAGAATATTACCATGGATGGAGAATGCTATGAGCTCTTTCTAGCCATTGAAAGCGTTGGTGTTGTGATGGCCAAGCTCAACATGAAACCAGTGGTTCACCTCATAAAATCCACAACCGATCCGTTGAGGAACACTTTCAAAGAAGACTGGCAAGGGTGGAAACACGCAACGCTGTCTTGGACAAGGTACAAGCCAAAGCGAAAGTGGTGGAAGGTCATCCTGTGGATTAAGGATCCTAGGACTCTGTTTAAAATTTTCTTTTTGGTTATCTGGTGGTCCCTGAAGGGCGGACAAGAGAGAAAAGGTTTGCAACAAAACCAGAAGGATACGCAATAAACTATCTTCGAGGCAACAGCAACCATTCACGTCGCGCATTCCAAGAAATAATTTCAATTATTTGCTCATGGGCACATCATCATTAAAGGGAATTGGCAAATTCTTTTTTGTGCAAGCTCATGGTAAACCATCCAGCAAAGTTAAAGAGAAAGGCTTGTAAAATAATGAATGCTGGTAGAGCTTAGTCATGAAACTTGGCGTAGTCCCAAATGATCCTGTTGTAGCGTATTTAAAAACCTATGGAAAAAACTTCCTTATTAGATACTTTAACCCAATCGATTACTTTAACGAAGTCCACATTTTTTCTCCATACGAAAAAAAGGATTATAATCTATCAGAAAAGATTAAGGTTCACGGACTACTATGGTCTTCGGTTAGAACTTCGTTTAATGTACTTTATTACGTGTTTAGAACAGCAATCTTGATAAAAATCTATGGAATTCATATAATTAGGGCCTACAACCCTTTTCTAGCAGGTTTAGTTGCCGTAATATCTGGGAAACTAACACGGGTTCCAGTGGTTATATCGATCCATACAGATTACGAACAACAACGCTACATGTCAAAGCCACCTCTTTTTAAATGGGCGATTCTCGAGTTTATTGAGAAATTTACTTTAAAAAACGCTGATAGAATCGTTTGTATAAGTGAACACCTAAGAAAAAAGGTTGTATCCACGGGTATCAGCTCAGAGAAAATAAAGGTAATTCCGAACCGTGTAGAAACAGACCTCTTTTCCCCTGAGCAAGACAAATTGAAAATAAGGAACCTGTTAGGCATTAAAGATAAACGAGTGGTCCTATCCGTGGGCCGTTTAGACAAAGATAGGTATCCCTATATGCAGTATGTTTTAAGAAGCGAGGTTTCCGTCATTTCAAGAATCCCTGAAACCATGTTTGTCTACGTAGGAGATGGAGACCGAAGAAAGGATCTTGTTGTCCTCTCCAAAAAACTAGGCATTGAGGAAAAAACAATTTTTGTCGGAGCCCAACCTCGCAACCAGGTGGCGAAGTTTATGGCCATGGCCGACGTGGTGGTCTGCCCCATGTCTGGATTTGTATTATTAGAAGCCGCGTCGTCAGCCAAGCCCATCATCGCCCTAGGAATCGATTGGCATTCAGAAGTCATTAAAAACAAGGAAACCGGTCTCTTGGTCAATTGCGGAGATGCCGAAGGGCTGGAATTTAGGGATGCAACCCCCCTTTCAGAAGCCATCCTTTTTCTCCTTTCTAACCCCTCTTTGGGGGAAAAGTTTGGCACCAATGCAAGAAGGATTATTCTTAAAAGATTTGCTTGGAACATTCTCTCACAAAAAGAAGTAGACATGTATAAACAAGTGATCTCCCAAAAATAAATCTGTGAATTAATGGAATTTTAGGCTTTAAGCAACGTCTTTTCTGGGTTGTAGAGGGCTTCGATGGCGAATTGTGTAGTCCACGTTGGTATCCTATCTAGAAATTGAAGGTGTGGATGAGCAAAACCGAGTTTGCGTGTAAATCTGTCAGCGGCACCCCAGATTTTATCAATGAATCTCACTTCCTTATTTGGATATATCCAGTAGAACCCTCCAGCTAAATGTTTTTTATCAGTTACCTTATGCTGATTCTCGATTAACCATCGAATTGCCTTTATAGCCCCCTTCATATACCTCTCCTGACCTGTTATCTCATAAAGTTTAAGCCAAGCGCATGCAGCCTGAGCCACGCTTGGCGATTGTTTATGCCAGCTGTGCTTCCCAAAGGAGTGATAATAGGTGAATAAGCCGCCATCTTCATCTTGGCTTTTTATCAGCCAGTCAGCGCATTTAATCGCTTTTTCCATATAGCTCACGTTATTTAACATTTCAGATAGGTCTAAAAGAGGGAAACCAACTAAATTGTAAAGCGTGTACGCGATAAAATGCGTATAGAGAACGGAGTTATATTTTCCCTCGGTCAAATCATAATACATTGGGAAGCTTCCGTCCTTATTCTGAGTCGCAAGCGCCCAAGACAACGCCTTCTCCACGATAGAACTATGCCTTTCATCCTTTAACAGAGCATCAAACAACATTAGAGTTAAAGCCGTGCAGATGGCTTCATATGGGTAGAGCCTCATCGAAAACCTGTCTTTGGCAAGGTTGTAGCATTCCTTAAGCGCGCCTTTAGCCCTCGAAAGCGGTTGCCACATGACGTCTCCAAGCCAATCTGCAGCCTTTATGGCAGTTTCCAGATACTTAGACTCCTTGGTGCTCTTGTAAAGCTTAGTTAAAGCTGCGCAACAGACTGCAGCAGGGTAGGTGTAAAGATAAGGATAGAATTCGCTAGTATCCTTGTAATATCTGTCAAAGAACCCTCCATACGCCTTCTTATTCGACCCTAAATACTGTGCTTTAACAATCCAATCACCAGCCCTACGAGCTAACTCTAGGAACATTTGATTCTTTTTCCACATCCAAAGTTTTAAGCAGATAAGGACGCCATAACCTGTGATTTCTGTGTATACGAAGGGCTTCTCATATTTTCCTCTCGGCTTGGTTAAGCAGTGAATACCGTTGAATCCTCCGAATGCAGGAGAGCTACGATCGTTATTATATATGGGCGGATTTATTAGACACTTAACAGCAAGATCCAGAGAAAACCTCAATTCTTCCTTATTAGGTGATAGCGTGGAGACTTCAGTCAAGTGACACTGCACCCCTATTAAGAAAATCATAGTTTATGCTAAAAACATTAGTGTCAGTTGAGGAAACATAGATACGCAAAAATCCATAAGAGAAGATCTCTACAGAAATTCACATCTCCATATGTCAATAACTGCATCAGTTAAGATCACTCAGCATTAAAATTATCCATGAATTCTTCTTGCGAGCGAAAATTTTTTGTTCATGGAGCCTTGATAATTCAGTTAACAATTAAGAGTGTTTCACTTATTAAGGTGGATGAATGTTGAGGGTTCTCTCGTTCTCGTCGATACGATTCCCCGGATATTTCGGGGAAGCCATTCGTCTTCCCAGTTTAGGAAGATGCCTAGTGAAAAGAGGCTGGGAATTTCACATGATCATATCGGGCTCACACGTAAACATTGATGCTGACGAGGTAGTCGACGGACTTTACGTACATCGATTTGCTATTCCCAGTCTCCTCCGTCCTCTTTTTAAGGTTCGTAAGCTATGGGCTATCTTGGGTGAGGTTTTTACCAATTATCTAGCGGTGAAAGGGCTTTCTATAATTCGTGGAAAAGACGTGAATTTGCTATTGGGGTACATGCCCAACTGCTGGGGCGGATACCCCGCAGCTCAATGCAAAATCTTTACAGGGCTCCCAATGGTGCTTGACTGTGCTGATTTGTTTAAACTTTACCCGTCTCTTCTACAATCTCTTACGGTAAAGATTTCTGACAAGATTCTGGTTATTTCACAGCCAATAAAGGATTTTTTAATGTTGAGATGCAGTGTGCCTGAAGAAAAAATCGTAGTGCTTCCTAATGGAGTTGACACAGCAATCTTTAACCCTATGGTTCGTGGAATTGGATTGAAGGACAAGTTAAACGCTGAGCACATAGTTTTATTTGTTGGCTACTTATACGAGCTTGACATACTAATCAAGGTGGCTTCAAACATCGTTAAGGAGAAACCAAAAACCTTTTTCATAATCGTGGGAAACCACGATAGGTCAAGGTGGATTCATAAAGTCAAAAAGATAGGCTTAGAGAAAAATTTCTTGTTTACAGGCCCCATACCGCATACGGAGGTACCGAAATACATTATGGACTCTGATGTCTGTGTCAACATCTTCCCTCAAAAGGATTACTTTGCAGCGGCCCATCCATTAAAGATCCTAGAGTACATGGCTTGCGGAAAGCCAGTGGTAGCCACAAACCTTCCGGGAACCGCTCAAACCATTCAAAACGGCGTTAACGGCTTCCTCTACAACCCAGACGATGCAGAGGCCTTAACCAAGTATTTAAACACACTATTATCCGACCAAAATCTCCGTAAGCGTGTAGGACAAGCGGCATGGAACACTATTAGAGATAAGTACACGTGGGAAACCATGACTGAAAACCTCATAAAAGTTTTTGAAGAGGTATCCATCAACCCGGACTTGAAATAATGAAGCCTAAGCCAAGTGTGGAGCATAGTGGAAAGTGGTGCGTTCCAGTACGCTCTTGTTGATTTCTGGCACATTTCCTTTTCACAATGTGGTTTGTCGCAAAGAAATATATGAAATCCTAAAAGCGTCATACATACTCTGCATTATTACGCAAGCAACTAGGATCATGGTTCTGCATCAAATTTGCGGACGCGCATTGCACCAACGTAGCCTCCTTTTATCAGAGTCGCTAGTTTCTTCTCTATGTCCTCTATTCGTTCTTTGTCCTCTTTGCTCAGCATGCCTTGCTTCTCTAACATCGCTTTCATCCCTCTTAAGAGTTCGAGATATAGAGGTGTGAATGCTTCCTGCCAATATCCAGGCTGGATTTTGTAAAGATACGGATTCGCTTCAACAGAGATGTCAACTTCAGAGCTATATAATGCGCTGCCTTTCATGTGAAACCAGCCGAGAAGACAGGAAACTGGCACTCCTATTACTAATGCTATTATGGCGAACCATAAGAAATGTGGAAATACGTCTCGTAAGGCTGGAATATTTGTGATTGCCAAATAATAAACAGTGACCAAAGTCGTCGCGAACCCCAACAAGAAAGTCAAATATGTAGTATATCCCAACCTGAAATAATACCACATTCTAAAGGCAAGACGCGAAACTTTCATGCCGAAACCCTTCACAACACCTAACCGTACTATCAACGATGATATAAAGCTATTTTCTACCAAAGCCTAACTATAATCTTACATAAACCACCATATTTATGAAATAAATGTCTTACAAACAGGAACCCACATAACCAAAACAATGCCTAATCCACAATGACGAAATACTTATCAGTGAGCAGGAAAAAGACTTAAAAGCATTTCATGTGCAAAAGCCGAGGAACATTGTCTCTTAGGCGGGATCTATGGATATTCTGTAAGGGCTAAACCGCCGTTTCTTTTCTAACTATTTTCACGATTTTTTCAGCAGCGTTTCCATCTCCATAAGGAGACTTTTCAGGAAGTTTTTTTCTATTCTCTAATGCCTTTTTCATGGTTTCTAGTATGTTTTGTTTTTCTGTGCCCACCACTTCGGCAAACCCCGCTTCAACAGCTTCAGGTCTTTCCGTTGAAAGCCGTATAACCAAAACAGGTTTTCTTATTGGCGGTGCCGTTGCCTCCTCTTGTATGCCGCCTGAATCCGTCAGTATCACCTCACATTTTTTCATCAGAACTAAGAAGTCAAAGTAGCCTAAAGGTGGCAAAATCTGCACGTTTTTCCAACTTTTGACCTTATGCAAAAGCCTATTTTGTCTAAGTCTCTTTTTTGTGCGTGGGTGCATCGGGTAAACGACCGGTAGGGGAGCTTCTGCGAAGGCTTCGATAAAACTCTTAAGCACTCTTGGATCGTCTACGTTTTCTGCTCTGTGTGCGGTCGCTAAGGCAAATCTGTCAAATTGAACGTGTTTCAAGATATTTGATTTTTTCTCTGCTATTGGCAGGTGCTGGATTACGGCGTCTATGACGGTGTTACCAGTCACATAAATTTTTCCCCAAACATTCTCTTTTTTGAGGTTGTTTTCGGCGGTTTTTGTTGGCGCAAACAGATAAGTGGATGCGTGGTCTGTTAGGCGTCTGTTATGTTCTTCTGGCATGCGTAGGTCGAAACTTCTTAACCCGGCTTCGACATGCCCAACAGGAATACCAAGCTTGACTGTTGCTAAGGTTGTGGCTAATACGCCGTTTGTGTCTCCTTCAACTAGGACAAGCTTTGGTGTTATTTTCTTTAGCAGCCTCTCTATATGAGTTATTATTCGTGCTGTTTGTACGCCTTGAGAATACGCTTTAACCTTGTAGCTGTAATCAGGTGTGGGGAGTTCAAGTTCTTTAATGAATTGCTGAGACATAATGTAATCATAGTGTTGACCGCAATGAACGAGAATGAATGGCAAATCGTTTTTCTGCAAAGCCCTAATTACGGGCGCCATTTTTATGATTTCGGGACGGGTGCCGACAACAACCATTGTGGTATTCATAGGTATCATTTGCAAACTTTACTGTTCTGTCTTTTAACACTTTTAAGTTGTTGTTTGTTTACGTTAGCCTTCTATCTCTTAGTCAACTCTTTTTCTAAAGCTTCCGCTCTTTTTCTAACATTTTCCACTTCACTCCGAATACGTTCATCTTTAATCTCTTCTTTTCGCTTATTATTCGACTTCAAAATCAATCGGAGAAACTCAGAGTCGTAACTTTTCAAAAGCATCACAGCATTCGGAATTACACAATGCCCGCTAATAACGCTTGGAAACATAATGGGTCTATCCAGTCTAACTCGGTGAGTATCCTCCAAAAAATCAACAACCCCGTCAAAATCCGCCCCAAAAAACCTACTAATCCGGTGCATTTCCTGAAAACAAGTAATCATCCAAGCTCTGCAAGTTGTCTCAAACAACTTCGCTAACTCCGTTTCTACGCTACTATTTAAAACCTTAGTTTTCAAACCCAAAACCTCAAGATGCTTACGGGCTGCCTTAGCAGACTCTGCATCCACGCCACCAACATATTTTATCCAACGCTTTAACTCCCACTTCATATGTTCCAAGCTTTTATGAACGCCACGAACAGGGGAATGTGCAAAAAGGCAGCCACAACGCTTATGCGCGTCCATCGTTGTTCCAGGTGGAACTGTACTGTTAATGATCACGAGCTTAGGTTTATACTGCTTCACATAACCTACCACAGCGTTCACAAATTCGTCTTGACTGAAACATGGAATACAAACATGCATAACATCTACCTCGCTTGGCAACGTGGTTTGCTTAACCTCACGCATCTTTTCGTTATTAATGTCATAACCATAAACCTCGAAACATCCACTCTCCACCAACAACTCAAACAATGGACGCCCAACTTCACCCAGACCAATAACCAATACCTTCTCTTTAATCAAACTCCTTCGCCTCCAACAGAAACAACAAGTAAATTATCAAACTATTTAAACCTCACATATCTAATAACAATGAAGCGCTGGAAAGCATTATGCCGAAACCAAAGATTGGAAAGGGAGTGATAATCGGGAAAGATGTGCGATTCGGCAAAGATGTTGTTATCTGGAATTACGTCGTTGTAGGTGAAAGCACAAAAATCGGCGATGGGACGCGCATAGGGAGCTTCTGCGACATCGGCAAAGATGTCGTCATAGGCAAAAACTGCATAATACAAGCTCACGTGACAATCTCAAACGAATGCAAACTCGGCGACAACGTGTTTATAGGACCTAACAGCAGCCTATTAAACGACAAATTCCCACATAGCAGATGCCTAACGCCATCCATAATAAAAGACAACGTAGTCGTCGGCGGATGCGTAACAATCCTGCCGAACGTGACAGTAAGCGAAAATTCTATAGTTGCAGCAGGAAGCGTAGTAACAAAAGATGTGTTGCCCGACACTGTTGTAAAAGGTGTACCAGCAAAGCCAATGATGTCGAGACAAGAATATGAAGAGAAAAGAAAAGCCTTTGTCAAAGCTAAAAAACCTAAAAATCTTTAGTTTTAACAATTTTCTCTGTGATATCTGCGATAACGTCAACCGGATTTTCAAGTTCAGCTAACAAATGTTTAACATTGTGCTTCTCTCCTAGAAGTTTTTCTGCAAGTTTTAGTACACTCGGCGGTTTTGTTTTAAAAATCGGAAAACCTTTCTTGGCTAAGTACTCATTTACATGCTGCGTGGGGAGTATTTCAACAATAATCGCTGGCGTTCCTTGTAATGCTGCTTCACGCGTAATGGTTCCCCCTACACCGACAGATAAGTCTGCTTGCGTAGCCAAACTGGCAGAGTCAATAAACTTTTTAGGGATTATCAAGCCCTTAATGGTTCTACGTTGGTACCTTGAGAGAAATACAACATTTCCAAGCTTTGTTAATTTCTTCGCTAAGGCAAACATGTCTATTCTCTTTTTGCTGTATATCGCTCTTGCTTCAAATTCCCTAACCACAATCAATGGTTTTCCAAAATCATACAGTATCTTGGGCTCAAAATCCCTAATCCATGCAACTTCATCCACACCGTCGAAACCTATTATTTCTCCCCTAACATTGAAGGCTTGTAAGATTTTTCTGGGTATTGCCTTTGAAGCAACAATGTAATCTGAAAGGGGTAGTGTAAGTCTATGTACAGCATCAGCGTAGGGAGTGTCAACGGTTGAAATTATTGGAATTCCTAAACCGAATGCCACCCTACACTGGTCCACAGAACCGTGTGAAATGGCGACATTCGGGGCACTTTTCTCGAAAATTTTACAAAATAGAAGCTGGCGTCGCATGCTTTCCTTTAATCTCGTTAGCAAAGATTTAGGATTGTACCGTCCCACTACAATAAAGTTTTCCTTTAAAAATTCAGCCAACGGCAATGTGTCAGGATGCCTTCTGGTCGTTAATGTGACTTCGTGTCCTAAGCTTCGGAGACGTTTTGCAATGGCTACACCATATCTTACATGCTTACCTGTGCACGCATCATACCAAACCTTCATTCCATAACCCTCAAAAACTGGCATCCAACTTTTTTAGCGGCAAGAAAATCGTCATCTGTATCCCCAATAAACAAAACATTAGGGAGATATGCTTTAAGCTTCTCTGTAGCAATTATAAGCTGTTCAACTCTGTCAAGGCAATGTTCTCTAGTGACCACAAAATTAAAGGATAAGCCTAAACGTTCGAGAACAGTTCGCACCAAGGCTTTGCCCTGCATAGTTACTAGGACCTTAGGCTTTTCCGAGAATTTCTTGTAAAGAGCAATTCCCTTATCGTTCACTGTCACGTCTGCCAAAGCTGTGAGTTCAGCCTTATCCCAAACCACAAAGACCTTCTTTTTTGTTCCTTCGTCCAACTTCGAAATCGTTTTTGCCAGCGGACGCGCATCGACTGTCTTCATGATTTTTTTAAACTCTTGGGAAAGCCTTTCGTAATCGATTGGCAGATGAATTATTGTGCCGTCAAGATCAAATATAACAGCTTCGATCAACTGTACATCTCTCCAATAACCTTTCCTTCCTTAACCAGCCTCGCTGGCACATCGATATGGCGAATCCAGTAGACATTTTTCGGCAAAACATTGTATTTTGGAATGTTTGGGATGCCTTCTTTGAACGCGAGTTTGACGTATAGGTATGGTATGTTTGCGTAATGGTCTTTGCGTAAGATTTTGCTTGCGTAGGAAAAGAAGAAAGATGTGGTGAACATCCTTCCGGCGTTGATTTCGGTCACATATGGTTCTCCCCTCTTACTCTCCTTTAAATCAACGCAGGCGATTCCATTGAAATTTGGGTCGATGGAGAGAACTGCCTTTGTCCCAATTTCGTTTACAGCGTTATCATGAATTGTTCTTTGAACCGAAGGTGTGCCAGTAATGCCTGAAGGTGCAAGATGCGGATAAATGTATTCGAGGCGTTCTCTAGCCATGGACGTTACGAGCTCACCATCCTTCCATAAACTGTGAAACCCCAGGTTTCTTCCTGGTAAATGTTCCTGCGCTATGAATCTCCAGTCTTCGTTACGCGACTTCCAATATTTAATCCACGCTATCGCTGTCTCTTTGTTATACGCCGGTGTGCTGCCTCTTCCTCCTGCTCCATGCGTGGCTCTAATCCAGATAGGACTTCCAAAGTTTTCAAAGGCTTTGTCAACATCAGAATCATCTTTTAATTCTAAAAATCTTGCCACAGAAACATTTTTCTTCAACCATTTTTTTGCCGACTCAAATTTGTCTTGGCACACACGTATAGCCTCTTTTGAAGGAAGAAAAACATCAGCTTCCAATTTGTCACGATTTTCCGAGATAACTGCGACCTCAATATCCGGTTGAGCGTAAACGAATTCAACCTTCTCTTTCCGAATGATCTCATTCAACCTATCAATGTAAGCGGGATCAGTTGCGCTTGGAACCAAATAGTTCTTGTCTGCACAAGACAAGTGAACAAAATGTTCATTGCTTTCGGTTCCAACTATAAACATCTTTTCTGGGGCGATACGCAGTGACATGACAAAATTTATGCTTGCCGGACCCCCAGCTCCGGTAACAAGAATCCTCTTCATTTAGTGTCCCTAAATTTTAATGCAGTATAAAATTAAACCTATTTATATGTGTTCTCGGCGTAGAAATCAATGAACATATTCAAATCTAAATTCTAAAAGGTCTTGTAGCAAACAAACTTTAAAAACCAAAATACTTTCTTAAGAGAATGGGCCGGTCGTCTAGCTTGGTTAGGACATTTGCATCGGAAAAGCAAGCCTAAAGCAGCCCTTACGAGGCTGAGGTCGCCGGTTCAAGTCCGGCCCGGCCCACCTCTGATAGCAACCTACGGTTTCCATTCCTTCCCTTTTTGTGAGAGCAGTTTGTTTTAGGCTGATATTTTGGTTTAGAGCTAGAAGAGGGCTTTGTTTTTGTATAGTTAGGTAGGCGGTATTAATACTGGTATTAATACCGACATTCACTTTTACGTTAACGTTTACGCTCACGAGTTGGCTGATCAGCTGGTTTATGGATAGGTTGTTTTGTTGGGCTAAAATCTTAAGCTGGTCATGTAAGCTTTGTGGAACTATTATATGGGTGTAGCCTTCTCTTGTCATTTTTTCACCTTTTAACTTGCTTATGGGTTGGCCTTTAAAAAGTAAACGTATCAACAGTTGAAACCTGTCAGATCATGCCTCAACTTTTAAGCCTGAAACGTAATAATTTATTTGGAGAGGAGTTTGTCTGGCGGCTCAGGCGTTAGAATAAGGCCTCAGCTCTTTGAGGCGCCGGAATGCAGAAACTGCACTTTTAAGGGCAGCAGCTACTTCTGGAACCAGTGCCCTCACAACATCTGGCGGAAATATTAGGTTGAACCTTGCTTTTGAGGTGGATAGCGAATGCTGTAATTTTTTGTTGGAGTGAGAAAGAAATATGGGGGAGAAATCTTTTATTGAAGCTGGTGTATCATTTGAACGTTGGATTTTGGGTTCTTTTTCCTCTTCCTTTTCCTAAAAGGTTCTTAATTTGTCCGAGATGTAGGAGACGGGTTTCTTTTGATTTTAAATATTGTAATTTTTGTGGTAGTTTACTGCGTCCCCAACTTGTTTTGAAAATCTGCCCAAACTGTAAAAGCAGAATTCCCGTCTCAGCCCGCTTCTGCCCAGAATGCGGACAAAAACAATGATTCAAACTCTGTCTACCAGATGTACTTGTCGAGTGGGCCTTTTATTTTTGGCTTGAAATTTTGGCATATGCTGTCTTCTGGGTTTATGTAACCTTTGTTTTGGTGGCACCAGTGCTTGTCTTCTAATGTGAAGTAGTCTATGAAGCGGCAGTCCCTGCACTTAGCCACCGACACAACTAAAGCAAAGTTTGAGGATTAAGCTTTAACATGCTTGCCGTCTCTCAAGTATGAATTTGGAATATCGGTTAAGGCATGTTAGGAACGCTTGTATGTCTTCTGAGAAGCGAATGACTCAGGTTTGGGTTGGGTGGGAGACTTATAGGCGTTTGCTGGCTGTTCGGGAGACATGCAGAGGACTGATGGCAAAATCACGAATATGGACGAGGTTATAGCAGAGCTTATAGAGTTCTGGAAGACACAGGCAGAGGCGGTCCAAGAGCGAAAAACGATAGGTGCAGACATCACATGAAGCTTAAAAGCAAGGCCATACAATTTTACCCAAGATACATGAAGTATATCAAAGGTTAAGCGCACATGCTTGTTCTTTAGCTGCTTAGGTAAAAAAGACGCGAGACACTGCGGTACACATGTCAGTACCTATAGAGTTACAAGTCAATGATACGCGCATCCATTCGACTTTTGCTGCTTTAATTATTATGTTTCCTTTGCGATTTCTTGGTCTCTGTCGTGTACCATCCCTGTTGCCAGTGGAAGCCCCAACATCCGTGGAAGCCGTTGACGAGCCTTCTCTGTATTAAATTGGCGAATTTGCATGAAGTTCCGTTGCATAACTTATTGTTACACCATAATCCATCCACGTAGATGCATGCTTTTCCTTGGGAATCTGAAAATGTGAAATCCGTTAATTTGAACCGGCTTACAGGAATGCCTTCCGCACACTTCATTTGACTATCTGTATTAGATCTATCAAACGAAAGACTTTTAGAAGCGCCCCCGACATCAAGCTTCTGAATGAGTTTTCTAATCGCCTTATGGATTTCATCCTCATTTTTGGCACCCACGCAAATCAGTCTTCCAGTGGAAAATATAAGGAACACCACTTTCGGGTCGTCCATTCGATAGATGAGGGCAGGGAACTGATCGGGTTCGTACATTGTCCTTTGCCACGTAGATATTGAGGTGAGGTCAACCGTTCGCCTCAAGTTTACTGAAGCAACGACGTTGTTTATCTTTACTTCTGACTTTTTGGGAATAATTATGCCTTTTTTGGTGAGTCCCCTGACTACATTCTCAACGGCCTTTGACGCTTCGTTTTCTGATCTTCCGCCCGCGCAGATAATTTTGCCTGAACGGAAGATTAAGGTGGCGGTCTTTGGCTTCTTCAGCCTAAATACAAGGCCTGGAAATCGCTTTGAGGGGAATTCGGCGTTGGGAAAACCTTCAAGGATGGAATCAAGGTTTACTCTCTGTCCTAATGTTGCAGAAGCAACTACGTTTACGACTTTAACTGTCGTTTCAACCTTCTCTCTTTCAAACACTTCTTCTCAGGACCACGTAATCAATATTCTCTAAAAACACAAGTTGAAGGTGGATTTTAATGTTTTGCCAAATTTGCGAATTTTAGAATTCTAACGGCCAAATATTGACATTTTTACGTTAAGATATATTGCCTTTTGGGAATACTCCTTTTTAGATATGCTGTCTGATGTAGTCATAGAACAGTCTTAGATGATTGTGTTGCTCCGTGAAGTTTGGGAAAACCCGCAAAAACGTAGAGACCGCCTCGAAATCATAGCGCGGATATTGAAGGTTGCGATGGATGGCATCCATAAAACTCAAATAATGTATAAGGCGGGTCTAAGCTTTGCACAATTGACTGCATATTTATCCCTTCTCGTCAAATTGGAGCTTCTCGAATCCGCTAAGAAAAATGAAAAGATCATCTACAAAACAACGGCTAAAGGCATTCGATACCTTAAAAGTTATAGGAAGATAAAGCATCTATTGCGAGGGAGCACCGAGCACAGCGTTAGAAGCCTTCCATCGCAGGTTTCTCTTCTCGACGACATGTAACCAAAGTTTCATTTTTATCACCATAATGTGTTGAAAAATCTTTTAAAAACGAGCCAAATATTCATCATAGGAGAGTTATTGGCTGATGGCTTCGTCTAAAAAGCCGTCAACGGAGAGTGCATTCTATTTTTTCACTTCTATTGGGAATTACACGGGTGAGAGTGCCTCGTCCTTGGAAGAGTTTGCGAAGAAAATTAGAGAAGTCAGCATTAAATCGTTGGAGTTTCACCTTCACCGAGGAGACTTTGAAAGGT
>CAZHWZ010000006.1:0-59076 GCA_964535965.1 uncultured Candidatus Bathyarchaeia archaeon | reverse complement strand
ATTTTGACTGCGGTATGCCCCTAACGAGTTTCTTGTAGCGCCCAGCAATGTAAAGCGGATTTACTTGAATTTTTATTTCCTCAGCGAACGGATTAACAAGCACGACTGCCTCGGGTTTCCCGAACTCAACTTTTTTCCCGCTGCACTCTGCAATCTTTTTCCCAATAACTCTTCCAAACTCGTTCCGCATGCTTTCACCATAGCTTACTTCAAACTCAGCCTTAAACTCATCTTCACGTTCCTCAACCGTTACGGGCAACTCTATGCCAACCAAAAAGCTACTGTACTCATACTCCTCAAGCTTCTCCAAGGCTTTTTCAGCTAAATCCTCAAGAACCTCAAATTTGTCTCCACATAAAAAGCATTTTTCCGGAAAATTTTTGCTTGGAACACACTTTTTCACTTTCTGCAACATGTCTTCCGCCATTTGGAAGAAACCGTTCGTTGCAAGAATTTTGAGATTTCTTGAGCCCTCCCTGTTTTTTGAAAGAGCCAACGCATGAGCTTTAAGAGTTAAAACCATTTTCATCGCCTTTCCTCTCTCATCATTTTCTACACCATGACCAAGCAAAGCGAACTGCCGTCCTAGGCAGTGGTCGCATAAAGGATATTTTTCAAGCATTTTCAACGCTTTTTCCAGAATGTCCATAAGGTTATCCTTCCAGATTTTGCGCTAGTCTACTTAAACTCGAGCGGCAACCCCTTCCCAAAGAACGGTAATTTCTTTTTCCTGCGCAGGGTTTTCAGCATTCGCCGCATAATCGAATACTGTTTCAGGAGCTCCTTCACTTCTTTATCGCTTGTTCCTGAACCCCTCGCTACACGCCTTATTCTCGAGGCATTGAGAATTTTTGGGTTAGTCCTTTCTTCAGGTGTCATGGACTGGATCATTACGCGCCATTTTTCTAAACGGTCTTCAGCCATGTTTAGCGTGTCTTCTGGTACATCGTAGGACATGCCTGGAATCATTTTCAAAAGTTTTCTGAAGGTGCCCATTCCTTTCATGGCTTCGAACTGTTCGTACATATCTGTTAACGTGAATTTACCGCTTAGGATAGCTCGGGCCTTCTTTTCGGGAACTTTTACTTCTGCCTCCCGCACCTTCTCAAGTAGGGTTTCTAGGTCGCCCATGCCTAGCAGTCGGCCGACAAAACGGGAAGGAATGAAAGGCTCTACATCTTCTATCTTTTCGCCAGAGCTGATGAATTTTATTGGCGCGCCTGTAGCTGCAACTGCCGAGAGGGCTCCTCCGCCTCTGGCTGACCCGTCTAGTTTCGTTACGAGGATTGAGCCTATTGGTGTTGCCTCGTTGAAGGCTTTTGCTTGAACCATAGCTTGTTGACCAATTGTTCCATCGATTACCAGCGTAACTTCGTCTGGTCTGATGCTTTTCTCAAGCATCTTCATCTCTTTGATTAGCTCTTGCTCCTCTTTGTGGCGACCAGCAGTGTCGATGAGTATTATGTCTTTGTCAGCGAACTGTTTTAGACCATTGAAAGCTATTTTGACGGAGTCCTTCTCTTTTAAGTCGCCATATATAGGCACATTTATTCTGCTTGCTAGTTGCTGGAGTTGTGCGTAAGCACCTGGTCGATAGGTGTCCACGCAGATTAAAGCTGGTTTAAGTCCTCTTTTTTGGAAGTATCTTGCAAGTTTGGCTGCGGCTGTTGTTTTTCCAGACCCTTGAATGCCAACAAGCATTATCACTATCTTTTTTCCAGGCTCTATTTTTATTGGAACTGGTTTTTCTCCGAGAAAACGTGTTAGTTCTTCATAAACAACTTTTATTATGTGCTCGCGCCTTGAAATTCCCGGAGGAACTTTTTCTTTTAACGCTCTTTCTTCTATGCGCTTGGATATGTCAAGTACAAGTTTAACGTTGACATCTGCTTGAAGGAGAGTTCTTTGTATGTCGCGCACAAGCTCTTTAACAGTAGCCTCATCTACAATAGAGGCTCTGAAAACTTTTTTTAGGGCTTCGTAAAGCGAGGAGCCCAAGCGTTCTAAAGCCATGGTTTTCTCTAGATTTAAAACTATTTACGCCTTTAAATAGATATTCCGCTCCTATGAGCTCAGGCTCCACAAGCTTTTTACACCTCATGGGCTTTTAAGAAATGTTTGAGGGTCGAATTTGAGTGAAGGAGTTAACATTATAGAGAAGAAGGAAATTCCATCCGGTGCTATCATGCTTTTCGGTTTCCCAGACGTTGGATTGGTGGGCGTCATAGCCGCTTCGCACCTGATTTCTGAGCTCAACCTAGCTGAGGTTGCATACTTAGATTCAAAATTGTTACCACCGCTTATTGTTCTGCACGAGGGCCTGCCGCATTCTTCGATAAGGATATTTGGAAATAATACTATTCTCTTGGCAGTTTCTGAAACAGCAATATCTGCAGACACTATTTATCCAATAATGTACGCTTTGATTGAGTGGGGAAAACGCAAAAATGTTAAAATGATGATTTCGCTTAGCGGCATCCCAATACAAGAAAGACAAGACATCGAAAAATTGAAAGTATTTGCAGCTGCATCAAATCCAGAGATGCTGAAAATGGTCGAAGATAAAGGAATAGAAATCTTGAAGGAAGGATACATGGTTGGTCCTCAGGCAATTATGCTGCAGCGCTGTGCACACATAGGTTTGCCAGCATTAACATTACTCGCGCAGTGCTTCTTTAACTATCCAGATCCAGAGGCAGCGGCAGAAGTATTGAAGGAGTTGGCAAATATCGCGGGGATAAAAGTGGATGTTTCAAAGCTTCTTGAGAAGGGCGAGGAGATTCGGTTAAGGGCGAGGGATGTGATGAAGCGAACTCAGCAAGAGTTGTCTAAGATGAAGAAGACGCAGGAGTATGACATCCCATTATACGTATCGTAAGGAGGAAAGAGACAATGTCTATGAGAAGGAGAAGGTCGATTTTTGACATTATAGATGAGTATTTTGAAAGTTTTGAGGAACAGGTTGAGCGATTAGGCGAAGCATTAATTGAAAGACCGAGCTGGAACTGTAGAGCATGCACAATGGAACCGCTTCGCGAGGTGATGGTGACCCCGACAGAGGTTATAGTGACTGTTGATTTACCCTACACGGAAGAAAACACGATACAAGTTAAACCGATAGAAAAAAACGTCATCGAAATATCTGCTAGGATGAGGCGGAAAATACGGTTCGACGACTTTGGCATAACCCACTATAAGGGTGAGTTCCAAACATTCCACTGTAGGACACGCATTCCAGTTCCGGTGTTCATGGAAAAGTTAGAAATCCGTTTTAAGAAGGGAATATTGGAGATTCGCCTACCACGGAAACATGAGTATACAATTCCTATAGAATAAGCATCGAAGCCTCAGCGCTGGGTTTAGAAGAGTCCTCACAAATCAGACGGCTCTTCTTACATCATTGGCTTCAAATACATATTACGCAAGGCAATAAAATAAACTTTAATGGAAAATCTTAACAATAAGATACACTTATTTCTAAAAAGCTTAGGAGTGATGTGACGTTGACAGGAGAACGAGCCATTCACTTCGCTATGTTTCTTCTTATACTGGTGGGGTTATGTAGTATAAGCGCTTGGGCAAGCTACAGTTACTTAAGTGGCAACTTAATATTAGAGGTTGCGGGCATCGCATTGAGTTGGGGGGTAATCCTCTTAATCCTTTACTTAGGCTTTAAAAAGCTCAATTGGGACTGGTGGAGTTAAACAGTTTCAAGGTTTTATCTCAATCCTATTCGAGTATTAAACCCATTACCAACTCATCATAATATCTTCCATCTTCTCCGAGATAGGCGTCTTTCATCACTCCCTCAATTTTGAAACCGAATCTTTGATAAAGACGAATTGCTGGCTTGTTATCTGCCACGACACTTAAGCCTATTCTATGCAATCCTTCTTTTTTTGCAAGCTCTATTAGTTTAGCAAGCATCGCTGCCCCCAACCCTACGTTATGGAAATCTTGATGGAGATAAATCAAAGCGTCACTTGTACCTTTTCTCCGAGGATGAGGAAAACTGAAAATTTGGGCATGCCCTATGATTTTGTCGTTGTACAGAGCGATTATGGCTATTAAATTTTGTAGGTTGCTCAGCCACCACTTTTCAATTCTTTCTCTTGTATAAGGTGGCAAACCCCAGCGTACAGCATCATCCGAAAGAGACTCGTACATTTCGACGAGTTTCTCTTTATCTTCTATTCGAAACTCTCTTATTAGAACGGTTTTACCATCCTTCAGTTTAATGTTAACAACATCCAAAATGCATAGCCTCAAAAGATGGGTAAAGGCATAGAAAGGTCTGTCTAAAACTTAGCCTTCCATTTTTATTTTGTTCTAACGATTTTTACTCTACCAAGTATTCGCCAATACTCAATTTCAACGCCTGGAACAAGCTTCGCCTTCAAATCCTCCTCTTCCGGAAAAGGAGCATCCAAATACTCATACGTCTCTAAATCCATTATCTGGACGCTGGATGGTGTAACGGCAAACACTTGCCCGCTTTTCTTTTCAATTATGGGCACCTCGCTACCTGCATCTACTGGTTTAACAAGGCTTCTTTTGACACCGTCAAAAATGCCTATGGCTACAATCCTCGCTTTGGCCGAACCGTGTTTTCCGGGTTTTGACTTAGTTATGTCAACTATGCGGCAAGGTTCACCGTCAACTATTATGTAGCCGCCCACACGCAAACTTCCAACATCAACTGGTTTACTCAAACGCTCACAACCTGTTACGCTCATTCACAGCAATTTTAAACAGCATCCATATATAGATTGAGGTGTCGCTAATAAGTGAACGGTGGAGAAGGTGTTTAAAAGCGTCGGTTTAGTCGCCCGCTTCGACAAGAAAAAGGCCATAAAACTCACGCGCGATTTAGCTGAATACCTAAAGAAAAAGGGACTAGAAACATACGTGGAAGATACATTAGCAAAAAAAGTGAGCGCAGGGAAAATCATCCCGCTAGAGCAAATGAAAGCCAACTTCATAATAACTATCGGCGGAGACGGAACGATTCTAAGAACATGCGTCTCAATTCCAAAACCAGAACCGCCTATATTGGCGATTAACATGGGCGTTCGAGGTTTCCTAACCGAAGTAGAACCCAAAAACGCTTTTAGCGCGGTAGACAGGTGCTTAAAGGGCGAGTTTAAAATTGAAAAGTGCGCAAAACTCTCGGTGACCGCTGACGGAACACAATTTCCAGATGCCTTAAACGAAGTTGTCATTTCAGCAGAAGAGCCAGTAAAAATACTTTACGCTAGGATATTCAGAGATAAGGAGCCAATTTTGAAATGCCAAGCGGACGGGTTAATGGTATCCACACAAACGGGCTCCACTGGTTATTCGCTGTCCGCGGGCGGACCAGTTTTAGACCCAAGGGTAAATGCGTTTGTTTTGACCCCCATATGCGCTTTAACAATTTTTAGATCAATAGTCTTTCCAGCTGATTCAACACTCACGGTCGAGGTGATCAGACCGAAGAAAATACTTGTTTTAATCGATGGTCATTATAGCCAACTGATAAAGTCTATGCATCCAAGCTTAACTGTTACGAGCTCTAAATACGAAACGCACTTCATAAGGTTTAAGGAAAACTTTTATGACCGCTTGCGAAGCAGACTGTTATTTAAAGGAATGGGATGAAAAATTCAAAGAGATAACCCAGCTAAAAGAGTCATCGTTTTGGATACATCCGCGTTTGTGGTGGGTTATGACCCCTTTTCAATAAGTGAAGAACAGTACACTGTTCCAATGGTCAAAGAGGAGATAATAGAAAGTTCCATGCCGTGGGTCAGATTCAAAACCGCTGCGGAAAGCGGAAGGCTGAAAGTTAAAAAACCAGTTGAGTCATTCTTAAGTAAGGTTAAAGCATCTGCAACCATGGTTGGTGATACTTTCTTTTTATCAGAAGCAGACATGCAAGTTTTAGCATTAGCCCTAGAACTTAAGACGCTGGGTTATCATCCAGTAATCGTTACTGATGATTACTCTATACAAAATGTCGCAAATCAAATGAGCATAGAATTTGCTTCACTTGCCACTTTCGGCATCCGCCGCCGTTTGCAATGGGTGAGATACTGCCCAGCATGCCATAAGAAATATCCAGCAGAATACAAGTCTAGGAAATGCGAGATATGCGGTACAGAATTGAAAAGAAAACCGCAAAGAAGGAGCATCTTGAAACTATAAAAGCTTTCCAAAAGTATAAGACGAAGGTTAAAAACACTATAAGCTTAAATTCGGCAAGGAAAATCTCATGGGCTTAGCGGAAAAGAAGGTAACCTATTTTAAAGAAGTGGGTGAACAAAACACTGATGCCCTTTTAAAGCTCGTTAAAGAATACGTGGGAAAAGAGGGTATAAAAGACATAGTAGTCGCTTCAACAACTGGCGAAACAGGAGCCAAAGCATCCAAAATCTTCAAAGGCAATAACATTGTCATAGTTACCCACTGCTTTGGATTCAAAGAACCAGGAGAACCTGAACTAAAAGAAGAGTATAAAAAAGAGATTCTAGTAAACGGAGCAAAAATTTTTACAGGGGTTCATGCTTTAAGCAGCGTAGAACGTGCAATTCGTAAGGACTTTGGCACGCTTCAACCCTTAGAGCTAATAGCCAATGTGCTTAGGCTTCTCGGAGAAGGGGCAAAAGTGTGCGTAGAAATAACGTTGATGGCGGCAGATGCAGGATTAATTCCAGTTGACAGAGATGTTGTTGCCATCGCTGGGACAAGCAGAGGCGCAGACACAGCTCTCCGATTACGTCCCGCAAACGCGGCAAGATTCTTCGACCTAAAGATAAGGGAAGTTATAGCAAAACCGCTTAATTTCTAAGATACAAGAACACAATGCACACAAAACATTTATCAAGATGGCAAAAGCAGTTTAGACATTGTTGCTATCACGCTTGCTGAAGTATACTATGTCACTGTGTTCAACATAACCGCATTTCTTAAAAAGCTCTTTGGACGCCTTATTGTAATCTTCAATTAAGGCGCAGAAAATTCTTATACCATGTTTCCTAAGCGTTTTTTCAGACTCTGCAACTAAAGCCTTGGCTATTCCGCGATGCCTGAAATCTGGGTCGATAGCCAGACGGTTAATCCAGCCTTTTCGTGTATCACAACTTAAGATAACTGCGCCGACAAAGTGGTTATCTTCAAAGGCTCCAAGAAAAAAGTCAGGGTTACTTTGCATCTGCATTGCTATTGCCTTTTTGCTGTCTCGGCCCTTAGGTTTAAATGGTAATCCGGCTCTGGTCCAAAGCTTATTCATTTCTTCGTAATCGTTTATTGTTAGTCTTCGGATTTCCATACACGCACTTTCACGCCTAAGCTTCTTTTTCAACCTCTTTTACACAATCTATTATTATATCTAAAGCGGCGTCTACAAGCTCTCTGGTGATGTTAAGTGGCGGCGCAATTCTAATTGTCGATGCCCCGCAGGTTATTACGGCTACCCCGCGCTTCCACGAACGCATCATGATTTCGTTAGCCTTTTGGGAAACTGGTCTTTTGCTTTCCTTGTTTTCCACTATCTCCATGCCTATCATCAAGCCTTTGCCCCTCACATCGCCGACTATTTCGCTCTGCGCTTTCAATTCTTCAATTCTCTTCAGGATGTATGTGCCTTGCTTGGTTGCATTTTCAAGAAGCTTCTCTTCTTTTATAACGTCTATGACAGCGTCTGCTGCGACGCACGATAGCGGGTTACCTCCGAAGGTGCTTGCATGAGAACCTCCAACCCAATCCATGACTTTTGCTTTAGCAATGGTTGCGCCTAGCGGCAATCCGGATGCTAATGCTTTTGCACTGCATAGTATGTCTGGTTCGACGTCCCAGTGTTCTATTGCAAACCATTTTCCACTTCTGCCCATTCCAGCTTGCACCTCATCGTCGATAAGCAAAATGCCATGTTTGTCGGCAAGCTTCTTCAGCCGCTGGAAGTATTCAGGTGGTGGAACGACATATCCGCCTTCTCCTTGAATTGGCTCAAAGAGCATTGCTGCAACATCTTCTGGAGGCGCATATTTCTGTAAGACAAACTCGTCAATGAAGTCTACGCACCAGTAGTGGCATTCAGGATAGGTTAGCTTAAAGGGGCAACGATAACAGTAGGCATATGGCACGTGAGTGACACCTGGCATTAATGGGAAGAAATACCTTTTTTGGGTAGGTTTACTAGCCGTGAGAGATAAGGCGCCTATTGTCCGCCCGTGAAAAGCGCTAATAAAACCAATAAACAATTGTTTGCGGGTGTGCCATTTTGCAAGCTTAATCGCTGCTTCAATTGCTTCGGCTCCGCTATTACCGAAGAAAACCTTCTTCTCAAACTCTCCAGGCGCTATTTCTGCGAGTTTTTCGGCAAGATTAACAACTTCCTTATAGTAGAAGTCTGTGTTGGAATAATGTAAAAATCTGTCGCATTGATTCTTTATAGCTGTAACCACTTTAGGATGGTTATGGCCAACGTTTAAGCACAACAGACCAGAATTGAAGTCTATGTACTCGTTTCCATCAACATCCCTTACTATGCAACCCCTCCCAGATTCAACAACAAGCGGATAAAAGCGCACATAGGAAGGCGAAATTAGACCCTCATCTTTTTTAACCAGCTCCCTTGCTTTTGGTCCGGGTGGGGTAACAACAATTTTGGGATAGGCGCTCATCTTGCATCACCAATGAAGATTAACGATTAGAAAGGACTATTTTATATAGCTACTCATGCCCATCGCAAAAAAGGAACATAAAAATGGTTAATGGACTAAGATAGACAATCAATGCTTTAGCTTGCACTCTAGAGGAGAAAGAAACTATTATGGTTTTGTCACTGTTATTTCGATGGCTGAGACGTTCGCTTTTTGTCCTTCGCTCCTCGTTACTTCCTCTGTGGATATGTTGATCTCTTGTAGTTGCAGATCCTTCAGAAAAGCTCGCTTTAACAACTCAACGGTGTCGACAGCTCTGCTGATTGCCCGCCCTCTAGCTTTAATAACGACTTTCTTTGCGCCAGAATTAAAGAATGTCAGGCAAGCAACCACATAGTTCATCACTGGTTTTTTGCCGATAAGCACAGTGGTCTCGTTGGCTTGAGTGGTTCGTGCATTTTTAGTTGCCCTTTCCCTCTTCTGTTTCTCTTCGCTCATGTTTTACCTCCTTTTTCATTGATTGAACGGTAGGATGGCATCGCAAAGCAAACTATATCATGAACTTCAAGCTTCTTATATTTTTCTCTGTAGCGGGAAGTTAGACATGCTGTTTGACGCTAGTTTGAAGTCAGTTTACTGTATTGCTCCCAGTCTTCATCCAGCCATCGCTGAATCCTTTCAATATCGTTCTCGGTTAAGCCTCGGAACCTACCTTGCAGAGCGAAATATTCCTTAAGGGGTTTGCGCTTAGCCTCGTCAATCAGTCGATCACTCGGAGGGTTGAGTTTAAACCTTCCATACTCAATTTCATAAAGGGTCCACAAGCCAGTTTGCACAGCAAGTCGCCCCATCTCGACTGTTTTGCTTGAGTCATAGCGCCATCCAGTAGGACAAGGAGCTAAAATGTGAATGTACTTCGTGCCTTTAATCTCTTGGGCTTTTCTGAGCTTGTTTACAAGATCTATGGGGTAGGATGGGCAGGCTGTGGCAACGTAGGGTATTTTGTGTGCAGCCATAATTAAAGGCATATCCTTTTTCCGCTCTCTCTTTCCCGAAGGTGTTGTCGTTGTCCATGCACCATAGGGTGTTGCCCCACTCCTCTGCATTCCTGTATTACCATAAGCCTCATTGTCATAGCAAATGTAAATGAAGTTAGTTTCTCTTTCAGCCGCTCCCGATAAAGCTTGAATGCCTATGTCAACGGTTCCACCATCACCAGCCCAACCGACAACAGTAATCTCTTCCAATTTCCTTTGACGCAGAGCGGCAACAATTCCAGATGCCGACGCAGCGGTTGCCTCAAATAATATGTTTTGGAGAGGAACCGCAGATGAAGAGTATGGATAAGGTCCTTGAATTACTGTTGTGCAGCATGCAGGAACGACGAGGATAATCTTGTTTCCTAATGCTTTGAAGAGTAGGCGTAGTGCGATAGACGGGCCGCATCCGGCACATGCAGCATGACCCTTAAGTAAATATTCTTCTCTTGGAAGCTCTTTTATTGTTACCATTCCTTTTCACTCCCTCAAATCAACCCATTCGGTTTCTTTTTCCACTTTGCCTGTTCGCATCCATTCTAGCGATTTTTTAGCAATTTTTTCAATTGTTCCAGAAGTTACATCTCTTCCTCCCAAGCCCGCAATAAAGCCTGCAACTAATGGCGGGTCTTTCTGACTGAGAAGGGAAGCCCTAGTTTCTGAAGCGAGAAAACCCTCCATTCCAAAAGATATGTGACGGTCTATCGTTGCCAACATCTGCGCTTGCTCTGAAAACTCTCTTATTTCTTCCAGGGGAAACGGGCGGAAAACTCGAACTCTTGCTGCCCCAACCTTTAACCCTTCTTTACGCATTTTGTTCACAGCTATTTTGGCATCACTCCCCATGGTTCCCATTGTAAGCAGTACTAAATCGGCATCCTCACACTCGTACTTTTCAACCAATCCTCCATATTCAAAGCCAAAACGTTTGCCATATTCCCTATCAATTTCCGGAATAAGCTCCTTAGCGTTTTCCATCGCCTCTTGGATCATGTAGCGAAACTCCATATACCATTCCGGCGAAACCAGATTTGCATGAGAGAGGGGACGGTTAATGTCCAAAATCCATCCTGACTTATATGGCGGTAGAAAATCGTCGATTTTCTCTTGGTCTGGAATTTTTACAGGAGCATAGGTGTGGGAAAGAATGAAGCCTTCAAGGCAAACCATAGCCGGCAAAAATACTCTTTCATCTTCGCAAAGCTTGTAGGCTTGAATTATAGTGTCAAAAACCTCTTGATTGTCGGCACAGTAAAACTGAATCCAACCCGTGTCCCGCTGAGAAAGAGAGTCGCTGAGGTCAGGCCATATACTCCAAGGGGCTCCCATGGCTCGGTTAACAACAGCCATCACTATTGGTAAACGCGAACCTGAAGCCCAATGCAAAGCTTCGTGCATGAGGGCTAATCCATGAGCGGAAGTTGCTGTGAAGGTTCTAACTCCAGCTGCAGCGGCGCCTATGCATGCTACCATGGCGCTGTGTTCAGACTCTACGCGAATGTACTCAGCGTCCATCTCTCCGCTTTCGACGAAATTGGCTATTTTTTCAACAACTGTTGTCTGAGGAGTTATAGGATATGCGGCAACAACTTTAACCCTCGCTGCCTTCGCAGCGTAACCAGCAATGTGGTTTGCCGCGTCAATTATCGTTTGCGCCATCATTCTTCCTCCCGTTTCATTGCTATTGCCTTAACTGGACACTCGTTGGCGCATATTCCACAGCCTTTGCAGTAATCATAATCTATTTTTGGTGTGTCATCTTCTTGACGTGTTATGGCTGCGTCTGGACAATAAATCCAGCAAAGAGTGCATCGTGTGCATTTTGAATAGTCAACCTCGGGACGGAAAGTTCTCCAAAAGCCTGTTTTGCCCATGCTGCCAACCGTTGGAGAAGAGAGAGGCGTAAGAGGCATTTCTTTGCGTGATTTAGGACTAACGCTCATTAAACTTCACCATCCCTTTATTAATCGTTCATAGGCAAGTTCTGCTGCCTTTGCGTTTTTCTCACCAGCACTGCCAGACCAAGTTTCCTTTATGACTTTTAAAACACTTGTCAACCTGACTTCGTCTGTTGCTTTGGCAAAAGCTCCCAAAATTGAGGTGTTAACAATTGGTAATCCGGCGACAAGTAGGTTTAGTTCAAGTGCTATTCCAGTCGCATCAACAGTGGCAACCCTGCAACCTTTTAACCCTATTTCCTCAGGCTTCTTCGTTGTATTTATTAAAACCATCCCGTCTCTTTTCAAACCTTCAGTTACATCTACAACCTTGTAGATGACAGGGTCGAGCACTATTACGTAATCCGGGTTGTAAATTTGACTGTGCACGAGTATAGGCTCGTCGCTCATCCTTGCAAAAGCCTTCACGGGAGCGCCTCGACGTTCTGCCCCAAAGTATGGAAAGGCTTGAACCCACTTGCCCTCAATAAAAGCGGCGTGAGCTAAGACTTCAGCGGCGGTAACGCTTCCTTGTCCACCACGACCGTGAATTCTAATTTCCTTAAGCACCACTTCTCCCTTCTTTCAAGAAATGAAGTTGAACAGCTTAGCCTTATTAGTGTTGGCTCAGAAAATCATTAAAACCCACATTAAAAGAAGACCGCTAAGTGCAAAAATTGGAATGACTATTTTCTTTGCCCTCTCGAGAGCCCTATCCGTAATGAGGGACAGAGATTCCAGCAGGGTCTTTCCAATAGCCTTAACGTTAGGAACTGTTACGCGACGACATCCAGCTCTACAACGTTCTAAATTCGCCATGGCGGCAATCGCTGCTTCCTTGATATAGCTAATCAACTTTTCATGGTTCATAGCTTCACCTACCGGGTGGTATCCGCGACCACCCAATATTACAGCACTCACTGCATGCGTGTCTGTTGTGAAAACTTCGCCTTCATCAAAACCTATGGAATAGAGAATTGAGAGTATTTTTTCGCGAAGCCCGGAAATCATATTGTTGCCGTCAATAACTATGTAAGCAGTTTTCAGCTCTGCAACTCTAACAGCGACTGCGGTTATGCCGCCTGGTCCCATACCATCATTTAGACCAAACTCTTTAGGAATAACTGTGGTAGCACCAACCTCGAAGGGCAGGCGCTTTAAAGAAGCCGCCTTCTCAAGGCAATTGGCTGCAACCTTTTTCAAAGAAGCCAAACCGGCTTGCACGTTTGCCGTTTCGTTGATACTGTTGTGGGCGTTAACAACAACACAGCAAGCAAGTCCATGCTTTTCTGCCTCTTGGCGGACAAAAAGACCCAATTCTTGGGGTAAGTCTTCGGTTGTCTTGGGTGCGAGGGTGAATGAAAGGAGAGCGGTATTCCCGAAAATCTGGCAACAAGCAGTAGCAAAACCATCACTAACCTTAACGAATGGTGTCGCCTTTTCTTCAGAAGCCCTTAAATTTGCCAATCCAATAACTCGGTTGATTATTTTTTGATTCTGTTGTTGCGAAGCCAAATCAAGCTCGTGACCAAGCAGACCTAGAGGAACACATGCAACACCATTAAACTCTCTTTCAAATGCGTTCTTTAACATCGAAGGTAAAAGGCTACTTCCAATGTTTTTGAAAGGTCCAGGATGAACTGAGGGAACAATTATAGCTGCTTTGGGTTTAGAAGAATCGAACTTTATCAAGGATACTTCAATGTCTTGCTCTTCACCTAGCTTTTCAAGCAATTCTTCGAAAGGAGCATTTAAATTCACTACCCAGTTAAGCAAAAAAGCTTTGAAAAGAGTCATCGATGGAACACCAAGCATTTGCTTACCAACACTGTTTATGAGAGAAATAAATGAGAAACTTGTGATGAGGCATATTGCAGATGAGAAAAAGAAAAATGGCAGCACTCTAAGAACTATTATGTAGTCCATTTTTACCCAAAATATCATAAACGGAATTACGCAAGGAAACGGTTGAAGGAAGGCGGCTATGATATACTGTTTATAATCCATAGGAGATGTTGAGTTGAACACTATTAAACGGAGAATCAGCACCGCAGAAAACCCAAAAAGGCAGAGTTTAACCCACCACGATAAGTCACCAATTAAAACTGCAAAAGCGACACCCAAGAAAATGAAAAACAACCAAAAAGCCCAGCAAAAAAAGGAAAGGACAATGGTTCTTCTAAAATTATAGATGGGGTCTCGTCTTAAAACAATCCCACTCACAACATAGTCAAAAACCAGGTTCATAAAGAAAAGGGAAAATCCCAGAAGCAACCCGTTTACTATTCCATCAAAGTAGGGAAAGAGGATAGCCACGGAGAGCGCTTCGCCACCTATGCATAGTAAAGCAAGAAGCAGGACAGCCTTTTTGAGGGACGGAAGCAAAAACAATGAGGAATAATGTTTAACTGCATTGTCCAGAGATTGGCTTAGTGAATCCTCAGTCGTCACATCCATCATCTCAAATGTGAGTTTTTCTATGAAAAAACCAAGCATATTAAGGTGTCGCGAATTCGCGAATAAAGTTTTACGAAAGTTGAAACATCTTTAAAATAAACCATACATAAGGTAGATTACAAATTTTTACATAAAACAATCAAAAACCGAAAGCCAATAAAACGGGCGCAGATGCTATTGCAACATCAGCGAAACATAACCAAAAAGAGCAATTGTTTTATCTCTAGAGCGCCGATTATTATAATTTTGCGAAGCCTATGCCAGAGCAAGAGATACCCCCAACAATATTTCATATGCTTGAAAAAAATCTAGGTAAGAAAATACGAGTTATTCTGGACCCTTCATATGGTTTCGAAGGGACGCTGGCAGCTGTAACCCGTGAACCCGCAGGAATATGGCTTTCAGACGCCGAAGCCATTATTTTGCGCGCAACAATTGCTCAGCCCATACCACAGGTTGCAAGCAGAGAAGAAAGAAGCGAGATATTTGTCCACCTCAATTCTGTTCAGAGAGTAGAAGTATTGTATGCTTCGCGTCGTTAAAATTTTCATCTGAAGAAAACGTTGGCTAGAACGCATACGACTATCAATGCTATTGCTAAAGCCACGAGTATTTCTGGTTTAACCTTAATGCCTTCAGTCTCCTCCTCAAAGAATCTCAGCAAGCCTGCGCTTGCCGCGGGCATTGGACTTGACTTCTCTTTCTTTTTCTTGCTCATCCCGCAATCCTCTTCTTACTGTGGCAATAATCTCCTACCATCTTCTCCATTATTAATGTTATGTTATCCCAAAAGAGTTTTTATTTTGAATAGATGAATAGATGATGCAAAAGGTGTTTACGATGCCTACTCCCCTAGATGAATATAATCATGTGTTGAGCCTTCTGGAGCAGCATCATAAATGGTTTCAGGAAAGCATCCCGCTTATAGCAAGCGAAAACATTCCAAGCCCAGCTGTCCGCGAAGCCCTTGCAACGGATTTTGGAAATCGCTATGCTGAGGGATGGCCTGGAGAGCGAGTTTATGCTGGTTGCCGCTTCATTGACCAAGTGGAGTTTAAATGCATCGAGCTTATGAAAAAGCTCTTCAACGCGGAATTCGTGGATGTCCGACCCATTTCAGGGGTTGTGGCAAACCTGGTTGTTTACACGGCTTTTACAGAGCCAGGCGACACTATGATGGCATTGTCCATTCCGTGCGGTGGACACATCACAATGGGCAAGAAGGAGTTAGGAGGAACGGCAGGAGCTGTCCGCGGCTTGATAGTTGAATATCTGCCATTGGATTACAAGGAACTAAACGTAGACGTGGATAAGGCAAAACAGAGGATTGAAAAACTTGCCGCCGAAGGAAGGCCGCCGAAACTTGTTATGCTTGGTGCAAGTGTTTTCCCATTTCCGCACCCAGTCAAGGAATTAGCGGACACTATCCGCTCGGTAGGTGGAACAGTAGGGTATGATGCAGCACATGTGGCTGGGTTAATTGCTGGAAAGCAATTTCAAGACCCTCTCAGAGAGGGGGCAGACGTCGTCAGCTTAAGCACACATAAGACATTCTTTGGACCTCAGCACGGTGGGGTTTTGTCATGGGAGAAGTATGCAGAAAAGATAAAGCGGGCGACTTTTCCAGGGATGGTCAGCAACCATCATTTGCACGCGGTTGCGGGTGTTGCGGTTGCCTGTGCTGAAATGCTTGAGTTTGGAAAAGAATACGCGGACCAAATAGTGAAAAATGCAAAAGCGCTTGCTCAAGCACTTTGCGAGAGAGGATTCAACGTGCTGGCGGAACATAAGGGCTTTACACAGTCCCACGTGATTTTAATAAACATAACAAAATTCGGAGACGGCGGCACAGTTGAAGAGACATTGGAAAAAGCAAACATAATAATTAACAGAAATTTACTACCATGGGACATTAAAGAGGGAAGGCATTTCATGCACCCTGGCGGCATAAGGCTAGGCGCATTAGAAGTTACAAGGCTTGGAATGAAAGAGTCCGAAATGGTGGAAATAGCGGAGTTCATCAAACGCGTGATAATAGACAAGGCACCATTAGAAAGGGTAAGAGCGGATGTAGCGGAGTTCAGAAAAGAATACCAAAAAGTGCACTACTGCTTTGAAAGCGCAACAGATGCCTACAGCTACATCAAAGTTCGATGAGTTGGTTAACGCTACAAAATCCTCAGTCTCAAAAGGAGCCTAAGAATTGCCGCAGAGAACTAGCGTGAAGAAACGTAACGTTTATTGTGTCTGTTGTGAGCGCCTCTTAGGTTCGAAGTCATTGTCTATTCACCATGAAGGAAGGGAACAGAAGGAAGTCCCCGTATGCCCTAAATGTCATTGGGCTTTACATTATGGTAGCCTGGAAGTCAGAAAACGGATGAAAAAGAAAATCAATGCATGGTTGAAGAAGCAGCAAAAATGAGTGATAAGTGGCGCTGAGAAATTATCATATGGGCAACATTTTTGTATGGACTATAGGGCACAGCAACAGGCCAATGCAAACGTTTCTGAAGTTACTCAAAGAGCATAACATCGAAGTTCTCGTTGACGTGCGCAGTTTTCCAACATCGAAAACCGAACATTTTAAGAAAGAGCAGATGGAAAAGTGGCTCCCAGAACACGGCATAGAATACTTTTGGCTCGGTAAGGAGCTTGGGGGCTATCGTCGCTGCGGATATAAAAGGCATATGCGAACCAAACTTTTCAGAGAGGGAATGAAACAGCTTTTAGAAATCGCAAAGAGTAAGCAAACGTGCATTATGTGCATGGAGGTAAACCCAAAATACTGCCACCGAAGATTCATCTCAGAGCATCTAGAAAGGAAAGGTGTGAGAGTTGTACACATAATTGCGAAGGGACAAAGAACTCTCGCTTAAGCTTAAAACTCTGATGAAACATATGCGTTTAGGGTTAAAAGCGGTGGATAAATATGCACATACATGATTTTCAGGAAATGATGCGTCGAGTATATTTTCATCGCGATTCTAAACGTGGTATAAAGGGAACATACGATTGGCTGGTGGATGAAGTTAAAGAGTTAGGTGAAGCTTTGAAGACTGCAGACAAGGGAGCATTAGAAGATGAGTTTGCCGATGTCATCGCCTGGTTGGCTTCGCTTGCAAATGTTGTTGATGTAGACCTTGAAAAGGCAGCCATTAACAAATATGATAACGAATGCCCAAAGTGTAGGCATTCGCCTTGCCAATGCACTTTCTAGCCCAAACTGACTAGGCGTTTCTGCCCAAAGCCAGTAAGCACCCAAACATATGGTCTGCTTCCTTTTCTCTCAACCGTTCCCTCCGCCTCTAAAAGCCTCAAATGATGAATAACAACTCCGTAGGGCGTCCCCGCTTCTTGAGCAATGGTTTTAGCGTCACCCGAATGCTTCTCCAAAATATTCAGTACATAAGTCCTAGCCCTTAATCCAAGCCTAACATTTTTTATTTTTGATAGGTATGCGTTGGGATGATAAGTCTCTCTAATCATGCTCACCAAGAATAAATTTGTCATTCTGTATAGAAAAGTTTTCTTTTAAGCAAAGTCTGTTAGGCTAATTTGTTTTGGTTTTTTGCCCTCAAACAAGGCGTTAATCTCCTCTTTCATGAGCAAAATTCTCTGAGCATAATATTGTGGCAACCCATACTTCTCAATTAGCCGCTGCGCCGCCTCTAAGTACTTTTCGATACCGCCACGATAAACGGTTAAGCTTAATTGACCACCACAGGAGGGACATTTGCCACGGAGAGGCAAACGGCGGAAACGCCTGCTGCAGGATTTGCACCTAAAACCTTGCGTCGAGAAAGCCCGTAGGTTTCCAGCAATGTCTCGAATAAAGTGCGTGGTTAAAACCTTTAATGCCACCTTTTTAGCGTCTACGGCTTCGATTTTCTCAGCCAAATCTAGCTGGCTGTTCAGCTTTTCAATCATTGTTGCAAACCGTTTGTATGCGCTCTCTGGGTTTCCTATGTTAATGCTTGAGACAGGTGTTGTGAATTTGAAGCCTTCAAACTGCGATTCAGTACCAAGCCTATACTCAACAAGGTCTACGAGGGAGCTAACTTGTTTGGCTTCAACATTCTCCAATGTTTTCTCATAAAACTCAACGGAATAAGCATCGCCAACGTCAAGGTCATGAGCTTGCCTTTGCACTTCCCACGTATTAACAATCGGAATCAGAAGAAGCGGAGCATCCATTATCCCACCTATTTGTGCAGGCAAGTATTCACGAGAAAAGTTAAGCAAAGTATCCAAAGCAAGCATCAACGCGTCTTCGTCACCGTCGCAGTCCCTTCGCTTGGCTGAGTGCCAAACTGGATGCGCATAACAGACGTTTAGATTCGTGAAGCCGATGATACGGCCTAAAATGCTCACAGAGGTGTGGGGGGCTAAACCAACAACCAAGTGTCCGACAAGGTCTTCCATCCTCTTGACATTGTAGTACGGTGAAAGCCCGTAAACTTTCGTTAAGAGTTCATCCATGAAGTTTGAAACTCGTATGAAGTATTCTGTGCATTTCGTGGGAACAACAATGTCTTGAAGTTTCAGTTCACATATCTGGTTTGAATTGGTTAATGGTGCTCCATAAACGTCATGGATATAGCCAAGCTGTCTAAGCCTCTCAACTGAAACCCCAATTTCAGAAGGCTTAAAATGAGTCAAGGGAGCGTTTGTGGCATCGAAACGGATTGTCCCATCCTTGTAAACCGATAAATCGTATTTTGCACGTAGAACACCCTTTTCAACAACTTCCGAAGTCTTTGTCTCATTCATTAACCCTCTGACACCCTTCAAAACTTTAGGGATAGAAACACCTAGACGGCTACATGTGCCCTCGAGCAACTCCCCAAAGTTAACAATCTGCTTTTGATAGGGTTTAACGGGCACCTTGCACACCGGGCACACGACTTCCTTCAAACTTCTCCCGCACAGAGGACAAGTTTTCTCAAGCACCGTTTCAGAACCACAAGTGGAACACTTAACTCTAAAAGTGGGAGTCTTGCAAATTGGGCATTTACGTTTAACAACCTCCACGAAAACCGGCTCCTTTTTTGCTGCTTCAACAATGTCTCTCTGGGCGCCTCCAGCTAAACCAACCGGAAAAAGAACGTGAACAAGGGGCTTCATCTCACGTCTCTTTGCTTTTTCGGGTCTTCCCATCCGTGCACCCACAAGTGTCGGAGCCTTTTCTCTAACCTGCACACCTGAGAGCAAACTAATCGCTTCTAGAACAGATTTGGCGGAGGAGAAGTCCACATCACGAGAGACCCCATAGCCAAGGCAAAATGCAAATGTGTGAGCATCTTCGCCCTCAACAAGGATTCTGCCGTCCGAAACTTTATGAGGCAAGCATATTGTTTCCAAGACTTGTTTGATGTTCGCTTCCACTTCTCCAATAATTTTGCGAACGAGGCCATTTTCACTTTGTATTTCGGAATTAAGGAGCCATTTTCTTAATAGCTTCAGCTCTTCGATTGAAGCGAGGTTTGACCAGAAAAACGTAAAAGCCGGATGAAGAGGCATATGCAACACTGATGATAAGGCTATAGCCTCTTTGACGCTAGGCTTGCTGGTAAATGGGTTTTCCAAAAAACCTTTCACCTTTTCCAATGGAACCTTAACGGCTTCCGCGGCACTTTCAAAGTCTCCATTAAACCTTTCCGTGATAGCTTTTCGTAGGTCTTCAGCCCACCACTCTTCAACGTACCCGGAAGGCGCAAGAAGTTTGCTATTATACAAGAAATCTCCAAAACTAATCAAAATGTCCCCCAAAAACAGAATCTTTTCAATTTCATCTTTTATATCGCTGAAGTTTTCAACAGAGACTCGAACAACCGAACCGCTCTTTAACCGAACAATAGGCGGCTCCACAGTATCAACAGGAACGGCAATACCGCCCTTTCCCGGAAGCTCCAAACGCAGTTGTGTCCCCGTAGCCAGAAAACCATGAAGCGCAAGCATGGTTGCTGGGTGAATGCCCACGGCAGCTAGACCTGTGTTTCGTGCCCTACCATATCTTAGACGAAAGCCACCACGTCTGGATGGAAAAGAAAAAATTGGACGTCCGGCAATAACGTCATCCATGAATCCGGCGGATTTCTTCTCAGACTTTTTACGAAATTCTCGTAGCCAATCCCATCCTTGAATTCCAAGCTTCTCGATGATGGTCAAAACCTTGGGAGCTCGCCCAATAACACCGTCATTTACAACTCTGAGAGCCCCGCCTCTCACACGGTTGGTCTCAATTCGTGGAAGATTTCGGAAAGAAGAAACCTCGATGGGATCAGATTCTGTGCCCGTAACCTCTACTGGAAGCCATTGAAGCGCCCTTAGCAACTCTTCGTCCAAAACATGATATTGGAAGCGGCTAACTGAACGTTCGTAAAGCCTCACCTCTTCAATGAATCGCGAGATTTCTTCCTCTGTAGGCTTGTAACGGTCAAGCCCGAGTAGTCGCCGCACAAAATCTCCAACAACCAGCGTTAAAGCCTGGTCTGTTCCACCAGCAGACCTTATTGGCCCCGCGAAATAAATAGCAAGATAACGTGTTCGATCACGGTTTGTTTTAATCTTTACCCTCGCCACTCCTTGTATTGGCGCTGCAGTCAGCCCCTCTGTAAAAATTGCAAGGGCAGTGCGTATGGCTTGCTCAGCTGCAGCCTCAGGCTCCATATGCCCAAATTTGCCATAAACGATTTCTTCCACAATTTTAAAGGCTAATTCTTCCCTTGGAAGCCTTGTGCTTAGTTCCCTGATGCTTTCAGCGACGCCTTTTGGCCCTACAAGTCCTTCTACAAGGTCGGCTAAGTCCTTCGCAACTCGGCATTCTGGTTTTAGCGCTGGGTCAAACCCCTTTTCCCTAGCCTTTTCGCTTATAGCGTGTAATTGCTCAAGCTTACTTTCCAGATTTTCTACATATTGTCGATATTCTTCACTCATTCGGCTGTTCAAGCCATGCCTCCGCAAACCCTTCTGGTAATCATAGTTTATTTTGGTTTTCTGACATGAATAAATCAAAAAGTTTTATTGCTGAAAAATTCTATTCCGTGTGGATTCTACACAAAAATAGTGTGGGCCATTTTTCCTTTGGGCGACCAGTCGCCTTCTGATAGGCCTCTTTTGCAATTTTGCCCCTTCTTTCAACACACTCTTTACAGCGCATGTGCCTCAAATCAGATGGCCCATCACAGACACCACAATTGAGTATTAGAACTTCGCCTAAGCCCCTCAAAGTTGCCCAAGCGTATTCGCGTTCATCATAATGCGGTTCAAAATCTGGCCAGACATCATAGACATCTTCATTTTCCAAAATTTTCTTTAAAGCATTAAAATAGTTCTCAAAAGCCGTCAAATGGCTTTTCACATCCTCCCACGTCTTATGCCCCCGACAATTTCAGAAACTTTCTGTTCAACCTCGGCGTTTTCAACAACATTGCCTGTAACGATTATGTCCGCCCCTGCAGACGCTGCGGCCAACGCTTGCTCTCTGGTTTTTATGCCGCCTCCGACAATTAAAGGAACATCAATGTAGCGTTTAACAACGCGAATCATATCTGGAGGAACAGGTTTTCTTGCACCTGATCCTGCCTCTAGGTATATGAAGCGCATACCCAAATATTGCCCTGCTAGGGCGTGAGCACCAGCAAGTTCCGGTTTATTATGCGGAATCGGAACCGCTTTACCCACAACACCAGCAGTGCCGCCGTCACCAACAATTATATATCCGAGGGGAATCGGTTCTAAGCGATATCTTTTGACGAGCGGGGCTCCTAAAACTTGGGCGCCCATCAAGAAGTAAGGGTCAACGGAGTTTAGGAGGGACATGAACCATATAGCATCGGCGTGACGGCTTATACCAGTCACGTTGTTTGGGAAAAGAATTATTGGAATCTTCACAGAACGCTTAACAGTCTTAACAACTTTATCTAAATACACCGAAGAAACAAATGTTGAGCCTCCAATCATTATAGCTGAAGTTCCGCTTGATTTTGCCTTACTTGCGATTCCAGAGGCTTGAGGGGGTGTTACTTTTTCAGGATCTATAAGAGTTATGTGAATAGCATTCTCAGACCTGATTCTTTCAAGCAAATACTTTTCAACTGGTCCTACCATGAAGGATCAACCTGGCTGTGCTCCCTTAACCTCTGGCACAGGGAGCCTTCTAGAACCCCCGTAAATTTTGTCAGTAAACATGCAGTAAACGTCAATTTCGCCCTGGGCAGGCTTAACTTGGAATTCCTCCTTTAAGCCGCAACTGCCACAACCAACAACAGCCCGACTCTCATCACGAAAGATTTCAACCCTAACAGTTTCCTTTCCACATGTAGGGCAAGCGAAGAATTTAGGTAAACGTTTCTTGGGGATGCGAACAACTTTTCTCCTTCTTCGCCCCATATCCAGGTCCTTCTATGACCTTTTAAACTCATATCACTTCAGTATTTATGTTTGTCCTTAAATATTTGCCTATGACCATAAACAATTGAGGATGCATCCACTTGAGATTGTCACCTTCCGTTCTGAGTTTAGACTGGCCGGAAGTGGAAACCAAAATAAAACGGTTCATTAAAGACTACTTGGATAAATCCGAAACAAAAGGCATCGTTGTTTTGTTATCAGGCGGAATTGACAGCTGCACCGTAGCAGCACTTTCCGCTCTAGCCATAGGCGGAGACAAGGTTTTAGGACTTGTACTGCCCGAAAAAGAAACGTATAATGCAAAAGATATCGAACACGCAAAACTTGTTGCAGAAAAGTTTGATTTCAAAACCAAAATATGTGATATCACGCCGACTTTAGAAGCGTTTTACAATTCAATACCCATTTTCGATCCTTCAGACAATGTTTGCAAAGGTAACATAAAAGCAAGAGCACGAATGGTTTATGCTTATTACTATGCTAACAGGCTTAACATGCTTGTTTGCGGAAGCTCAGATAAATCAGAAACGATGATAGGGTATTTTACAAAATGGGGAGATGCAGCGGCGGACATATCACCAATAATGGACCTATTCAAGACGCAAGTTCGAAAACTTGCACAGCACATAGGCATTCCACTGGAAATCGTAACAAAACCATCTTCGCCAGCATTGTGGCCGGGCCAACTTGCAGAAAAGGAACTCGGCATAAAGTACGAACAGCTTGACCTTATTCTTTATGGGCTGGAACATTTTATGGAGCCAGAGGAGATAGCAAAACAGTTGAGCGTGGAAAAAGAGTTAGTGGAGAAAATAAAAAGGAGATGGCTTTCCACAGAACACAAAAGGCGAATGTTATTAACGGTAAAGCTTGAATACCGAACAATAGGGGCGGATTTCAGACTTCCGCGCAATCCCTATTAGACTGTTAAAGAGAATGGTAATAAATGAAAAAGAAAATCAAAGTAGCCCTCGCACAAATAAGCTGCAAGCGAGGAGACAAAGCAGAAAATATAAGGAAAATGGAGGAAACAGTGGCAAAAGCTAAAAAACAAGCCGCAGAGATCGTGATTTTTCCGGAGCTTTCATTGACGGGCTATGTGGTTAGAGACCAAATCTATGAACTGGCAGAAACAGTACCAGGACCAGCAACCAAAGCTATAGAAAACATAGCAAGAGAATCTAAAACTTATATCGTTTTTGGTATGCCAGAATTAAGCGAAAAAACACAAGCAACAATATACAATGCTGCAGTTCTCATAGGCCCAGAAGGCACAATCGGAAAATATCGTAAAATGCATCTTCCGACACACAGCGTTTTCGAAGAGAAAAGATATTTCCGTCATGGGTACCAAACTGCAGCGTTTGACACAGAGCTCGGAAATATAGGCTTAATAATATGCTATGACATTTTCTTCCCTGAAGTGAGTCGGCTAACACGTCTAAAAGGAGCCCAATTAATAGTCTGCATCTCAGCTTCACCAGCAGTCCGAAGAGCGTTTTTTGAAACATTAACTGTTGCAAGAGCCATGGAAAATGCAGCCTTTCTGGCTTATGTGAACCTCGTGGGTATGGAAGATGGGTTAGAGTTTTGGGGAGGAAGCAGACTTATTGGACCCCAAGGGAAAGTTCTTGTTCAGGCGAAGTATGACGAAGAAGACCTTGTTATGTGCGAGGTTGATTACACAGATATAAGGCCAATAGAGACTTTTGTTCCCACCCTGAAAGACCTGCGCCCAGAACTTTTCGATGACCTAAAAAAGCACGCGGAAAACTTATGAAAATGAACATCCTGAACGACCAGAAAATAATTCGAAAAAGAGCTTTCTTAGATTTTACTTGAGCTTTTTGACGGCTTTTTCTATGCGGTTTAATGCTTCTTCCAACTGTTCATATGCGGCAGCATAGGAAATTCGGATGCAACCTTCACCGTGTTTACCAAAAGCGGAACCAGGAACAGTTGTAACATGCGCCTTCCTAACAAGAAACTCTGCAAACTCTTCTGAAGACATGTTGTAATTTTTTATGCTTGGAAAAACGTAGAAAGCACCTTTTGGGAGCATACAACTAAAGCTTTTAATTTCATTAAGTCTCTTGCAAACTAAATGTCGTCGCCTGTCAAATTCACGAACCATATCCTTAACAAAATCTTGCGGTCCTCTTAATGCTGCCAGTGCAACATATTGCGCTAGGCTATTTACACAAGCAACAGTATACTGATGTGCAAGCCAAAGAGGAGAAATAAGCTCTTTCGGTCCGTAAATGTATCCAACCCGCAAACCAGTCATAGCATAAGTTTTGGAGAAAGAATTGACAACCAGTGTGCGTTCTCTCATCCCTGGAAAAGTTGCGAGGCAATAGTGCTTGGCGTCATCATAAGTTATCTTCTCGTAAACCTCATCGGAAATCACAATCAAGTCACGTTCAACAGCAATTTTCGCCAAAGCAGCAACCTCATCATAAGAAAGGACAGCACCAGTAGGGTTATTCGGGTAGTTAAGAATCATCACACGTGACTTGCTCGTGATAAGTGACATCACATCATCAATAGAGGGTTTAAACTCCTTTTCCTCTAGTAAAGGAACGTGAACAGGAACTCCCCCAGCTAACAAAACTCCCGGCTCATAGCACACAAATCCCGGATCTGGAATTAGAACTTCATCACCAGGATTTACTAAGCCTAATAGCGCTAAGAAAATTGCCTCGGTTCCGCCAACTGTTATTAATATTTCGGAGTTTGGGTCGTAGCTGAGACCATAATCATGGTAGGCCTTCTGAGATAAAGCATTTCGAAGTTCAGCAAAACCATTAGTTGGAGCATAATGCGTCTTGCCTTCTCTTGACGCTTGCCAACCAGCATCCAAAGCATGCTTTGGGGGAGTAAAATCAGGTTCACCAACACTCAAGTTAATAAAATCCGGCATTTCTTCGGCTACTGCGAAAAAGCGGCGGATTCCAGAGGGTTTTATAAGTTTTAGCCGTTCTGCGGGTTTAAAGCCTGAACCCATGATATACTCCTCATAATGCATTGATTCCCTTAGCATAAAATGTTTACGTTAATAAATCAGTTACAAGAACATGAAAATTAGATACTCTTAAAAGCTAGCCGGTATACAAAGTTGTATCCATTCCAAATAACCGCGGAGAGAAAAGTTTGAAACAAAAAGAAAGCATCCAATCATTAATAATGGGTTCGCTAAGCGACCCTATTACAAAAATACTCGCCAAAAATAGTCATTTAACGAAAACACAGCTCGAAACATTACTTATTGACATTTTATCCGAAAATATATCAAGTAAACCGCTAAAATACGACGAAAAAGCCAGGTTACGACTAACAAAGGCAAAAATAAGCCGCGGAGCCTTTAACAGAACTTTAAAACAGGCAAAAGAAAACGTCATAAAAGCCATCTACACCGTACTGCTCTTAGGATACCTAGGGATATTTGAAAGCACAACTTTAGACCCCTATCTTGAAATAGCGAACAAATTACATGATTACTTGGAAGCATACAAAAGCATACCAAATAAAAGCGGAGAACCAAGCGAACACCTGAAAATCATCGGAATGCTAAGAGAAGAACTCGAAACAAGACTAAAACAACTTGCAAATCCGTCGGAAGGCATAGTGTGACGTCACAGGTCACATTAGAGTATAGAACATCCGAAATGTAGGTGCATACACAGATTATAACATAGAAAAATGCCGGAAATCTAAAAATAGACTAAAAAAGAAGCGTTTACGTAAAGCATAAATGCCCGTCCATACGAGTACCTTTTTCTGAGGTCGTTGTGATGTGTGACGTCATAGGAACCCTAAAGCATGTTAGTTACCATAATCTTTAAATCTTTCATGGTAAAACTGTGATATGTGATGTAACATGTTTGAATCACACACGCTCACACATGAATCACAGAGGTGCTTCACATGGCTGAGATTTTGCTAACTCTTTTGGGCATTTTGCTTGCTATAACTGTTGGCGCTGCGGTCGAGTACTACAGGCAACTTCGCAGGGTTCAAAAAGAATACAATGGGGCGAGGGAAGTTGTTGAAGACATAGTTTTGAGTTTTAATAGGCAACTTAAGCAGGAGAGTGAGAAGCTTGAGTCTCTTGTATATAAGGTTGAGGCTGTTGCTTCGAAAAGTGATAAGGCCCTAAACAAGGTGGAAGACGCCAATAAGCGATTGAATATTTTGGAAGCTAATATTGCTGATGTGGAAGATAGAGAGAGGATGTTAGCAAGGTTGGATGATGTTGATAAGAGAGTGCGTGATGCGGTGGCATCGCAGGAAACGTTGGTTGCAAAAATTTCTAGTATTGAGGAACAAACCCGACAGTTCTTAGAGGTTCCAGAAGCAAGGGTTGAGGCAGTAATACCCATAAAAAGGGAGAAAGCCTTAGCTCCATTGACTGAAACTGAGGTCTCTGTACTAGGGATGCTAGCCTCGGAAGGCCCTAAGACAGCGCCAGAAATTAAGGAAAGAATCAAGCTTAGCCGAGAGCATACGGCGAGGTTGATGAAGAAGCTCTACGAGGAGGGTTATTTGGAAAGAGATACGAGTAAGATTCCGTTTAAATACAGTGTTAAGAAGGAGATGGAGAAACTTTTGAAAAAGGTGGAGAGCAAAACAACTGAATCAGTATAAAGAAGCCGGTTCTTGCCCGCTTAATCTTTTAAGGCGCTTCTCCATGTCAGAAAGTTGCTGCGACTCAGGGAGACCATAGTCCTTTTGTCCCCTTTCGTCTAAATATTCTGGATAATGTGTAACCTTAATTGGCACAGCAAACTTGATTTTTGGTTCAGATATTAATAGCGCCTCGCCAACGTCAAGCATTTTTATTTCAGTATCGCTGTACTCCAGATAAGGCGTGTTTTCGGTTAAGTATGCTCTATCTTTCCGTAGCTCTGTCTTCATGATGACTTTTGTCCACAACTCAGCGAAGACATCAAAGTTAATCCTAGATGGCCGCGGCGTCACGGCATTAAGCCCAACCCTATATTTACGATATGTCAGGGCAATGTCGGAAAATATTGTCCTGGGCTTATTTGGATCCAAAAATTCATGTGCCTCCTCAAGGGTTATAAGAAGCGTGGGCAGATTCTTCCATTCTTCGTAATTTTCTTCCCACATGTATTTATAATGCTGTGCAACCGCTGAAGCCGTGAGACAGGTGATTTTGTTCTGTTCCTCAGAGCTTACCCCTGAGATGTCTACAAGGCAGGTTATCCTCTTGCATATGTTCTGAGTGACGCTGTCAACAAAACTGTAATCAGATGCAGGAAAGAGATCATAGGAGAGTGATGATAACTTGAGCATTAGGGCTTCAATGACGTGCTTCATTTTGTAGTCTGCTAGGCGACCTACCCCAGTGTATCCTTCTGTGCCATAAACTTCCCGTACTTCTTCAATCCAAACCTTGCCCAGCTTCTTAAAGAGTTTTCGAGCAAGTCTCAACTGAGGAAGACCTATGTCAGGAAAAAGTGTGATGAGCTTCTCCGGAGTGATCGTGTATAAGCCCACTGTCATTTTTCCGTCTCTAGCGGAATAATATTGGACTTTGCTGTGGAACAATGGATGGTCTTTTAGGCCTTTTTGCGGCTTTATTCCCTTTCCTTCAAGGAGTTGACCAGCAAAGTCAAAAATAAGGGCGACTGTTTTAGGGCTGTTGTCGATGATCTGGGCGTTCAGAATTAGTTCGGTGTTTGTTTTCCCCGAGCCGGTCATCCCAAACATGCCCATCATTAATGGTATTGCTTCAATGTTTATTCCAGCCGAACCCAATAGCTGCTCTCCAGAGCGGAGACACCCCACTTCCAGTTCTCCTGAGAGTTTGAGGATGGAGCAGTCTTCTTCGCTGGCAGTGTAAACTTTGTCTCTGTAATTTGGGTTAAAAGTTGGAGAACGAATTTTGCCTTCTCTCCTTTCTAAAAAGAGAATCGCCCCCACGCTTCGAAAGCTAGAGTATGGACCAAACACTTCCTTACCCTCCGCTTCTCGAAGTTGTTCAGTTACCTTCAGGGTGGAGCTACTTTGGGCATTAACAACCCTTGCATAGAAGCTTCTTTCACCAGAGTCTATTCGAACAATCTGCCCAAAAGAAAGATTGATTCCAGGGTTTATAAAAAAAGAGACTCTGTCTCCTTCTGCCCCGCACACAAACCCTATAGACTCAGACACGTTCCACCCACTCCAAATCAAACGCGTATTTTACTCCGTGAAGCTCGTCAGGGAAGCTACATGCTAATTCTTCTTTACGGAGTATATTCAATAATCCTGCTTCTTTGAGCACGTTCTCAATCTGGTCATGATAATGAAGAAGCATAGCGTCAGACGGAACAGAAAACTTGTGAGCGAGGAAGAGAGGAATTGGATACCCAAGGCATCGAGGATCCTCTGAAATGAAAGTGAGCGGAGAGAGTATCTCACTTATTTCATGGCTCGTTAAGTACGCCATTATATCGCAGCGGAAGATGCGGGAACTCTCTTCACACAACTTAACAATAGATATGTCACCATATAGATGCTTGTCTTTGTCGGCTTCTAAAATGGGGTGATAAAACCAAACACTATAAGGAGAAAGCATATACGTCGTAGCTATAAAATCCCTTCCTTTTTCATCATGTAGTAAAGGTGAATTTTTGCTGATAGCGAGAAGGTTGATTCTATCCTTTTCACATTTCTCATAGAGTGACACTCTGAATTTTCTTTCTCCGCCGAAATAGCCACCACCATCAAGGAAGAGGTATATACGACGTATACCCCCATATACGCCGTGCAATTTGTCCGAGAGAAGGTTTAAGGCGATTTGGCTTTCCATCTCAATTCTGAAGTCCTGCAAGAAACGCATACGTACATGCGCGTCTCCAACAACCGTGCATATTTTCTCATAATAGCCCCAATCAACATTACGCCCTTTAACAGAGGCATACGTTGTACGCATGAGGTAGACGCCCCAATTGTTTGCTCTCTTCAAAGTTCTCGTTGAACAATCAACCGCCAAAAATTGTCCCTCATAATTACTTATCTTCTTTAGAGGTTTAATTTTGGATGCGTCTGGCTTAATGGCAATTACTGGTTCTTCCCTTACTTCCGCAGAGTACGGCACTTGCCCCTTATCTACGTATAAACTGAGTTTCTTCGTCATCTCGGACAAGTCTTCTTTGATTTTATCGCTCATTAGAAGTGGTTACCTCCAAATGAAATTCCAATTTACAGTGTACCCTTTAAATTAGGTATGTTTGCTTATTATCCTTTTTCGGTTCAAAGGTATTGCCGTCATTAAGGTATTTGCTGTCTAAGTGTGGTTTGCGGAAAACTTGGAGCCAATTTGTATTTTAGGTTATTAGAAGCCCCTGCCTTCAAGAGGATTCCCTTACTTGCCATCCTAGCGAGGTACGTCGCTACGGTGCTCAAGCTTATGGGCTCCTTAAACTCCTGTTCAAAAACTGACCGAACATCCCTTGAGGAAAACCAAACCACGGGAAAGTTCTTTTGGATGCATAAGCGAACCTTATCATACTTTGAAAGTTCATTATTAGTCGCGGCAGTAACTCCGGGGTTGCTTCCACCGCTCGGCATCCCGCCCAGCAGTTCAACAAGATCCAAAAGGTGTAGAGCCTTCTCTCTAGTTATCTGGCCTTCAAAGGCTATCGTATACCGATTACCTTCCGTATCGAATAGCTCAACACGTATTTTTCTTGCAGGCATCCTTAAGTGAACACCAGTACAATGGTGTTCACAACTTTACAGTTCACAAGTTATAGGTATTATGGCGAAAGGCCTATCGTAAAAAAGGCGTTTTTTTGGAGATTTCAGGTAAAGAGCAGAAAATTCCACCTTTTTTATTTTTACAAGCTTCACACTCTTTCTAAAAGTTAAACAGAAATAAAAATACATTTAGATGTATAACTCCAGTAGAAATAAAGGGGTGTCTTTTTCACAAGAAAGCGACAGAAAATAGTCAATAAAAGGCAAAGAAATGGAAAAAAGAGACATAATTGAGTTAATTTTACAAGGGTTTCACAAAATGTGAACAAAATAAAGAAGGATTATCAGAAGAAAGAAGAAGCTATTATAACCCCTATAAGTTAAAAAGTAAAAGAAGATGGTGACATTAGACGCTAAAGCCTGGATTAGCAGACTGAAGAAATGCAAAAAGCGCCCCCCTTCATTTCCTCTGGAAAAAATGAAGGCATAACATCTCGCAATTGCAATTTGTAATTTTTCTAAATAGTTATCTAAAATCTTTAACCATAATCATTTTTATATGTTCTTTTAATCTTAGCTTTCAGAGTATTTTCCTTTTTACCTGGAAACTATACTATTCTTAAAGGAAGTAACAGAGTTCCAGTGGAAATTTTGGGGTGTGTCTGAAGTTTTTTATTTAGATTAATAGAGGGGAATGAGTTTGCTTTTAGGAATGTTGTGTTGCGAATTTAGTTTTCTGTATGGCATAACTTATTTTTTCTGTTAGGAAGAGAAAGGTGCTACTTTGAAAAAGAGGGCGGGCTCATGGAAAACAAAAATATACTAGACGATGTGTTTCAAAAGTTCGTTAAAAGTTCAAGGATCTTTAGGGATAGAGAAGTCCTGCGGCATGATTATTTGCCTGATAGGTTGCCACATAGAGAAGAACAGATTAGGTTGCTTGGTGAAACGGTTGCGCCTGTTCTTAAGGGTGCAAGAAGCTCTAACATTTTTATTTATGGGAAAACTGGTACAGGAAAGACAGCTGTAACAAAATATGTTCTTGGTCATTTAGAGATGACGGCAAAAGAATATCACGCGCCAGTTAAGTTCTGTTATGTTAATTGCCGAATGGCTGGGTCTGAATATCGTGTATTTGCAAGTTTGTGCCAAAGCATAGGCATTTCTGTTCCGTTTACAGGGTTATCTGTTGGCGAAGTTTTTGATAGGTTTAGGAACGGCTTAGATGAGTCAAAAAATATTTTTATTGTGGCTTTGGATGAAGTAGATGCGCTAATAAAAGTGCGTGGTGACGGTCTCCTCTACGAGTTAACAAGGATAAATGAAACTTTGCACAAAAGTAAGGTATCAATTATTGGTATATCCAATGATCTTCGGCTAAAAGAGTTTCTTGATCCGCGTGTTTTAAGCTCACTTAGTGAGGAAGAGATTGTTTTTAGACCCTATGATGCAGGTGAACTGCGGAATATTCTTTTTGAGCGGGCGAACTCAGCTTTTTATGATGGTGTTCTTTCTGATGGAGCCTTGAGTATCTGTGCTGCTTTAGCGGCTGCCGAGCATGGTGATGCTAGACGAGCCTTGGATTTGCTACGTGTTGCTGGTGAGATTGCAGAACGAAGCGATGCAAATATTGTAGTTGAAGAGCATGTTAGAGAGGCTGAAAAGCACATTGAACGCAACCGGGTTGTTGAGGCTCTTAGAAATCTAACATTGCATTCAAAACTGGTAATTTTGAGCGTATGTCACTTAAATAAGGCAAGTATTCACAATGCAGTTACTGGCGAAATCTACGAGGTTTACAATGAAGTTTGTGTAGAATCCGGTGTTACGCCCTTAACGCAACGCCGCCTAAGCACTTTAGTGAACGAACTTGATTCTATGGGGTTATTGAATGCTAAAGTCATAAGCATGGGAAGATATGGACGCACAAAAAAGATTAGACTGGAGATACCACGTACTCTTATTAGAGATGTTTTCGCGGATGATGGCAGACTTGGACGTTTGGTCGATTACGAACCAAAATGCCTTTCGAAACATGCCCGTGGTGGGAGTTGAGGACGGGAGTTTCCAGAAGGGTATAACAAGAAAGGCTATCCTTGCAGCAGTCTTGCTTAGAGGCGTGGAAATTGAAAGCGTAAAAGTTGCGAGAATAACCGTTGATGGTTTGGATGCAACAAAAAAGCTTACTGAGCTCTTAAATAGGTGGGAATTCGCCGCTGTTCTGCTTGCTGGCGTATCCTTTGCAGGTTTTAACCTTATCGACCCAACGGTAATTCTTGAAAAGTTCGGGAAACCAATTATCATAATATCACGGGAAAAACCAGACAACAAAGCAGTGAAACGGGCCCTTAAAAAGCATTTTAAAGACTGGGAAATACGTTGGGGAGTCTTTGAAAAATTAGGTTCAGTTTTTAAGGTCGCTACCTTAGCTGATGAACCACCAATATACGTTGAAGCTGTTGGTGTAGGCATCAAGTCGGCTTGTAACCTTATACGGGCGTTGTCCATTTGCGGTCGAGTTCCTGAACCAATACGCGTTGCACGATTAATTGCACGTGGTATCTCTTAATCAAACGGAATAACCGTAACTTCTAATGTTTGCAGATTTACCACAGGAACTTTCCCCGGTGTTGGAGCTAAACCAAGTCTCTGCATATACTCTGTTTGTTCCTGCCAACAACCCGAATTAACTACTAAAACACCACGGTAATTGCTATGCCCCAGCACGTGTACGTGACCAGAATGGAAAATGTCTGGAACATGCTCTATAACTAGGAAGTCTCTATTTTCAGGCGACAACATTGTTTTTCCACCGTATACCGGCGCTAAATGGCGACTTTGTAACAGCAACTTCATCGCCTTTTCCGGATGCTCCATGCCAGGAGCCGTGTAGATTATATCGTCTAAACTGCGACCATGATATAGTAGCACTTCTACATTGTGAAGGCTAAGTAAACATGGGTTTCCGAGGGAATAGACTTTTCTTGTTTCTTGGAGCGTTTTTAGAAAGGCGTTGGATATTGCAGGTTGAGGCAAGGCTTTTCTGGGTGCGTCGTGGTTTCCAGGTATCACTATGACTTCTATATAGTCTGGTATTTGTTCGATGTACTTTGAAGCAAGCCTATACTGTTTGTGCACATCTTTTACTGCTAATTCCTTTATCTGATTGGGATAAACTCCTATACCATCGACAACATCGCCCGCTATCAAAACATATTTGACGTGACTTGCTATTTCCTTCATTTTCTCGTTTCCATACTTGCCATTAAGCCACAAGATGAAGCGGTTGAACACTTCTCCCTGAAATTTTGTGCTACCTACATGCATGTCTGAGGTAAGAACGGCATAAACTGGCAACGGAGCTTTGTGTTGAGCCTTTTGACTTATTTCGGGCAGGATTATATCTTCAGCTATTAGGAGATTGCTTCTTGTTTTTACAACAGCTAAGCAGACAACTTGGTCAAGCAAAAGTAATCGTGCTCTTTTCAGGAGCTCTTCTGGAGCGTTCTGCGGCACAAGAACCGTAGCGTTTGCTTGTAGATCTTCAACTGTCAATATTATTCGCTGTTTTGACTCTCTCTTCTCCGTAACCATACAAATTATTTTTAATCTCGTGTTAGGTGGAGATTTTAAAGCGTCTATGATCGAAGCCGCAGCCTTAACGTCAATCCTTTGCCTTAACAGTTTTTCTATTCGCTTGAACCTGTCACGGAAGTATTCTAAATAATCTTCCATTGTTCCTTCCGAACTTAGTTTGGTGCTTGGATCTTCGATTATGTTAATGCTTGCTTCAACTTCTTTTGCGTAAGGATGGAAAACACTTTTTCCTTCAACTATTTGCGGTTCCGGCAATTGTTGAATTATTTCTTTTGATGGCTCTGCCTCTTTCACCAGCTCTTCCAAGAAACTTCTCTCAATAAACAATGGCTTTTCTTTCAGGTCTCCCATCTTCTGTAGAGCCCTGCTTATGATTTTTACTGGGTCTTCTGTTGCAGCGATTATGCTTAAGAATTCGAAGGCCTCTCTGTTTAGTTGGTATCCTGCGGCAATTGTTGCTTCCACGGCTCTTTGAAGTTTTTCTGTTTCGCTCATATCTTGAGTGCCTTCCAATCCTGTTTTTTCGGGATGGTTATGTAGCCTTCTTCTTCATCTCCAATGGATTCTGTTTGTTTCTTTATGTGGAGATAGGCTGTTAGGGCTGCTGTTATAGCGTCGATTTCATGTGTTGTTAAAGGGTGCGCTTCTATGTCTCCTTTTAAGCCCATGCTTTCTAGGATTTTTTGGATAGTGCTCCAATCTTTTAATGGTATGTTTAAGGCTTTTCGCGTTGATGTTGGATGCACTTCTATTGTTCTGTATCCTTTTTCTGCTATTAACGTATTTAACCTCATGGCACGCAATGTAAGACTTCTCATTGATGGAAGGTCCGGTGGGAAAACGCGATATCCTTTTCTTATCATTTCTTTGTCCGCCTTTCTTAGAAGCCCAATTTTTGGAAGACTAAATGGTGCATCGATTGCTATGAGTATGGGTTTGCTTCTAATGATGTCTTCCAAAATTTCACTGTTTGTATAAACTAAGCTCGTTTTCGCCGTTTTATTTTTCAATAGAGCCCATCCTGATGGGTTTTCTGGTTTTCCAGCCAAGTCTATACCAATTATGCCTTTCATTTTCAATTATTAACACACACGCCTAAGTTTATATATTGGATTTTTATTTAGATGCGTTAATACTCGATTTCAAATATTGCCTTATTGGGTATGGTGATGTGGATGAGTGAATTACGCAAGGTGCAACGTACCCCCACCGGAACATTTTTTGTTTGCTTGCCAAGGGCTTGGGCCGACCGCTATGGTTTGCAGCGGGGCTCAGTGGTGGCTATTAATGAAACTAGTGATGGTAAGCTCCTTATCGACCCTAAATATGGTGCCGAGCCTTCTCCTCGCACTATTACTTTAAAGCCTGGACCATATTTAAGCCGTGAAATTTTAGGCAAGTATCTGCTTGGTTTTGACATTATTCATGTTGAGGCGAAGGAGCGTATTAGCTTTGAGGTGCGGGACACCGTCAAGAAGACAGTTAGCCGCTTAATTGGGTTGGAGATTGTTGAGGAGGATTATTCTGGCATCGCTTTGCAATGTTTGTTAGAGCCTTCTGGTTTTCCGCCCGAGAAGATTCTGCGCAGAAACTATGCAATTGTTGCTGGTATGCATCGCGATGTTGTCAACTCTCTTGTTGATGGAGATTTGCAGCTGGCGAAGGGTGTCATCGCTCGGGATGACGAGAGTAACAGGCTTTACTTCCTTTTGGTTCGCATTTTGCGCACGATAGTTCAAAATCCGAGCTTAAGTGAGAAGCTTGGCGTAAGGCCTATTGAGTGTTTAGATTACCGTTTGGCAGCAAGTTTGGTGGAGGCCATCGGTGATGAGTGTGTGCGGGTGGCATTAAAGACGGTTGAATTGAAGGGTGCGAAACTAGCTGAAGGTTTGAGAAAGTTGTTTGTGGATTTTCATATGGCTTGTTTCGAGGCTCATGAAAACGCTTTGAAGGCTTTCTTAAGTGGTGACGTAGCCCTAGCAGAGAGCGTGCGGGGTATGCGAGAGAAAATCGAAAAAACATTCGCTAACATCGAAAAAGTTGCAAGAGCACAATCCCTTGATATTGTACCGCAGATTTTGGCTACTGCTTCATTTCTGCGGCAAATCTATGAGCACAGTGTAGACGTAGCAGATCTGGCGGTGCCGAAAAGACTATAATTTGGCAAGAATTGCTGCAACTTTTATCTTATTCTTTGCGGCTTTTTCTTGGCAAGAGTGCTTTTCCAAATTTAAGCTTTTATTAAATGCTGCGTACATAACCTTGATTATGGTGATAAGGTGCACCCAACATATTCTAGTGGCAAACAGTATCACATCGCATGTGGAGAAGGCGACTTAGCTGAGTATTTGCTTGTTCCAGGCGACCCGGACCGCGTTCCGAAGATTGCTGGTTTTTGGGATTCCGCCAAAGAAGTTTCTTGTCATCGTGAGTTCCGCAGTTTTACAGGCAAATACAAAGGTATTCCGATTTCCGCTTTGTCAAGCGGCATTGGTCCAGCTTGCATGGCTATCGTTGTTAACGAGGCTGCTCGCATAGGCGTGCACACTTTTATTCGTGTCGGAAGCACTGGTGCAATACAGAAGGACATTGACTGCGGGGACCTGATTATTTCTTCTGCTGCTGTGCGCCTTGACTATGCAAGTAACTGTTACATTATGCCCGAGTACCCTGCTGTGGCCAGCTACGAGGTCTTATTAGCCTTGATTGAAGCAACTGAAAGCCTAGGCATAAGCAACTATCACGTTGGCGTAACAGCCACAACAGCAGACTTCTACGCTGGACAAAGCCGCCAAACGAAGGCACCTGCATCTCAAATGGAGGACTTGCTTCCCATAATGCAAGAGGCTGGGGTACTAAGCTTTGAGATGGAAACTGCAACCCTATACACTCTAGCAAGCCTCTACGGGTTAAGAGCAGGCTCCGTATGTGCCGTTTACGCTAACAGATGCCGAAACGAGTTTAAGGAAGGGGCGGGAGAAGAAAACGCCATAAGAGTCACAAATGAAGCCGTAAAAATACTATGTGAATGGGACGCGAAAAAACGCAAAAAGAAGAAAAACTGGCTTTTTCCGTCACTCTTAATTACGTAATGGAAACTCTTTTAGACAGCAAAACAATTTGTCTCTATCGCCGGGGTGGCGGAGTGGTTATCGCGCTGGCCTCGAGTCTCAAAGCCAAAAAGAAGCAAGTAAGCCAGTGGGCCTTCGGGCTCGCAGGGGTTCAAATCCCTTCCCCGGCGCCAAAATGGTCTTGGCAACCATGAACAGAGATTCAGCTCCCTTGGAGCTATTGACTGCAAAAGGTAATTCCCTTTTGTTTGATCAGCTGGGTTCGAATGTGCATCACTCTGTATCTAGGCGGTACGCGAAAGTGAGATATGCATGAAGAGTCAGCATAAGATATGGAAACTTGGAAGTAGGTGAAGGGCTAGACATGAAATTCTCTTTGGTCAATGCTGGCCCGAATATTGGGCTTGATGAACGTGAAGGGAGAAAAGCTTTTGGTTCATTCCCACCTTTGGGGATTTTGTATTTAGCTGCGGTTCTCAAAGAAAGAGGCATAGAAGTCTCCCTTCTGGACCAGCCAGCAAGGGGCTTCACGGCAGAGGAAACAGCTAAATGGGTTGAGGGCGAAAATCCTGACATTCTGGGTTTTTCAACTTTCGCTACTTCTGGTCAAACAGCCGCATTGATTAGTGACAAGGTGAAAGAGAAAGACCCGAATGTTACCATAGTATTTGGCAACCATTATGCGACATTCAATCCTGAGCGAATCCTCAGAAAATATCCATCCGTCGACATCATCGTGCGAGGAGAAGGAGAACATACAGTTATTGAACTTGCAGAGTGCTTAAAGAACAGAGGCGATTTGAAGAAGGTGCAAGGGATTACTTTCAGAAGTAAGGGAAACTTGATTTCCACAACCGACCAGCCTCTGATAAGGGATCTGGATGCACTTCCACTTCCAGCTCGTGAGTTAATCGACGTTGAGTATCACTCTATTATTGCTGGGGCGAATTTAGCGCCAAGAAAGTTCACTAGCCTCATTTCTTCACGCGGATGTGTCTATGGATGCCGATTTTGCAGTTGCACACAGTTCGCCCGCCGCATCTGGAGGCCCAGATCTGTCCAAAACACGCTGGAAGAATTACGTTTCCTTGCAAGCGAAGGATATGAACAATTTATCTTTGTAGATGACAGCTTCACCGTGAACCAAAGAAGGGTAATAGAGCTTTGCAGAGCTATGAGAAAAGAAAAAATTGAGATGGATTGGATTTGTGAAGGAAGGGTTGACAATTGCTCCTATGAAATGCTTAGGGAGATGGTTCTGGCGGGCTGTAAAGTACTTTATCTCGGCATTGAAAGTGCTAATCAAAGAATTCTAGACTATTTCAATAAACGGACCACACCTGAGCAGTCTGAGGCTGCTGTGAAAGCAGCCAGAAAGGCTGGCATAGATGTGATAATAGGGTCTTTTATCGTGGGAGGTCCTGATGAGACTCGAGAAGAAATTCGGAATACGATCGAGTTTGCAAAAAAGCTTCCGATAGATTTGCCTCAGTTCAATGTGCTGGGCATCTATCCTGGAACTGAGCTGTGGGATGAATTCGAGGCCAAAGGTTTTCTGAAGGGAGAGGAATATTGGGAGACGGGTGTAGCGATCTCCGAATTATGTTCAACAGCTGTGCCCCTTAATGAGATTAGACAGATGATCCATGATGCCTTCTATCATTTCGTCCGGAGACCAAGTTTTTTAACAATGCAAATCATCAATACGCTGAAAAGTTCGTATCGAATGAACGTTGTGATGAGCAACCTCAGCCGTATAGGCGGCATTATAGAAAACATCCGCAGCGTCGCTTAGTTTGCCGGCAAATGTTGTTCATTGATCAGGAATGGGCAAGAGATGAGAAAGCCGTCTGCTAATAGAACAATGCTAGATACTGCAGCGAACGATTCTTCTAGATTTACTTTGTCTTTATACTTGTAAAGTAGTTCTCAAACTGTTCTGCGTATTTATACCCCGTATCTGGGAGGATAAGGACGTATACTCCTTGGTCTTTGGCAATTTTATTAAATGCGTGGACTATAGCACCTGCGCTTAACCCTATCAAAAGTCCTTCTTTTCTTGCGACCACGATAGAACCTTCAACAGCCTCTGTCTGCTTAACGTCCACTACACCATCAAAATGCATCCAATGGTACCATTTCATGCCCGTTTCTATTCTTCTTATGCCAGGAATGACTTCATTTGGTGCTGGCTGAACCCCAACTATTCTAATATTCTCTTTATATTTGTTCTTGAAGTAGAAGGATATTGCGCTCATGTGTCCTGATGTTCCTAAACCACCAATTATGCATGAAGGTTTTAAGCCTAAACTCCTCAGCTGTTCATCAAGTTCTTTGGCTGTATGTTTTAAGTGAACTTTAAAGTTTGCATCGTTTTCAAACTGGTTTAGATGGGTGGCTTTATTGACTTTTGCTTCAGAATCCACTTGTCCGATTGCCTCTACGGTTAAGCCTACTGGAAGCCTAACAACATCAGCTCCTAGAACATTAAGGTAGATATCGCTTACTTTCTGTATAGTCTTGGGCATGTAGAGCTTTGTCTTTACTCTAAGTATGTTTGCTATGGATGTTAATGCTATTCCAGTATTTGTGGACGTAGCTTCATAAAGTGCTTCTTTGAGTTCTCCCTTCTCTAAAGCCTCCATGATCATCGAGAAACCTATCCTGTCTTTTACACTGTTGCTAAATGGATTATACCCCTCTAGTTTAGCCCAAACGTCCCTATTGCCGGTTGATAGAGAGTTAAGCCTAACCAGAGGTGTTGGCCATCCTTCATAAAGTAACTCAAGAGTGCTGTTGTAAACCTTAAGGATTCTTTTGTCTCTCTCTTCAGGAGCTAACAACTCTTCTAAGGCGATATTTATCTTATGGGGTTCTATCAGCACTTCGAAGCTTTTGGGTGGCATTTTAGGTCCTTTAAGTCCAGCTTCTATTATAGCCTCTTTCGTCACTGGAGTAAGACCTAGCTGTAGTGATTTTATTTCCAGCTTTAGGATGTCAACCTTTACAGCTGGTGCTTTTCTGGCTGAAAGTAGGTCGAGTGCTTGAAAGACTTCATGACCTTCTAAAATAACTTTGGTCTTTTCATCCACGATTATTGGCTTGTCAACCATTCCCGTATCTAAGAATTTAGCGTAAAGCGGTAAAACATCCCTAAGTTCTGTATACATTGAGGGTTTAACGCTTTTAGTGTCTATAAGCTCGACCTTGTTCCTCAGCACTTCTAGCGGAATGTTAACCCTTTTCTCAATTGCTGATATATGCAATAGTCTATCGCCATTCTTTATCACGTGCTTTGAAGTTATAGGCGGAAGTTTCTTTCGGCCTAAGCCAGCTTCTATTACATCCTTTTTTGTTAAACGTTCATCGCTTCTCCAAGCTTGGGCTTCGATGTCTGGCGAATTGTAGTCAACATAAACCACAGGAATTTTTTTGCATCCTAAATCTTTGAGAGCATTGAAACGGTGTTCACCATCGAGGATAACATTCGTGTTTTTGTCAACGACTATTGCAAACTTCAGGATTTTATCCGAAGCTATTTCTTCCGTCAATTCTTTTAGATGAGCGGGGTCCACCTCTTCATGCTGTCGTAGCTCATCCAATTCAACGAGTTGTGCTTTTGTGGTATAGGCTGTTCTGTAGAACTGTGGCATTTGCATTCCTCGTTTAACACTGTTAAATTTATTTAACACCGTTAAAAATATATAAGCTTAACTACTAAAATAAAACAGAGGAATAAAAGTGAAACCCCCTTGTGTGACAGTAGTCAAATATCTTCTTCCAGCGATCAGAGTGTTAGTAATGAAGGAGCTTATAGAAAAACATAGTATGCGTAAGATTGATGCATCCGCAAAAATGGAGTTAACCCCTGCAGCCATAACCCAATATTTCAAAGGCGACAGAGGAACGATGTTTATCAATGAGTTGTCGCAATCTGATGAAACAATGAAGATGGTCTCGGAACTTGCAGAAACATTAGCAAGAAATGACGCTCCCATAGAAAGTGTGATAGAAAAACTGTGTGGGATATGTGCCGCCGTCAGGTCTGAGGGCGTAATTTGCAATATACATCAAAAAGACCTTCCGGCCTTAAAAGAATGTAAGTGTGTTACATGCCAGCCCCATGCTTGAACGGAGGTTCTAATAAAGGGAAGTCTAACACGCTGATACAAATTCTAAACTTCTTAGGCTTACCGCTTTATCGTTGCTAATGCCTTCATCTGTATCCTTTTTTCCGGCACTTTCACAAACCTTATTTTTACGCTGTTTAGAAAGTTCTCGACTGCCTCTTTTGCTTCCCTTCTTGTTTGGTACGTTCTTTTAAGTTCAATCCACGGTAGGGTTTCATCAATTTTTATCCAAACTGCATACAAGTTTTTCACCATTGTTAGGGATCAAGAAAAAGGTTAAAGTCTAAGTAATTAAAACGGTTATGAATTTTGAATATGGATTTTTGTTAAGCTTTTGGAAACTTATTCCTTCTCTAGGTGCTCCACTGATCTTTAAAATAAAATATGAATGAAAAAGGTTCTTTCAGGATGAAAGTATAGACGATGTTGCCTATTTTTCGCCTTTTTTCCTGGTTATCTTCTCCTCTACAGTTTCCTCGGTTACTTTTGCTTCCTCTGCTTTCTCTTCTTCTTTCCTCTCTTCTATTTCACCCGTAATCTCTTCAATCGGTTTTGGGGGTGGCGTTGTAGTCATAGTCCATCCTATCCATGCACCTATGCCCATAACGGCAATGAACGCTATGAATACTGGAATTGCGATAAGCCAAAATGAAATGCTCCAGTCAAATGGGGTTCCTCCGAGGTAGAACAACCCAACGGTGTAAAGTACGCCTATTACTACGCAGACTGTGAATATTATTCCGCCGATTGTTTGATCTTTACTAACCATTTATGCATCACCACATGTAAAGCCATGTTAGTCTTTTACACCTTTTAAAGTTTACCGTAGCTTTTCGGCTTGTTGCTATATTGTTCCCATTTCCCAGGTTGCCAAATATTTTTTCTGTTCTTCTGTTAATTCGTCTATCTTTATTTTCATCGCGTTAAGTTTCAGTCTGGCCACCGCTTCATCTATTTCCCTAGGCACCATGTAAACCTTCGGCGTCATTTTCTCGCTTTTGGCTAGATATTCTGCGCAGAGGGCTTGGTTTGCAAAAGACATGTCCATAACTTCTGATGGGTGACCTTCTGCTGCTGCCAAATTTACGAGCCTTCCCTCTGCCAAAAGGTATAGTTTTCTTCCGTCATTGAGCGTGTATTCTTCTAAGTTTGGTCTTATGCTTCTTTTGGAAACTGCCAATTCTTCTAGGTCTTTTATGTTTATTTCCACGTTGAAGTGCCCACTGTTGGCTAGTATAGCGCCGTCTTTCATTTTTTGCATGTGCTCTTTTCTTATGATGTTTATGTCTCCTGTTGATGTCACAAATATGTCGCCTATTAGTGCTGCTTCAGCTATTGGCATTACGCGGAATCCGTTCATTGCTGCTTCAAGTGCTCTAAGAGGGTTCACCTCAGTGACTATTACGTTCGAGCCCATTCCCTGCGCCCTCATAGCTATCCCTCTGGCGCACCATCCATAACCGCAGACCACGAAGTTTTTGCCTGCCAAAAGAATGTTTGTTGCTCTCAGAATTCCGTCTATAGTGCTTTGTCCTGTTCCGTACCGGTTGTCAAATAAGTATTTTGTGTAGGCATCGTTCACTGCTATTATCGCGTATTTGAGTGCCCCAGCTTTTTCCATGGCCCGTAATCGCAACAAACCAGTTGTCGTTTCTTCCGTTCCACCCTTAATCCCTGACAGTGCTTCCATCCTTTTGCTGTGGATTGTGCCAACGAGGTCTGCCCCATCATCAAGCGTTATTGCAGGTTTCTGATCTATCACTCTTTCCACACACCAATAGTATTCATCCGTTGTTTGTCCTCGCCAAGCAAAGATATGAACACCCTTTTCCGCTAATGCTGCTGCTACGTCATCTTGTGTGGAAAGCGGGTTAGAACCGCATAGCGCAACTTTTGCTCCGCCAGCGAGGAAGGCGTCAACGAGAACAGCTGTTTCCTTTGTCACGTGTAGGCATGCGCCTAAGGTTAAGCCTTTAAGAGGTTTTTCTTTGCTGAATCTTTTTTTGATTTGGTCCAGAACTGGCATGTGTTTTGAGGCCCATTCTGTTTGTAGGTGCCCTTTTTGGGCTAGGGTTGCATCTTTAATTTTGGAGTTTTCCATTCATACCTTCCCTTCTTCTTATGCTCAATTTACAACTTAATTATTTAACGTTACGTTTAACTTACTAAGAAGGTTGCTTTTTGTTTTTCAACGTATTCCAAAACTTTTTCGATGTTCAGCGTTGCCAATTTCCTGTCTTCCATAACTATCCTGCCGTTTATTATTACCGTTTCAACATCGGACGCTTTCACCGCGTAGACCAGATGACTTGCTTCGTTGTATAGGGGGCAAAGGTGCGGCTTTTTGAAGTCTATTATTGCTAAATCTGCTTTTTTACCAACCTGTATTGAGCCTATTTCGTTTTCCCAGGACAATGCTTTTGCTCCTTCCATGGTTGCCATTTCTAAAACTTGTTCGGCGGGTAGGAGTGTTGGATTTTTGGTTTTTCCTTTATGTAGGATGGCTGTCGTTTTCATGATTTCGAACATGTCGGCTGTGTTGTTTGAGCAGGGGCTGTCTGTGCCCAGTGAAACGATTATCTCTTTTTGTAGCATTTTTTGAACAGGGCTTATGCCTGAAGCAAGTTTGAGATTTGAGATTGGGTTATGTGAAACCTTTACTTTTCTTTGTTTCATGATCGTCATATCTCTGCCAGTTACCGCTACGCAATGCGCTGCAATTACGTATTCATCTAAAACGCCTAAAGAATCTAAATACTCCATTATTCCGTTTTTTAACTGTATGTTGAAGGCTTTTCGGATTTTCTCTGGTTCATCCCTAGTTTCAGCAACGTGAATATGCCAGATTATTGGTGCCTTTTCTGAACCGTATTTCTGGCTCAGTTCTTCTCTGATGTCTTTCAATTCTCTCATGTATTCTGGGTCAACAGTGTATGGCGCATGGGGGTCTACACTTGCGCGGATTAGGCCATCTGCTTTGTTGTGCCAGTCTTTGGCCAAGTCCTCCAGCGCTTTCTTATCTTCGTTTTTTCTCCATGAGAAGCATACGTGGCCGATTACTCCTCTTAGGCCTGCGTCTGCGAACGCTTTTGCCTCGTTTTCTTCTGGCATATAATGGTACATGGTGTTGGCTGTTGTTGTTCCGCTCATTATGGATTCTATTGCTGTTAGTAAGGCTCCAACGTAAATGTCATGGGCGGTCATGTGTTTTTCTATCGGCCATATCCATTTTTCCAGCCATTCTTGAAGTGGCAAATCATCCGCGTATCCTCTTAGTAGGCTCATCGCAGCGTGCTGGTGTGTGTTGATAAGGCCTGGTATGACAACTTTGCCTTTTGCATCTATTTTTTCGTAGCCTGTTCTATACTTTCTTTTTAGTTCACGGGTTTTTCCGATGTCAACTATGTTTTTGTCTTCTATGGCAATTGCGCCTTGGCGGATTACTTTTCTGTGGTGCATTGTGATTATGGTTCCATCGTGAATGAGAATGTTCATGTTAAACCGCTTTTCAAGTTATGGGAATTTTATGGAATGTCTTAAAGTTGTTGCTTCTCAAAACTTAAAAGCTTTCTTTCTGCTTGTTTATGGGAGTGTACGAGGAGAAATCTTTGGACAGTGTTGACAAATTTATTTTGGTTTTGCCCTTTTTGGCGATTTTGGAGGTTGCTTCCGCTTTATATGTGGAAAGTTTGGGATATCCGCTTGTTAGATATGAGGCTGGTTTCTTCTCCAGATTTTTTGTAGGCGCTGGTTTGACTTATGTTTATGCCGTTATTTATTTGTTGATTATTGTTGGATTTGCCTATGTGTTGTGGTACATTAAGAAAAAGTTGAGTTCTTCTCACTCTTTCGACAAGGTCATCTTTCTTTTTCTTGTTAGTGTTACATGCTATATTTATATGCGGCTAACCGCAGCGTTTATTGGAAACTTCCTCTTACCTCACATCCTTAGCCGTGGTGTTAACTGGTTTTCGCTGAATCTCCTCATATATTTAAGTACCGCATTGAGTTTAGTTTTTTATCTTTGGCGTGATGTTATTATATGGTTGAGGGCTAAGGGTGAAGGAAATGAGTAGTGGCAGTTTTGTGAAAATTTCTAAGAATGCTCTTTACAAGTATCTTTCTTCTTTATACGGTGAAAATGTGGAAATTTGTGGAGTTTGGAGGCTTGGCGAGCAATTTGAGGTTTCAGCGGATTTAAAGGGTTTTGGTTACGGGTTTCCGTATGTTATTGAGTTTAAAGTCGATGGTGAAGTTAAACGGGTTGTTTTTGAGACCATGCGTTCTGAAGGGTTCGGGCATGACCACTTCGCTGACCGTGCTCAGATTCTTCTTTGGCAACACTCTGCCTTTAACAAGTTGCCGCGACATGTGCGTTCTCTAGATGTGGGTGCATTTGCCAAAGATGACGAGTGTTTGAAATCTCTGGGCAAGTGTAGCGAGTTCTTTATTTTAACAGAGTTCGTGGACGGTAGTCTTTACCATTTTGATTTGGATCGTATGAAAGAAACTGGGCGGTTAAGCGAATTGGATGAACAGCGTTGTTTGGCTTTGTCCGATTATCTTGTTAAAATCCATAAGGTTAAGCGGGATGCTCCATGGCTTTATGTTAGGAGAGTTCGGGAGCTCGTTGGACATGGCGAATGCATCATGGGGCTACTAGATAGTTATCCGCCTGACCTTGATTTTGTTGGGGAGTCTTATTTGATTGATGTTGAGCGGGATTGTGTTGTTTGGCGTTGGTACCTTAAACGCATGGCTCACAGGCTAAGTCAAGTGCATGGAGATTTTCACCCCTGGAATGTGATGTTTCGCAAAGGCGCAGACTTCACAGTTTTAGACCGCAGCAGAGGCGAATGGGGTGACCCAGCTGATGACGTTACAGCAATGACAATCAACTACATCTTTTATTCTCTGCAAAAGTATGGCGAGTTGACAGGGGTTTTTGAACAGTTGTTTAGGCTTTTCTGGGAAAATTATCTAAAGAAGACTGGTGACCGGGAGATTTTGGAGGTTGTTCAACCCTTTTATGCTTGGCGTGGTTTGGTTGTGGCTTCGCCTATCTGGTATCCCAACCTCAGCGTAGATGTTCGAATGAAGCTTCTGAACTTTGTTAAAAATGTTTTACAGTTTGAACGATTTGCGTTGGAAAATGTGAATTTGTACATTAGAAAAGTTTAGGTTTCCCATGGATAGCGTATGTCGGCGTATACCACACCACGTTTAACTCTTTCTTCTTGCTCTTTAATCCATTTTTCTAAGCCGACTATTTGTAGGCGCTTGCCGTCTTGGATTAATGTTGGGTAGTGTTCTGCTAGGGCTTGGATGTGTGAGCATGGGTATTCCATGCATTGTGGGCAGACTTCTGTAGCTTTTTGTTTGGCACATTGACGGATTTTGCAGTCTGGTGGGCCTCCTCCTGTTCTGCATGTGCAATCAAATGTTGCCAGCTCTTGTAGAAACTGCCAAAACGGTGGAAAAACCTCTCTCATTTCAGGCACATATTGATAGAAGTCATCAAAGCCTTCTTCGTGTAGGGTTTTTTGCAGTTGGCGTGCTTGTTGTGGTATGCGGTTTCTTTGGGCGCATAAACCGCAGTACAAGCCGCAGTAGGCTACGTAACGGAGTAGGTTTTGGTTTGACATGGTTTGACCACTGTAGGGAGATTAAAGAATAAATAGTTTTGAAGATAAACCTTGTTATCTGTGGTGTTTGCATTTGGGTGTTGAATCCATTGAGGATTTGAAGAAAGCGCTTAGAGAGATGGGCTATTCTGAGAGGGCAGTTGGGGAAATTTTGAAATGGTATAAACAGAGCAATTCTTAAATGGATGAGTATAGTGAAAGGCGTTTATGTTTTAGCAATCTTTGTTCGTAAGGACATTAGCGTTAATGTTGGCACTTTGAGGTGCATAAATTTTGAGAAGGGCTTATACGCTTATGTAGGTTCTGCCCAAAACAACCTAGAAAAACGGATAGAGCGGCATCTTAGAAAGGCTAAGCGGAAATTTTGGCACATAGACAATCTACTTGGGAATGAATTTGTAAAAGTTTTGAAAGTTTTCCATAAGACAGCGGAAAGACCTGAAGAATGCAAAATTGCGAAGGAACTAAGCAAAAGAGGTGTTCCGATAAAGGGCTTCGGTTCATCAGACTGCACTTGCAAAAGTCATCTGTTCAAGCTGCAAGACTATGAATTTTTAAGAGAATTTGCGCATGAATATAAATGGTAATCTAGGAAGCGTGCTTCATGGCAAAGAGCGGTTGGTGCGTTTGGGTTACTGGTTTGCCCGGCAGCGGCAAGTCCGTTGTTTCCAAGGCTTTGCTCAAACTTCTTAAACAAAAAGGCATTCACGCACAGCTTTTGGCTTCGGATGCTTTGCGTAAGGTTTTAACTCCTAAGCCTACCTACTCGCTTGAGGAACGCGACACAGTCTATGCCACGCTTGCTTATATTGCCAAACTATTAACACAGAACGGCGTAAACGTCGTAATCGACGCCACTGGAAATTTAAGGCGCTACCGAGAAAACGCAAGAAAACAGATCTCCCGCTTCATAGAAGCATACCTTGAATGCTCATTAGAAGTTTGCATGGAACGTGAAGCCAGACGAGGGAAAACCTTCCAGGCGCCAAAACAAATTTATGCTCGGGCAAAGGAAGGAAAGGCTCCAACCGTGCCGGGCATAGGACAACCTTACGAGACTCCTCTAAACCCAGAAATAATCATAGATACTACACGGCACACTCCAGAACAAGCTGCACAGAAAATCCTAAGCACATTACTAACGAATTTTGGGGTTATATCTTCATCTATCTGATTAAGCAAAGGTTTATTACAAACTAATGTTTAGCCCTACGCCAAAGGTGCTTAATTATTGGCTAATGCTCCTAAAAATATGATAGGATATTGTGGCTTATATTGCGGTGCTTGTGGAATATACCAAGGAAGGATAAAGCAAGCGGTCGAAAATCTACGGAAGGTTATAAGCGCTTATGGCTTTGACAAATTTACTTCAGAATTGGCGAAATGGGAACCAGCGTTCGAACATTACACGGAATTTGAAAACGTTCTAGATGGCTTCGTCAAAATGTTTGGTGAATGCCCCGGGTGCATAATGGGCGGCGGACCACCAGACTGTGCAATTCGTGAATGCTGCAAACAAAAAGCCTACACTACATGCGTTGAATGCGCTGAAACGGAAACATGTGAAAAATTACAAAAGTACGGGCCTCATGCATTAGAGAGATTGAAGAAAATTAAAGCTATGAGCGTTGGTAAATGGGCTGAGGAATTGCAGAAAAAGGTCGATGCAGGCTATTGCTATTTAGATGAAAGAATTTAGTCGGTAACTAAAAGGCAAGCTCTTCCTATGCCTGAATGCCCGGAAATCCGTATTGTATGCTTTTCTGGAGTGTTAATCCGCCAAGCCCCATCGTAGCTTTGACATCTAACTTGTGCGTTGCCGTAGCATAATTTATAGTCTTAACTGAGCAGCTTGTTTCGGAAACTTGTCCCTTAAAGTCAGCATGGTTAACGGTTAGTGCGCCCAAATCAACCGTCGCGTCTAAGCTGACTCCGACTTCGTTCGTGTTAACATCTACGCTCATGGAGAACCCACCGATGTTAACACCCGCGTTTATTACTCCATTACTCTTTAAGCTGTCAGCATCAACAGTTAACTGCAGTCCTCCAATGTCTACGCTTAAATCAATTTCTTCAAATGAAGCTCCACTATTTATTTTCAGGTTTAAACCGCCAATATATTTTATGAAAACAGCAAATTTGCTGATGTTAGCGTACTGTCCTAACTCGACCATTACACCTCCAATTCTTAAACCAAAAGTTCCATTGTACTGATAGCCGTTTCCCAATGTAAGATTAAGTCCTCCAGATTCGCCATATACGTCAACGTGTAAGACTTGCTCTCCATTTGACTCACCGTAGTCTGCTTCAAGCTCGGAGGCATTAACGCTGCGTTCGAAGCTAATGCCACAAGCCAAATCTGGGTTGTTGGAAGAGAGCAAGTTGATTCCGCCAAATTTCAGACTGACGTTTAAGTCAACAAACTTCACTATGCCAGAGACATTTGTTCCTTTGACCAAACTATATTTATCCACAACTTTTTCACCTTCTATACCAAGCCCTGGAATCTCAAGGCGTGGAAAACTTATTGGTTGAAGCACAGGCGAGACCGCTGCATAAACGACACCGATAAACAAGATTGCAATGAAAACTCCACCTAAAACTGTTCTCGCTGTTGGCATCTTAAGCGAACCCTCCTGCAAACGAGCTTATTATAAGCCAAATCCAAATCCAAAAGATGCTCACTATTATCAGCAAAACTACCATCGGCCCAATGAAAGATGAAATAAATGCTTTCCCGATGTCAATGCCATAGTTATGCTTGACGGCAACAGCCATCAAAAGGACAATCCAGAAAGTCGTCACAATGTTAAGAAATATTGAAAGGGGCCAAGCAGCCCAGCTTATCCCAAAAAGAACAGTACTCAAGATTACTAAGCTACAGGGAACAAACGAGTATCCATAAAGCTTCATCAACTGGATAAAAGAGCCATTACCCTTAAAGATATACTTTGCACTTATGTGTGCAATTCCAGCGACGATAACCCAGAAAATCAAAGTCGCCACAACCATCAAAGTTAAAATGATCCATGGAATAATGGCGAGAAAACCAAGAGGTGCTTCACCAATAATAGGGCTGATGGCGGTTATGATGGCTGAAAGCACTCTATAAGCAAAAGAAGCGAAAATGGCTCCTTGGATTCCGACCAGTAGAAGAACAAGAATGAAGGGCTCCCAGAACCGAATTTTTTCTGCAATAATCTGGTTGAAGGTGACGTCGGGAGCCAAGAAAACTCCGCCAATTCTGGTTAAAAATGAAGAAAAGTATGAACTGTTTCCTTTCTTAGGTGTTTCATCCCCAATGTTTTCCATAGTGTATCTCCACAAGTCTTCAATACTCTTGTCTCTCGGATTTTCTCTCATTTAAGGTTTCTTGTCTTCATGATTCAAATCGAAAAATCACATAAACGTTTGGTACATACTTAAACATTCAATAAGCTATAATATGTGAAGCAAGTAGTTTTAAGTTAAAGTTAAGAGGCACACGCTCTGTGATTCGGATGCAGTTTGGCATAGTTCTTCATGTTACCGCTACTTGTGCTAGCTGGGATAATTTCTTGCTCATTGCACGGGAAGCTGAACGGTTAGGATACGACTCAGTGTGGCTTTCTGACCATTTTATCTCACCTGCGGGTCGTCCTTACGGGTTAGAGGCTTGGACGGTTTTGTCTGCGTTGGCTTCAGTAACGCATAAAATTAGATTGGGAACCTATGTTCTTTGCAATCAGTTTCGCCATCCGTCACTGTTGGCTAAAATGGCTTCAACACTAGACAACATTTCTAAAGGGAGACTTGAGCTAGGCATAGGCGCTGGCTGGCTTAAGGAAGAGCATGTGGCTTTTGGCTTTGATTGGGATAATCATTCAAAAAGAATTGAACGGTTAACAGAAGCTATAAAGATAATGAAGAAGCTCTGGACAGAAAATAGTGTGTCTTTTGATGGAAAATACTTTCAACTTAAAAATGCTACTTTAGAGCCAAAACCACTTCAAAGACCCCATCCCCCTGTGTGGATTGGTGGGAACTCTGGGGTCATTAGAAGAGTTGTTGCCGAGATAGGTGATGGTTGGATACCAGTTTTACCCATGCCAAAGCAACTGGCTATCGGTGTAAGAGAGATTAAGGAAAAAATGAAACACCTTGGAAGAGCCCCTCTAAAACTAAGAGTGGCTTACGGCGGAAGCGGTTGCGCCTTAATAGCAGAAAATGAAGAGCTAGTTAAAAAACTAGCTGAACCATTGATTCGTTCGATGGGCAAGCCACTAGAAAAGCTAGCGTGTCTTATCGGGACTCCGGCGCAATGCATAGAAAAGATAGAACAATACCGTAAGGCTGGTGCACAAAAAATTGTGGCTGGATTTTACGATTTTCCTTCCCTTAGTGGTATGAGGCTCTTTGCAGAATCGGTAATCCCGCACTTTAAATAACCGTAAAGGAAAACTAATGATGGCATTGTTTTAGCGCAGTTTCTTTTCGTTAACACGGCTCTTCTTTAAACTTTTTGATATAATCTAAAACGGCATGGGCTTGTCCTTCTGAAATACATGAGGATTGAAGTAGACAATTAGCCAGTTCGGAAATCTTCGCTAAAGCGTGAACTTTATAGCCTAACTTTTCGAGGCTTTCTCTGCCGCCTTGCTCTCTGTCTACCACGACCATCAAATGCTTAACTTGAGCTCCGAGTTCTTCCAGTGGCTTAATTCCCTCAAGCTTAGAAGCACCGTCGCTCACGACATCATCAAAAAACAGTATATGCTCGCCTTTGACCACTTCTGCTCCAGCAATTCTGCCAGTTACGCCGTAAGCTTTCTCCTCTTTCCTCACGACAACACATGGCAGGTTCACTTTGCAGGCAATGCTGGGCACGATTAACGCGCCTTTCAGCTCAATTGAAGCCAACTTATCTATTTTGTCAGAAACCATAATCTTTCTAGTCTTCTCTGCCGCAGCTTCCGCAACATTGCACAACTCCTTTGGAGAAGAAAGCAGACATGCAAGATCAATGTAATACGGGCTCAAAGCTCCAGACTTAATCCTAAAACTGCCAAACTTCAAACACCCAGACCTATAAAGAGCACCAGCAACCCTAGATGCAACATCCGACACACTGAACCCCCAAAGTGATTACACACCTCCAGATTTAACGCTTATCAAACCGCACTATTCAAAGATGAACATATCTGAAACCTGCCAGAAGTTCAATCTATATATAGGGAGCTAGACTAGTTCCGCACAGACAGAACCGCCCCCTCATCATCATGACATTTCTTCATCGCAAAAATCTGGAGGACATGGATTACACCAAAAACATAATGGTAACGTTTATAACTTATTGTTCTCATTCCTAGAAGACGCGAAGCGGGAAAACAATGGGTCATAGAAAAACACACGCGCCTAGACATGGTTCACTTGCTTATCTGCCTAGGAAACGTGCCAAACGCCTGCTGGCTAGGATACGTTACTGGCCAAAGGTGGAAGCGGACACGCCTAGGCTTCTAGGTTTTATGGGTTATAAGGCGGGCATGACGCATGTATTTGCAATAGAAGACAGAAAACGCTCACCAAACTTTGGGAAAGAAGTGATGCGTCCAGCAACGATCTTAGACACGCCGCCCATGCTCATATGCGCCGTACGCGCTTACACAAAAAATCCATACGGTCTCAACTGCATGACAGAAGCTTGGGTGAAAGACCCGCTAGAAGAACTAGAGCGAGTATTCACGCTCCCAGAAAGCTTCAACACAGAAGAAAACCTCAGAAAAATCGAAGAAAGTTTAGCAAAAGTGGCAAAAATCCGTGTTATCGCCATAACTCAGCCGAAGCAAACCAGCGTGCCAAAGAAAAAGCCGGATGTGGCAGAAATAGAAATAGGCGGAGGCACAGTCCAGCAACAATTTGAGTATGCAAAGGACCTATTGGGAAAAACGGTAACCCCAGCAGAAATATTCAGGGAAGGCCAATACATAGACGTGATAGCTGTATCAACCGGAAAAGGCTTCCAAGGACCAGTGAAACGCTGGGGGGTAACAATACTCCAGCATAAAGGGAGAAAAACAAAGAGAGGAATAGCAACTTTGGGTCCATGGAATCCGCACCATGTCATGTACAGCGTTCCAAGAGCCGGGCAAATGGGCTTTCACCAAAGAACAGAATACAACAAACGCATCCTAAAGATAGGCAAAGATGGAAAAGAAATGACCCCAAAAGGTGGCTTCCTAAGATACGGTGTAATCGGCGGACCTTGGGTGCTGCTAGATGGGAGCATACCTGGCACAGAAAAGCGTTCAATAAGTCTACGCTATCCAGCGCGCCCACCAAAGCACATCGCCGAAGAACCGCCTCAAATCACGTATGTATCCCTTGAATCTCCGCAAGGAAAATAAACGGTGAAAGCTATGCCTAAGAAAACAGCGAAAATCTTTGACCTCAAAGGAAAACCAGTCGGAAAAATAAAACTCCCACCAATTTTTGGGGCGCCATTAAGACCAGACGTCATAAAAAGAGCAGTCCTTTCAATACAATCAAACAGATTTCAACCACAAGGCAGAGACCCCATGGCTGGAAAAAGAACCACAGCAGAGTCCAGAGGTGTAAACCTAGGCATAGCAAGAATACCAAGAACCAAAGGACCAGCAGGAAGAGGAGCCTTAGCTCCCGGAACAGTGGGCGGGAGAGCGGCGCACCCACCAACTTCTGAAAAGAAGATTGTCAAGAGAATCCCAAAGAAGGAAAAACGCCTCGCTCTACATTCAGCAATAGCCGCCACAGCATCCAAAGGAGTTGTGGCTTCAAGAGGCCACTCAATTGAGGATGTTCCAGAAATCCCCCTAATAGTCACAGACAATTTAGAAAAGTTAAAGAAAACCAAAGAGGTTGAAGAAGCCCTCATCCACTTAGGAGTCTTATCAGACATTTATCGAGTAAGAGAAAGCAGAAAAATCCGCGCTGGAAAAGGTAAGCGCAGAGGCAGAAAAATAAAGCAAGCTGTGGGGCCCCTTATAGTTGTGGCTGAAAATAAAGGGGTTATGGAAGCGGCAAGAAACATGCCAGGCGTAGATATTGTCACCGTTAGCAATTTAAATGCCGAAATGCTTGCCCCGGGCGCACATCCGGGAAGACTGACAATATGGACAAGTAGCGCGATCGAAAAACTCAATAACCTTTATGGTGGAGGAGAGAAAGCGTAATGGACCCTTACGATGTTATTCTTTACCCGTTAATGACCGAAGCCGCGAGCTTGATGATTGAAAAAGAAAACAAACTAGTCTTTATAGTTAATCTGAAGGCAAGTAAAACAGATGTGAAAAAGGCAGTGGAAGGACTCTACGAAGTAAAAGTCGAAAAAATAAACCTCTTTATCACGTCTCAAGGCGAAAAGAAGGCCTTCGTTAAACTTCACCCAGACTATAAAGCGACCGACATCGCAATCAAACTTGGAATATTGTAAAATCGTGTGGAGGAGAATGGTAATGGGAAAAAGGATTCGTGTTCAAAGGCGCGGACACGGCGGACCAACTTTTAGGGCTTCAACACACAAGAGAGTAACCCCCGCGCAATACCCCTTAGCAACGACAACAAAAGAATATTTTGAAACCGCAACCAAAGGTGTCATCGAAGAACTTATCCACGACCCTGGACGGGGAACACCTCTCGCATTGATAAGATTCGAAAACGGGAAAACATGCTACACCGTGGTCCCAGAGGGGATTCATGCAGGCCAACAAATTCAGATGGGTGGAAAAGCCACGGCAGAAGTGGGCAACATCCTTCCAATAGGAAAAATCCCGGAAGGCACCATGATATGCAACATAGAGCTCCGTCCCGGAGACGGTGGCAAAATTGCAAAATCCTCGGGAACCTACGGAATGGTCGTGACACACACACCCCAGGGAACAATAATAAAGCTTCCATCAGGGAATACAAAGTATATTGACGACTATTGTATGGCAACAATTGGTGTGGCTTCAGGAGCAGGTAGAACAGAGAAGCCCTTCTTAAAAGCTGGCGAAAAATTCCATCTGATGAAGGCGAAGGGACATAAATACCCGAGAACCCGTGGAAGAGCAATGGTTGCCGCTGTGCATCCGTATGGCAGTAGCAAAAGAAGTGCACGAAAGGGAACCACAACCTCGCATGGCGCTCCACCTGGGCAGAAAGTTGGATTAATCGCGGCTAGGGGTGCCGGACGGAAAAAGAAAGCCCAATAGCATTACAGCAAGGTTTATAGCATTTAACGTTATCAGTAGTTTGAGGAAAAATGCCAAGGGAATTTACATATCGCGGATACACGCTTAATCAACTGCAGAGTATGTCGATGGATGAATTCATTAGTCTTCTTCCTTCAAGGCAGAGAAGGAGTCTCCATCGTGGCTTGACGCCAGAACAGCGAATACTGCTTGAAAAAATAAGGAAAGCGAAAGAGGCCCTCAAAAATGGAAGCAACGTAGTGGTCGAAACACATGTGCGAGACATGATTATTCTGCCTGAAATGGTTGGCATGGTAATCCTTGTTCATAACGGCAAAGATTTTGTCAAGGTGGAAATAAAGCCAGAAATGATTAGACATTACCTAGGCGAATTTGCAGTCACAAATAAGCCCGTGAAACATGGAACTCCGGGCATCGGCGCCTCTCGCTCTTCAATGTACGTCCCATTGAAGTAACTTGTTACCTACAGTTTTAGGCGCTATAATCCATTTCTGAAGGCTTTTTACCTGGTGGCTTAGCCTCCGGTATTTGCGGCAACGGGATTGGAGGTGGAACATTTAACGTTCTGGATATCACTATGGATTCTATGAAGACAACATTGGATATTGACTGCACTATGACTGGTGGCGGAGGCTTCTTCTCCTCATACTCCTTGTAAACCTTTTCAATTTCGCTTTTATCACCAGTCACGTATGCTCTTCCTTTTAAGCTCATCTGTGCTATGGAAGGATTATAATTAATTGTTAATACAAAGGGAACTTCTAATGAATCTTCCGACTTCTTCTCCATCCCTATCAGATTAAGGTTTGTGTTTATTTGAATCGGCGGGAGAGGCTTTCTAATATCCCAAAACCGGTCGGCAGAAACGTTGGTTATGGAAACATTTACCCTAATCATTTAAATCCATCGAAAACATCAATGTGGCGTATAATTTAAAGGTGTTCATTTTTCGACAGGTTTATACCGCGTAAAACCGCAATGTCCGCAGGTGTATCTATCGCCATGGTCAGCCATAAAATATCCTAATCCACAGCGTTCGCAGGTTGGGCGTAGCCTTACAATTTTGTCATTTTCTATTTTGTACAAAGAGAAAACGCCTTTTTCCTGCTTCTTTCTCTTCGCGGGTTTCTCTGTCTTTTTTTCCTCTTCCGGTACTTTTTCTTCTTCAGACACGTTCTATTCCTCCTTTTCTTTGGGTTTTTCGGGTGGAGCATTTCGTTTAATGACGTATTCGGGTTCAACAAGGTTTGCTTGCTCAATGGAGTCGTAAACGTTTGCTATTCCAACGGCTGTCTGTGTTCCCGTTTTGGTTTCCAATTTTTTGACAAAAACCAAATCTGCATTCATTTTTAATGCATTGGCAACTGCTTTTCTAACCTCTAACCTAGGTGGTGTGCCGCCTGTTTGGTTGTGTTCCACATGGAAATGGACTTCCTTTCGTTTCAGCAATGGGTTTTTCTTCTCTGATATTATTTTAACTTCCATGGTGTTTCCTCATGCGTGGTGTTGACTTGATACAGTAATCCTCTTATTTGCTTTTCGAGCGTCTTCCATAGCTTTTAGGATTCCGGCAACCTCTGCTCTTTTCTCTGGCGTGACCTTAACCACAACAACACCCTTATACGGCTGGCCATACACGACAAAAGAGTTTTCTGGTCCATACAAGACAGCAATAAGCGTCAGTAAGTCTTCCTCCCCCTCTACAATTATTTTGACACGACAATCGCTTTTTAAGGCGTCTTGAATTGCTGCGATAGCTTCCTCTGTTATTGTTCCAGGCGGGTTCTTGACATGGTTGATTTTGTCTGCTGTGAGTGGAATTGGCTGTATGTTCTTTCTCATAACCCTGCTATCCACAATTATCAGCTGAGGAAGCATGTGGCTTTTCACAAGGTTCTTTGATACGGTGTCTCCAACAGAGATTATCCTCGGTGGTTTTTCTCTCTCCGCCATTTCCTTAAATGTCTTCATTGTTTTACTAAATGAGCCTCGAATTAATTTGCCGAGGGGTTCCTTAAGCTTTCTACGCAGTTCTGGTGGAAGGCTGTATGCGATAATCATTTCATCTAACCTTTAATGCGTAGCGCCCTTTCTCTTTGATGTTCATGGCTTTCGCAATGGCTGAGCCTTCAGGGTCGAAGACTATTATTAATCCGTTGAAATCATCGCTCAAGGTAGGCGATCTACATTTTGGGCAAGTGTTCTCTCTGGTTATGATGTGGCATGTTGAACAAGCTTTTTCGCTCAATTAATCACCCTTTTTTCTGGGCTACCTCTTTCTCTGTCGGCTTCTTCTCCGCTGTTCCTTTTGTCTTTTCCATTTCCTGTTTAATCCACTCTAGCTTGCCAAGGAAGGGTTGTCTAGCTGTTACGCCTATTTTTCCAGAGCTTCCGGCCCTGCCGAGTGAAACTGCTGTTATTCGGACACGAATTTGGTCTCCGCTCATTAGTTTCCTTTTTGTTTCCTTCCCTAACAAAACACCTTGTTTTTCATCATAAGAAATGAAGTCATCCATAAGTTGTGAAACATGAAGCAAAGCGTCAACAGGTCCTATGCGAAGGAAAGCTCCGAAATCCGCAATCTCCACAACATCTCCTTCTACTACTTCCTGAATTTTAGGGTAAAACGTTAATAAAGAAAATGTTACCTTGTGGTATGTGGCCCCGTCTCCCGGAATTATTTTCCCAGTAGGGCTTACTTTTACATCGGTTACAGCTATCACATAACCTAGTTCCTCGCTAACATCTCCTTCGTATTTCGCCTTAACCTGCTGATGCCCCACAGACTCTAATGGATTACCAAAGGTTTCGGGTGGGATACGAATCGTGTCTTCTAGAGTTATAAGCTTAAACATGTGTTATATCATCCCGTCAATTTTTAGGCGTGACTTTTGCCTCACATAAATAACTGGCACATTTATATCTCTTAGCCTCTTCCTCAGCTGCCTATCATTTGTAAACACTGGGCAATTCCATTCACGAGCAAATTTAATAATGACATCGTCTGTGGAAACCGCAAATTCCTCATTTACCTCAACAAGCTTGCATTTCTCAGCTAGCTTCAATGCATAAGAAGCATTTTTACGCATTTTTGGCGTTCCTTTCTTTGCAAGTTTTTCAATCTCTCGCCGAATAGGCGAAAGCAAAAAAAGTTCAAAGTTCATATTCAAAAGAGTTTTTAACTCTTCAAAAATGTCGATTTTGAATTGAAGCGGGACGAACAAGGCGTTTGAATCTAAAATTATTTTTAAGGGGTTTCTTGTATGCTTAGGTTCTACTGTCATTTTAACGTATCATTCCGTATCCTATAAGTCTCCACCTACCCGCTATTTTTCTGCTTATTGCGACTCTCGAATCTGTTTGTGCACAGACTGGTCTAGTAAGCTTAACCGAAACAATGTCTTTTTTCATTGAATCAACTTTTCCTACTGTTATTGCAGCGCCTACATGTAGAAGTAAGGCTTCGCCAATGTTGATCTTTTCAACTTTTATAAGCTCTTTTGTTCCAACTGCCCGTTCGAGAATGCAAGTTTCTAAGGTCAGCTCTGTTAGTGTGGGGGGGAGCATACCTGATTTTCCGGTGATATTTCCTGTTAAGCCGTCTGCCTTTGAAAATGACGGGTCTAAGAGTGTTCCTATCCCAACTAGTCCACCGCAATGCGCCTCTTTTACGCCTCTTCCGCCTGCGTGTAAGCTAACTATTTCGCTGAACAGGGAGTTATGAACAGTTTTGCCTTCCCTTTCTAGGCTAATTCCTGGGCGAATCTCTATTTCTTCTCCAACCATAACTTTGCCTTGCAGTATTGTGCCCCCAATAACCCCTCCCTCCAGCTTCTCAATTGGAGTGCCCGGCTTGTTAACGTCGAACGATCGAATCACATACATTAGTGGTGGTTTTGTTTCATCCCTTTTTGGCGTTGGTATAAACTCTTCTAAAGCTTGAATGAGAAAGTCTATGTTTACTCTGCGTTGTGCTGAAAGAGGAATTATTGGTGCGCCTTCCGCAACCGTTCCATTAACAAAGGTTTTAATCTCCTCATAACTTTTGCGTGCTCTGCTCTCATCAACAACATCAATTTTATTCTGCACGATAACAATATTTTTTATACCAATAATTTCTGCTGCTGCTAGGTGTTCTCTTGTCTGTGGTTGGGGGCATGGCTCATCAGCTGCTATTACAAGTATTGCTCCGTCCATTATTGCTGCCCCTGAGAGCATCGTTGCCATCAAC
>CAZHWZ010000005.1:0-64070 GCA_964535965.1 uncultured Candidatus Bathyarchaeia archaeon | reverse complement strand
CTCCCCCTACTAAGATGCTTCCGTTCGGGGGGTTCCCGCTCCCATTTGGGAGCACCACGGTTCCGAAGAACCATGGTGGGAAGTCCCATTGAGGAATCCCCGGTTCTAAGGCTGCATGCGCCTACCCGGGGCTCTTTCGCGGCTTGCCGCGCCCTTCTTCGGCTCTCAAGCCGAGCCATTCTCCAGACGGCGTGGCATGTCGGGCCTTTTGGCGGTGTCTGTTTGACGTTTTGGTGAAACCTTTACGTGGTGTTTTGGTTTGGCTTGTGCATGGTGTCATTATGAGCTTTTATGGCTCATTTTACCCTTCACTCTGCATCATTTTCGATGGGAGTTGCATCTATTTTCATGGTTTTGACTAAGTCGCTAAAATATTTTTGAAGCGGCTTTCGCACATATAAGTGTTGCGTCGTAGATTATAAGGGTTTTTAATAATGACTTTGTGTGGCTAAGGTTTTTATTTTTGATGTTGTGATTGCTATATGCGTGTGCCTCAGTAGCTCAGCCTGATTAGAAGTCTGGGTGCATGTTGTTTATGCCATATGTGGGCTTGGTTTAGAAGTTCTGAGATTATTGATGAGTCCATGTTTCTCTTTTTAACTGTTAGTGTTCTAGTGTATTAAAATGTTGAGTTTGATGGAGCCCCCGCCGGGATTTGAACCCGGGACCTTCAGCTTACAAGGCTAACGCCCTAACCAGCTAGGCTACGGGGGCGCCATTTAGTGCTAATTTACTGTTATCATTCTGAAAATTAAATCATTCGGAACAGTGGAGAGGCTTGGATTAAAAATAACATGTGGTTGCTTCAAAAACTCCACTGAATTACCATTCAGAATACCGTACATACTTACTCCCAACCTTTGTGCATCGTGTGGGGAACAATGGCCAGAGATGTTTACAGTATCAAACGAAGAATGGAAGAAGTATGTGATACCCGTTCTACAACATGAAACCTTGTGTAGAGACTGTTATGAACAGTTAAAACAAATTTTTCCGAAAGGATGGAGAAATGTAAGGAATGATTACAAGCGTTGAAAAGAGTCCCGCAGAGTCATCTCGGTAGGCTTGCCCAAACTCATCCGTTAACCACTCTATGTTAATCTATGCTTCAACCACATTTAAATCTGCATCTCCCTTACTATTGCTGAGGAAGCGCATTGCGTGAATTCATCCTCTACTCTCGTTTGGGCCGTACGGACTCAAACTGGACAAACCTGCACGACGCTGGACGCTTAGACATAGTATACGAATGCGCAGTCGCCACCCTATTCCTATCCCACGCTATCCGTAAACACACAACTTTCCACACTATACTAAACGGTCCACCCCAGCCACCTCTACACTTAAAAATCGAGGGCGCAACCCTCCACGGCGTACGCACAGACCAACAAACATGGACGCAAATCCTAAAGAAAGTCCTATCTGGAAAACCGCACCCAGGCATAAGCATAACCAAAACAAGCTTCGAAGCCCTATTGAAGGCTAAGGCGAACGAAGCCCAAATCTATGTTCTCGAAGAGGGCGGAAGAGACATTTTCGAATTTAAAATCGGCGAGAACCCAGTTTTCGTTTTGGGAGACCATGTTGGGCTTCCTAAAAAGGTTGAAGGCTTCGCTTTACGATATGGCGAAAAGGTTTCGCTTGGAAAACAACCGTACCTAGCGGCTTCATGCATAACCGTCCTAAATTACTTATTAGACAGGAAAGACGTGTCTTGAGAGAGATAATCATTAACTAAGGACTGATAATCCATATTCAAATATAACAACCCTTTAATCCCAACCTTTTCCTTTCTAAAGCTGTGACAACCATGTCAGAAAGGAAAACTAAACGTGCATCAGGAAGTCTTGTAGAGGCAGATTCTGAAGAGTTAGGTTTCGTGTTAGAGCCAACACAAGTTGAAGTCGGCTCAGGATACACGGTTTCCGTTAGTTATGATGAGGGTGAAAAGCCTATAGTCGACGTGAAAACTTATGGAGAAGTAGACATCGCAAAGCTGCGAAGGGAGATTAAACGGATATTTCCGAACGCCCAAATCCGACAACTAAACCAACCACGGACAGTAACTATAGTAAAAAAGCGCAAAAGAAAACGAAACATATAAAACCATACAAAAATTTTCGCCCAGAATTCTGCATCCCGACACGAGATTGAAATAAAAGCCACAGTTTCCACATATAAATTTTCTCCCAAAAACTGCAAAAATCAACATGCAAAAGAAGAGTTACAAAGGGCAAAATATGACAGAATACTGACATATTAGAACATTGTTGAAATACCAAAATTGACAATAAAATAGGCACGATTAGCTCTTAAATAGCCTCATTTTGCTTGCCACTCAAGCACTTTTAGGCTCGATGGCAACACCAGCATGGACCGCCCTAATAGGCGACTTCACCTAACACTTAGAGAAACTCTGAAGCGACAAGCCCAATGAAGTTCACATTTTCCAACGCGTATGTGAAACATATTCTCCCGTTAAAGGAATCCGTATCCCACACTTTGGACACTTTTTGTTTTCAGTAATTGCATATTTAAGTATGTAATACCCATACCTTTTAACGAGTTTTTCTCCACAATTCGAACAATAAGTGTTCTCATATTTATGGCCAGAAACATTCCCAATGTAAGGATACAGCACTCCAGCCTTCTTCGCCATTTCATAAGCTCTCTCCAAAGTTTCAACCCTTGTTGGCGGGTTGTCAAACTTGTAGGCTGGAAAATAACGCGTAAAATGCAGCGGAGTTTCAGCACCAACCGCTTTCAAATGCCTCTCAACAACCCACCTCAAGGTTTCTTCGTCATCATTAACGCCAGTAACAACAAGATTCACAATCTCCATGTGCAACCCAAGCCTCTTAGCCTCGGCGGCATTCCTCCAAACCTTTTCCACATCAGCACCTCCACAATATTTCTCATAGGCTTCGCTGTTGCCTTTTATGTCGATTTTAAGTCCATCCATTCCAGCCTCATAAAGAGCCTTAAGAGCCTCCAAAGTCATATAGCCATTTGAGACATAACAGCAATACTTTATTCCCTTATCTTTACCTAACTTGAAGAGCGGAATAGCCCATTCAGACAGAAGTGTTGGCTCTTGAAAACTCGCACATAAACCAGCATCACCGTTATAGATAGCGAGCTCAACAATTTTCTCCGGCGGATAATAAACGGCTTCGGCAGGTTCTGGTTCACGTTTTGAGAGATGAAAGTTTTGACACCAAACACAGTCAAAATTGCAGGACCACGTTGAAAACGTGAGGGCTGTTGAACCAGGCCAGTAATGGAAGAATGGCTTTATCTCTATAGGGCGGCTCTCAATCGCACTTATACAGCCGTAAACAAGCGTGTATAGTCTGCCGCCTATATTTACTCGTGTTTTGCAGAATCCCTTTGAGCCTTGTGAAATTTCACATCTTCTTTCACAGAGGCTACACTTAACCTTGCCAGCTGATACTTTTTCATAGAATAGCGCTTCTCGAACCGTTGAATAAGCGGTCAAGTTAAACATCAATATTCAATTATAGGTATAGTTCCCTTCCATTAAATCCTAACGCTTTATAAAGTGCTCCCAACCCCGCGGTTCAATGACACGCCTTTCATCATCAATTTCCAAAAGAACATGCCTTTCAACGGTCACTTCTCCTATCGGCATAAGTTTTCCACCAACCTCTCTAACAGCCTTTTCGGCTTTCTTCCAAAGCCTAGGCTTTATGGTTAAGACAAGTTCATACTCCTCCCCTCCATAGAGCGTCAACTCCAGTGGGTCTAGATTATTGATTTTAGCGAATCTCTCCACCTCTTTTGCTGTTGGGAGCCTATTTATTAGGAAGCCAACACTACTTGCCCTTGAAATTTCATAAAGGCTCCATGCTAAGCCATCACTCGAATCAATGGACGCGGTAACAGCCCTCGTCTGGCTTAAGGCAAGACCCTCTTCTAACCGTGCACAAGGCATATAAACAGACTCAACAAGAACTTTACGAATCTTTTGTGGCGCCTTAAAACCATCAAGCAAAATCTTTAAGCCAGCAGCAGTTTTGCCAAAAAATCCTGTTACTGCAACTAGGTCTCCGGGTTTTGCTCCACTCCGTAGCATCACCCTATTCTTTTTTGTCATTCCGAGAAGTGAAAGGCTAATTATGAGGTCTGAGGCTTCGTTTGTGTCTCCGCCGATAACGTATGCGTTGTATTCGCGTGCTCCAGTGTTTATGCCTCTCCCAATCTCTTCTATATCTTTTCTTGTTAATTTTCGAGGCAACCCGAGCGAGGCAAGTATTACCTTGGGTTCCACACCTTTCGCCGCGAAATCGCTGACGTTCATAACAACTGCTTTACGGGCTGCTTGCCAAAGACTCATGCCTGGCGGAACATCTGTCTTCCCGACAAGCATATCCGTCTTTAATACAGCAAGTTGATCTTCGCTTATGTTCGCAGCAGAAACATCATCTCCAAATGGAACAGGCATTTTTGGCATCATTTCCAAATTACTTTCTATGATTTCGATTATTTCTCGTTCACCTAATTCTTCATGCAGCCTTTTCATCGTGATTCTTTCAGTTTTTCTCTTACCCATTTTATAAAGCCCTCGGAAAAGATTCCTTTATCGTATTTTTCGCATGGATAACTTTCACAGTCAGAACACGCAGTTAATTTCTTTTCTTTGGCACAAAGGTAAATATCACAGAACACCTTTCCTTTAGCTCCAGCTTCTTCACTCTCTCTTGCGCATCCCAAACATTTACCCTTCTTATAAACGACACAGTTACCGCAGTAAACATTACACGGAGACAGTAAACTCAAATCCATTAGTTCTCCCAAAGTACATTACATGCAAACTCTTTTAAAATTGGCGATTGAACCACAATTTCCGAAGATTTAAAAATCTGTTCTCCCTCACTCATTAGGCGGAATGGTGCCTCGGTAGCTCAGCTTGGTAGAGCAGCGGTCTCGTAAACCGCAGGTCCTGGGTTCAAAGCCCAGCCGAGGCTTCTTATAAGTATTGTCGAGCATGTGTATTCTTGTTGAACGTGTGAACAGAAATGTTTATTAAATATTAATATTAACGATGTATATTGGAAGCATAAATTATGCCTTCATTCCACATCCACGAAAAACTGAAGTGCCCATACAAGGGCTGCGGAAAATCCTTTGAGAAGCCAACACTTTTAACCGATTCATCCACAATACCGAGGCAAACATATTATGCGTGCCCCTATTGCATGTCAAAATTAGACATAATAGTGGAAAACATGAAAATCGTCGGCGTCAAGTCAACCGAGTATCCAAAAGTTTTTGATTCACCAGCAAAATGCGTCCATTACTTCGGATTTCTAAACTCCATTCCCAAGGATGTGCCCATCCCAGATGAATGCCTAATATGCCCAAAAGTGCTTCAGTGCAGCGTCAGAAAACGATAACAAAACCGTTATGCATGTTTACATTTTAAGGGAATGTTTTAAATTCACGTTTCAGGATTTTCTAGGCTGTGTGACTTTAAGAGTGGTTAGAAGAGGGGCTGTCGGCTAGCTTGGTCTAGGCTTGGAGACTCGGGCTCTCTAGACCCCGGTTCAAATCCGGGCAGCCCCACCAAATCATACTAGTCTATACAGGCGGAGGAGGTCTTCTACCCAAAGTCACTGCTACTTCCGATGTTGAGCTTGCCCTTACAACGCTCAAAATTAAGCTGTCCCCGGGCTGGGTTTTTTCTTCAAGATAGCTTGCCAAATCATCGCCATTTCTGATGAAAGTACCATTCATTGCAATTATTATATCATTAACTTTCAATTTCTTATCAGAAGGCCCTCCCGATATAACTTCAGCAATAATCCAGCCATAGGTTACATTTACACCCATCTTTTGAGCTGTTTCATAAGACATGTCTGTTCCCTTCACACCGAGGTATGAGTGACCTTCATAAGTGCCGTATTCGATTAACGACCATATTTCCCTAAGTAGAGTGTTTGATGGGATTGCGAAGCCTAAGCCTTGAGAATCGGCAACTATGGCTGTTGTTATTCCAACAACTTTGCCACAATAATTTAGTAATGGACCGCCAGAATTTCCTGGGTTTATAGGCGTACTTGTTTGTATTATGTTAGCTATTGCGAAGCCCCCAGTATATTCCTCAGTAATTGTTCTTCCTAGTGCGCTTACTACACCAGTGGTCATTGAGCCAACTAAGCCATATGGATTTCCAATGGCTATTACAGGGTCGCCTACCCTTAATGCTGAGGAACCTACAATCTCAAGGGGTTTGAATTCAACTTGAGGGGCGTCAATTGAGAGTATGGCTAAATCTGCGTAGGGGTCTGTTCCATTTATTGTAGCGTTGTATCCATTTCCGTTTGAAAATGTCACGCTTATGTTCGTTGTTGCGTGAACAACGTGGTAATTCGTTATCACAACCATTGTTCCTGAGAAGCTATATACGAATCCGGAACCTTGAACAGTTCCTCCGTTTGTCGTCTTTCCACGAATCAAAACGACTGAATCCTTTACATTTTCGTATATTTCTGATAGGGCTGTGATGTTTTGATAGATCGTTATATTTTGGTAAGTAATGTTTTGGAAGCCCCATAGTTTGGAGACTTGGTTTTTAAGGTTTGAAACTTCGTTTTTTAAGCTGTTAATTTGCTGAAAAGTTATGTAGAAGCTGACTATTCCTCCTGCAATTAATCCAGCTGCAAATAGTAGTATGAGAAGGGCTGATGAGAATTTTACATAACGCTCATGGAATTCGCCCATATTCTTCACCTTCTAGACGAAAATTCGAGCACCTACATAAATAAGAGTTCCGTTATCCCTCAAATTGTCTTGTGAATGCTAATAACGCAAGAAAGAGCGTTATCCCTATTCCAATAACGAAGGGATAGTATGGTGAGGCTTCGTAGAGAACTCCACCAATGTAGGGTGCTATAACCGAGCTGAACATGCTCACTGTTTGAGGTATGGAGACCCAGCGTGCCCTTATGGATTCTGGGGCTTGGGGTCCAATGATAGCGCTCATCAAGGACCATGTCACGTATGAGCCTCCAGTTATGAAAAATGTCATTACTAATATTGGGAAGCTACCAAATGACACAAGAAGCGCCAGTGAAACACAACATAGAATCATTGAAGCAGCAAGCGCATACACTTTTTTCCATTTGTCTCCTAGCTTGCCTAAGAGAATTCCTAAAACCGCTGAGCCGAAGAAGGAAACTGAACCTAAGATGCCTCTTTCGAAATAGTTGTAGTGATATATGTCTGCGAGAAACTTGGGAACGAAGGGTCGGAAAAGCATTAGAATGAACATCATCGAGGCGAAGAAAATCGACAGTGTTAGCAGTTTTCTTGTTCTTAGAAGCGTGAAGAAAGAATAACTCTCCCCTGAAGAGTTTTGTGTATAACCTATCGCATGTTGACTGCTAATAAAGGTCAATATGAAGCCAGCTAAAGCGTAAAGGGTGAAGGCCGCATAGAAAACAGTTCGCATCCCGTTTGTTCCAGCTAAATAACCGCCTAAAGCTGGAGAAAAAATGTAGCCAAACGAATACGCGGCTGAAATCGCTGTAAAAGTTAAAGTCAACTTGGTTTTATGTGCGGCTGTGACGATGTAGGCTGTGCCTGTCGGTCCACCAAGCCAGACACCCCATAAAACCATTCCAGGCAGCATTTGAAGCCAGTTTCCGGCAATGGGAGAAGATTATTGGCGCTGGCACCCATGCAATCCACCCGGCAATCATGATTTTTTTACGGTCATATTTGTCTGCAAGCGTTCCAGCCACAAGCAATGTTAGAGCCGCAACTAGGCCCATTATGGCATAAAGCATTCCAATTTCCACGGAACTGGCCTTAAGGGTTTCAGCCATGTAGTTAGGTAAAAGATAAGCGTATAGGCCGTCTCCAAAAGAACCTATAAGGTTTGAGGCAAAAATAAGTTTTAGGTCTCTGTTCAATACTTCGAAAGGAAAGCCGAACTTCAAAATTTTATGAAGCCTTATTGAAGTCAAATTGAACTCTCTCATGTTTCCGACTTTAAAGTTTATCAAGCGTAATGAAATGGTGGTTTTTATCGTTTTCTAGGCTTGTGAAGATTTTTTAAGGCAGTTTCTTCTATCCCAGTTCCAGTATTTCTTCTTCCTTGGCATGGCAATAATTTCCCTAATCTCTAGTCTTCTTTCAACATCTGAGGAGAACAGATTTTCTGGGAAGCAAGTTTTCACAATTACAGCAGTATCGGCTCCGCCTCCATATCCACCTACGGAGATGACTTCTCTGTTTGGCTCAACACAGCCTCCTTGCACCGCCATGAACATGACCTCTACAGCAACCTTTAACCCCTGTCCTCCGACAAATGCAAGTGTATCGCCAACTATGTGTTCAGGTATTGGCGTGTACCACTTCGCCATTTCCAGCACTGAGTCGTGAAATTTGTATGGAACACGGTCAACTATAATCACACCACGTTTTTCCAACTCTTCTCTCGTTTTGTGGTTGATGCATGGCCATTTGCCGTCCCATATCTGCCTTGAAGGAGGTTCAGAAACGCATATTATCTTAATCTTTTTGTTCCTTAACGCCTTGGCGAATTTTAGTGCAGTTTCACCGGATGTGCTTGCAACTATTAAGCAGTCTATTTTTGTTTTTTCAATTGCATCTTTAACAACTTCAATTACTTCTTCTGGGCATTGTTTGCCCGGCTCATCGAAGTAGTATACCTTTCTAACAGTCTTACCCAACATTTCACATTCCATTTTAACTTGGCATTCGCATAATCAGTGTTTTATCCTTAAAAAACTAGTGAGTAAAACAAAAATATTGGCTGCTTTTGGAATTTTATGATTTTTCTGCAGCCTTTTCCACTTCTTCAAGAGGCTTGTCTGGTATATGATTGGAGCTATTTTCTTCTGTCGATTATATGTAGGGCTTCGGGTCCTGTGCCTATCAACAGAACAGGGATTCTTATTTGTTTTTCAATTTCATTTATGAATTGTTTTGCTTCGTTTGGAAGTTCGTCATAGGTTTTGGCGCCTTGGCATTGTGGGAACATGCTGTCAAGTTTTGTTACCGCTGCCTGTGTTGCGCTGTTAACTTTTACGGCTCTTTTGGCTAGTTCAAAGTTGAATGGAGCGGAACGTCTTTCGCGACCAGTTCCAGCTGCTGTTTCAAACCATCCCCGTTTTAAAGCTTCTTCCTTTGTTATTTCTTCAGGTAGTGGTCCCGCACCTACGCGTGTCATGAAGGATTTAAACACTATTATGACATCGTCGATTCTTGTTGGGCCTACTCCTGCTTCGGCGCATATTGCTGAGGCGCTTGTGTCTCTGCCTGTTACGTATGGGTATGTTCCGTGGAAAAGTGAGAGCATCAAGCCTTGGGTTCCTTCTAATAGCACTTTTTTGCCAGCGTCTATTGCGTTATTGATTTCTGCTGCTGCGTCTGTTAGATATGGCTGGAGTTCAGGAATATCCTTAGCGAGTTTTGCTGTTCTGCGCACGCGCTCTTCTATCGCTGGGCCTACTCCCCATCCAGTCGTACCTAAACCTTTCAAATGTGCGCTTGTCTTGTCCTGTATTGAGTGTTTCTCTTCGATTATGGAAGCCTGACGGTCTACTCCTATGCGGTTTTTAACTTTTGTTGCTTCAACCTCCTCGAGAAACTTTGCAACATGAAGATTTGCGCCAGCACCAATTAGTAAGCGACACTTTTCATATACGAAGGCTGCTGGAACCATGTGTAATGCATAGCGTTTGCCTTCAAGCCAAACTGTGTGGGCGGCGTTAACAGAGCCTGTCCTCACACAGAAGTCTAGTTTGTCTTTTAGGGCTAGATAGGAAATTATTTTTCCTTTGCCTTCGTCTCCCCAGAAGGCTCCGGCTATGACTGTGCATGGCATTTTATCACCAATGATAAAATTTGCTGAAGATTATTTAAGATTATTTGACATGTTTATGTCTAAACTTTTATCAGCTCGCCTGAATCAAGTTTAGGTTTAGTAGTTCTGCCCATGCAATGCTTTTCAGTGGTATCCTTAACGTGTTTCGATTTCCATACGGAACGCATTCAATGAGGCTTCCCTTTCCAAAAGTGTCTTTTTGAATTTCAGATAGTTTAACATTTATTATCACTGAGCCATCTTTGAGGTGGAGATTCACGTTCTTCCCGAGGAAGGACTTAGCCGTGTTTAAGCTGAACCTTTCCACTTTTCACCACTCCAAATCCTTGTCGGCTATTTTGCTCCAACATCGCCTACAAATGGGCAATTTTTCCCCTTTGAAAAGGATGTAAACCCCGATATCGTCACTTTTGCATTTACTATCCCACGGATTTTTACAACGCTCCATTAACGCGAACCTCCAGTAATAAACTGCAATCAAAACGCTCTACACATTTTGCTTTTAAAATTCTCCCCGAAACGACTTTCCCGCACTGTAGAGAGAGATGAGTTAAAGTGAAAGCATAGTAACGCTAAATTTCATGTCTGTGGTTGAGGCTCCAACTTCTTCAACGGTTTCATTCCAAATTTTTCGGAAGCTAGCTTCTCGAGTCTATCAAGTTCTGCTTTTCTAAAACCTATGTAAAGACCATCGTACTTTCTGCCAACCCACGCCCTCGTTGAGTCTCCCCTTTTAATAACGCTATTTAACAATGGATTAACTACAAGGATGCTTGAAACTGTAAACTCATCCCCATCCAATGTTATTTGGCGATTTTCTCTTAAAACAACCTCTAATCCGTTTCCAACACCCCTCACTTCGAGGAAATTGCCCCTTCCTCTGCGAATAACTTTTCCGAGACCTATTTTCTCTATGTCTATGTGGCTGACCCTAGCCCTCGCATAACCTTTCAAATGAACATAGACTTCAGCGTCAATTTCCCTTCCATAAGGCATCAAAATGGTGGGTGCATCCAACCTAAACTTTCCAGGGATTTCCTTGCCCATTTAGCAACCTACCTAAATTTGGATTATTTCAGGCATTATTTTTTCCTTCGTTACTCTAAGTAAGGCAACCGACGGTTTAGTTATGAAAGGCGGTAAAGGATTTGTTGGACTTCCCGGGTTTATGAATAAGGTGGTTCCTTCCCACTTTACATTGGAATTATGGGTATGTCCATAAACAAGCACGTTAAAGCTGTTCTGCTTGGCGATTTCACGCATTTTTCCCATTCCGAAAAGTGTTCCAGGGTCATGCATAACCCCGATTTTCCAATCAAAAACCTTGACAGAGTTCATCTTGGGCAGTTTTCCACGAATTTCTGGTCCGTCCATGTTCCCGTAAACAGCCAAAACAGGTGCAAGCTGCTCCAACTCATCAATAACGGATAGTTGCACTAGATCACCTGCATGCACTATGTAATCCACCTTTTCGAAGACCTCGAAAACTCTTTTCGGAATGTTTCTAGTCCTTACAGGTATATGTGTATCTGATATTAAGCCAACGGTTTTTGTATGGTAATATTCGCGCAATTGGGAAAGGACTTGAGGTTGCTGAATGGCCATTTAAAGTCCTCTATAACATCTTTTAGGGCTTCCTAGAATAAGAATTTTAATAGCAAATAGGCGTCTTGAAATGAGGTGCCAAAGCCAGCGTAAAGTCTTTACGAAAGCTTCAGATAAAGGTATCTCTCCCTCATCTCCTTTGAGATTATTCCAACCCCGCACCACTTTCCAAGAGTTTCAAAAACAATAGCCTTATCCGGGTCTCTGAGGTTAACTTTTGGCTTTTCTCCGTCTCTTTCCTCTAAAGCCTTGGAGATGAAGGTTCCAACATCCTTGGCGACTTCTTGCGAGGAAAAAGCTCCCTTAAGGCCACGTCTTTCAATTATGACACAGAAAGACTCGCCTTTCCGAATTTTCTTGAGGAGAGGCTTCACGGCCTCGCAAAATTCCTCAGCAACCCTTTTAGGGGAGAAGATGAGGGATTTTTCGATGGGAACAACCCTAGATAGAGCGAAGATGTTTCTTTTTTTAACCTCCTGTAGAAAAGCCTCAAGGTTTTCAACTTTGCCTCTGATAACATCCCTGAATTCCGTCCGGTAGAAGTCTCCAAGCTCCGTTAACTGCTCTAACAGCTCCCTTTCTCCGTAACGGTGAGAGGTCAGAACAACTTCCATATTAATGTAAAAAGGATGTTTCTGTGGATAAAATTTGCTAGGAAAGTTTTGGGACAAACTTGTTTCCCTTAACAAAAAACCTCAGTTTCTGCGGTAAATCCGTCTTCACACCGATTCTATGAGAGGAACAAATCTGGATGCTTTCTCTTTTCCCCTCAACCACCACTAACTGACTGCTCCTTTTCGTGACGTCAACTCCATTTAACTCCTTCGTTATGAGTAGTGCTCTCGTCAACTTCCCGGGACCACTTGCCAAACCACGCGTGTCCTTCACATTCCTGTTCCTCCGCATGATCTCTATCCCTCGAAGGGGTTCTACAGACCTTATCAAAACGGCTCCAACACCACCTTTCAAATGGGCAACTATGTTTAGAAGCCAGTTTCCATGAACCATATAAATGAAAGTCTTTCCAACATTCATGAACATCAGCTCGTTAAACATTTTCCTCCCTTTATAGGCTTTGGAGGCTGGGTCTTTTTCCCCATAATAAGCCTCAGTTTCAACGATTCTCCCAGATAAAATTTCAGAATCCAGCCTCCTCACTAAGGTTTTTCCAAGCAAATCTTTTGCAACAAGCGCCGGGTCTCTTTCGTAGAATCCTCTTGAAAGCATCTTCACCTTTTACACGCTCTCTTATCAAATCTGAGATTTTATATGAGTGATAAGTAAAGGTTTTGAACGTTCTGCAAATTGATGAGTTTTAAATCTTTGAAAAGCGTATAAAAAGTTTGGTGTCTCCTAAGTGATTGGCTCCTACGAGTTTGGTGTTATAGTCATAAAGGGTAAAAGATACACGAGTGACGTAATAGTTTTTCCAGAAAGGGTTATTGATGACTGGTGGAGGAAGGAAGGCCATAGGCTTTACGTCGAAGATTTAGTGGAAATCCTAACGCATGAACCAAAGCCTGAGGTGCTCGTTGTAGGCACGGGCTGCTATGGACTTGTAAAGGTTTCGCCTGAAGTGGAAAACGCTTTTAAATCCCACGGAATAGGGTTGATGGCTCAACCGACGAGAGAAGCATGTCAAACCTTTAACAAACTTTTAAAGTCTAATAAGCGGGTTGCCGGGGCTTTTCACCTCACATGCTAGGGGAACAAAATCTTAATTGAATTGAACATTATACAGTTAGGCAATAGGTGAGCTATGGAATGTGTGCCCAATTATTAAAAGAAATCCAAGAAGAGATTACAACTCTTCTAAAAGATTTAATATGCATAAATACAACCAACCCGCCCGGAAACGAAACAGAAGCAGCAAAATACTTGGCTAAAATTTTGGAAAAAGAAGGCTTTAGATGCGAACTTTTCGAGTCCGCACATGGAAGAGGCAGTGTCATCACACGCCTTAAAGGAACGGGTGAAAAGTCAAGTATGCTTTTACTATCCCATTTAGATGTTGTTGCTGCAAACCCTGGAGAGTGGGGCGTAGATCCTTTCAAAGGCATAATTAAGGATGGTTTTGTTTGGGGAAGAGGCGCATTAGACATGAAGTCGATGACTGCTATGGAAGTTATGGTTATGAAACTTCTGAAAAGAAACAATGTAAAGCTTAAAGGCGACGTAATATTGGCTGCGACAGCCGACGAAGAGAAGGGTGGAGAAGCAGGAGCAGGCTACCTTGTTCGCAATTATCCAGAAAAAATCCAAGCAGACTACGTGATAAACGAGGGCGGAGGCTTAGCAATTCCGGTTAACGGGAAAAACATTTTCACAATTCAGACTACAGAGAAAGGAATTCTATGGTTTAAAGTTAAAGCGAAAGGCACGCCTGGACATGGGTCCGTGCCTGGCTTAGCAGACAACGCCATACTGCGCATGAACAAGGTTGTTGAAAAACTCGGAAATTACCGTTCGAAAATTTTGCTTGTGCCGACTGTAAAACAGTTGTTTAGCGAAGTTGCAAAGGGAAACGAAACTATAAAACAAGCCTTGTCGATGTTGCTTCAAAATCCGGCAATGGGCGACCAAATATTAGACATGTTAGCCCAGAAAGACAGGGCCATGGCTGAGGAATTTCGGGCAATGCTCAGAATGACCATTACGCCTACGATAATTCATGGGGGTGTAAAGGAAAATATAATTCCATCAGAATGCGAAGCCGTTTTCGACTGCAGAGTCCTGCCTGGACAAACTCCGGCGCAAGCCATGGATGAAGTTAAAGCCTTGCTAAAGGATGTTAACTTGGAAAAGTTAGATTTTGAGATGGTTCAAGCCAATGAGCCGTCTGAATCTCCAGCAAACACGCCGCTTTATGAGCACATTGTCACGGTTTTGAAAGAGTTTGAACCCAACTGCGCTGTGGCGCCAATACTGCTTACTGGAGGAACCGACTCTCGCTTCTTCAGAAAAATAGGCAGCACGTGCTACGGTTTTCAGCCAGTGCGTGCGGACATGCCCTACGGCGAAATTTTGAAAACTATTCACGGCATAGACGAGCGCATATCCATTGATAACTTGGTGTTCGGAATCAGCATTCTATATGAAGTTGTTGAAAGATTCATGACTTAGAGCGGAACTTTTGCCTTCTCCGAGCCTGTGCATTTGGAGTAAAAGTATGTGAAATATTGAAGATGTGAAGGCTTGTTGCGACTGAAACAAAGTTTCAGAAATTTTAAATAGAACTATTTGGATGTTTTAGCAAGGGAGAGGCTTGTTTCATTGTAACCTAAATGGCTTCTGCTGAGAGCATCTGAGAAGCCGATGAAGATGAATTCTCTAAAGTCTTAACGCCTCTTCCCAAAGCAAAATAGGAGAAAGGATTGAGGAAAATGTATAGCAAAAAAGGCATTATAGCATTTGGCTCTATGGCTTTATTGATACTTAGCGTTTTCTATGCTATTCCCGTGAGTTCTTGGGTTTATCCCGATTGTACAGAGGATACAAGGTATGAAAAGTTTGGCCCAAGGTGTGACAGACTAATGATCTATATGTACTCTAGGCTAGATGCTGAATGTATGGGTATGGAAAATTGCGAAATAGACGTTATGGATTGGCCATTAACAAAGCAATACGTTGATAAATGGAGTATGCCTCCTTACAACGAATCCATCAAGTTGGTTGATTATGGTTGCGACTTTGACGAGATAGTGCTTGAGATGAACAACAACCCAAACCCGTTTCTAGGCAACCCGCCTAATCCACTCTACCCAAACCCTGTCTATCCTAACCCATGCAGCATATCCAGCTTCCGGCATGCGATTGCGCATCTCATCAACAGAACATATATTATAGAAGTTATCGATGAAGGACTTGGCATTCCCATATATACGGAGGTTCCGCCGTGCTTGGGCCTATACAAGCATCCTCGCATATACCCCGGTGGAATATACCCTTGGGAAGACTTGTCACATCCATTTAACACAACAGAGGCAGACAAATTGCTAACAGAGGATGGCTTCTTATACATCCCAGGAGGGTACCCTTGGAGGTTCTGGGACGGTAAGCCGGGAAGTGGACAGCCGAAAGATGGACACTATCAATCCGGTGAAGAGTTCGAACTCAAGTTCATCATCAACGGTGATGATATTAAAAAGGAGCGTATCGGTCAATGGATCTGGATGCAGCTTCAAAGCGACCCTATCAATATACGTGTTAACGCAATTTTCATGAGTCGCATGGCATGTATCAACACAGTGATGGTTAACAAAGATTTTCACCTGTTTACCGGAGACCGAAACCTTAGGAAAGATCCCGACTACCTCTATGAGATGAAGCACAGCCAGATGTACTGGCATCCTGGCATATGCCCCAACTACATATTCTTCAACGATACAGAATACGACTACTGGGCGGAACAACTCAAATTTGCAACCGATCTTGCCGGCGCAGTAAATGCAACGCACATGTGCCAACAGATTTACGCAACCCCGTGCAAAATCGGATCGATACCAATAGAATGCAGAGTTGGGATCAAGGCCATGAAGAGATACTACTCTGGACACACCCCAGAAGAAATGCAGTATTATGGTCAAGATTGGAAGGGCTTCGTGAACGGATACTGGGCCAAGTGTAGTTGCGGAGGCGCCAAGGGAATAAACAGCTGGTGGACGTTCCTCAACGCCTATCCAGAAGGCCACCTTATGGGAGACTGCCAGCACATGACTATCCGATACGGGTTCTCTACTCCCTCATTATGGTCACTGAACCCAATTTACGCCCATGACTACTGGGAATGGGAAGTCCTGAACAAAATCTACGACACCCTACTCAAAGAAGACCCATACACGCTGGAAGAAACACCATGGATAGCGAAAAATTGGACGGTTGGAACTTGGACTGACCCAGAAGACGGCGTAGAGAAAACAAAAGTAAGGTTAACTCTGCGTACAGATGTAACATGGCAAGACGGCACTCCGTTCTCAGCCGCAGACGTGAAATTCACAATCGAAGAGCTCCCAAGGATACTGGCTGCAAGGGGCCTCCCGCCACCTTGGTGGCATCAGAAGGTAAAATTTGTCAAGAGTTGCGACATTAGAGATCCATGCAACATAGAAGTTCTCTTTGACGTAAATGCAACAATGTGGGGTTTACACTGGATAGGCGAGTTAAAGATACTGCCGAAGCATATTTGGAAGCCCATAGTTGAAACTGGAGACCCAACAGGTTTTGCTCCCGATCCAAATCTAGTTGGTTGCGGTCCATGGAGGTTAGCCGTCTACGATGACGTAATTGGTTACATTCTATTAGTGGCCAACAAACCATGCAGCACAGTACAAACAAACCTGCCGGGCAGCGTTCTTATCCACTCACCCTATGGATACTTCCGGTGGTGCCCAATCCACGTGAATGTGCACATCTCAGACCCGCCAGAATACCAATTCGCACAGAAAGTTCCGCCTTGCACTGAATTTTCGGTAAAGGTAACATTGCATAATGAATGGGTTAATCCGATACCCAACAGTGCAGACGCCCCTGCAACAGGTCTCCTAACGGCGCATAAATACGTCTGGCTCATACATCCAGATGGGACAGAAGAACTACTTGCTGACACAATAGTAGACTTGCCGTATTGTGTGCCATACGAAGAATACTTCTGGTTACATCCGCCTACGTGCCATCATCAGATTAAAGTAGCCGTCCACATAATAGGCCCAGAAACAGTCGAAGTCACCAAAGAAGGCGGCACGACAATCCTGCCCAACCCGTGGGTATGTCAATGGATAAATTACACTTTCGACTTTTGGATAACCATTAGAGAAGACATTGCTGGTGCTTATTATGACATATGGCACGATCCTCGACAGATACATGCCCCTGATTGCAAAGTCAAGCCGATTGATATAATAATTGCAGTAACGGCATTTTCTTCCTATCCAGGCCACCCAAAATGGAACTCTATCGCTGACATCACCGGTGACTACTTCGTTGGCTTGGAGGACATTTATGATATTGCTCTTAAGTTTGGATGGCCAAAACCAGGTGGGAAAGAATCTTTCGTCGTCTTGGACGCAAACGATGACGGCATAATAGACATAGAAGACATATATCTTGTCGGATTGGCCTATGGTTCAGTCCACATCACAAACAAAATGGATCCAAGGTATTGCCAGTACTGGCATCCAATCCCATGCGAAACATGTCCCCACAACCCTAACCTAGACGTAAACTGCAATGGCATAATCGGCGGTGTCGATGGCATACTCGATATAGAAGACCTGTACTTAAGGTCCATACACTACGGCGAAATGGACCCGTAAAGAAAACACGTACATTCCCCCATTTTTTCTTTTCAAACAAATCATAGGCAATGACAATTATCATCTCGAGCGTTTTGTGAAGACAAAATCTCATTCCTAAAGTTTTCGCTAGGCTTAATCTTTCGTTTCAAGGAACTCTTACAACTTCTCATCATCGTGTTATTTCGCACGCCTTAGGGACAATGCTGAGAACGGTCTACAGCATAGACGAGCGCATATCAATAAGAAAACCTAGTGTTCGGAACAAGCGTTCTATATGAAGTTGTTGAAAGATTCATGACGTAGAGCGAAACACATGCCTGCTGAGGTGGCCTAGGATCCAGATAAAAACATATGCAACATTGAAGAATTGAAGGCTTGTTGTGGCTGGAACAAAGTTTCAGAAATTTTAAATAGAACTATTTGGATGTTTTAGCAAGGGAGAGGCTTGTTTCATTGTAGCCTAAATGGCTTCTGCTGAGAGCGTCTGAGAAGCCAATGAGCTGTATTGTCTGATGGCTTACGACCTCTTTCATTAAATGTAAAGAGGGGAAAGAGGGGAAAGAAGGAAAAGAGGATGGAAAATAGGAAAGCGGTTACGGGAATAATGCTAACACTGCTATTAACAGGCATATTAACGTTGATACTTAACGTTCAACCATTAAAAGCACAGGATGATCCTGCAGTTTACATTTACCCATCGTCAATCAGAGTATCGGTGAATACACAATTCTCAGTTAGTATCATGGTGTCTAATGTTCAAAACCTCTGGGCTTGGCAAGTGGGCTTAGAGTGGAATCCCCTGGTTTTAGATTATGTATCCTTTGAGTGGGGGGATTTCGCAAACCTTACAGGGCTTACCACTATAAGAAATCCTCCGGTATTAGATAGCGTTAGTGAAGCAGGATTTTTCTATATGCCCAATACTTCTCTACCTGCCCTTGAGGCTGCGTTACGCCCCGGTCAGCCAGCGACGGCCACTGTAGTAAAGTTATTAACAGTCAACTTCAATCCCATCAGTGATGGAACCAGCCCGCTGACGCTCGTCAATGTATCATTAATAGGTCACGATCCGTACTCTACTACGCCGTACAGACCATGGTCTGACGTGGACAATGATCTAAGAGTAGACATGTTGGATGTTTTCCTCACCCTTCGTGATTGGGCTAGGGGCACCTACAATTCATCGACAGACGTCAATAGCGACAGCACAGTGAATATCACTGACATAGCCATCGTCACAAACGATTTTCGCAAAATAATCGGCGATCCAGATTGGGGGGTAACGAACACCAAAAATGAAATTTCGGCAAATCTGCAACATGGCAGTGTTAGCGCGCTAGTGCCGAAACGTGTTCCTTTTAGGCGATGCACATTCGTCTACTCCGACCCCACATCCTACCTTGACGAATATGCTTTCCTTGCGTCCGTGCCAGCAAACGTATTCAGAGACGAGATTGGAAACCTCTACATGGCACCAATCATATACGGCGAGTCCATGGCTGGCAACTACCTCCTCGAAGACTGGAAGACCTACTGCGACCACTGGGGAGGAGTCAGCTACACAGACTTCATAGGTCCATACAGCAACGATTACATGTCATACATGAAAGGCTACCTCGGAACCGACAACTACACGTCCATCATGGTTAACGACCCATACAAGTACGGGAAAGAGATCGCCCTCCGGGAATGGATAAACTCAAGTTCCGCGGTAATAACGCCAGCGAAGACGTACTTCCCAACACCAGCAGTCACGTACGGCGAATTTCGCGGCGAATTCTTCAACGTAACGCAAGAGTACTACATCAGTTACCCGTTCCGCATTAGCGGCCCTCCATCTGGACAGTATGCGACCATCGAACCCCCTATCGAGTCGCCACACCCATATGAAAACAATATGAACGTGACGTACGATGTGGCTCATTTAGGAGCAGTAAGCATCAGTGTCCACTTCCCAAAAATTGATCTAGAACCTGGATACGACTACTTGTACATCTATGACAGGGACTGGAAGCTGATAACATCTTACAATGGATACTACGAGGATGTATGGACACCCATTGTTCCCGGCGACGTAGTCCACATTCGTCTAACAACCGACCGCATAGGAACCTACTGGGGCTTCATCGCCGATGCCTACATATGGAACGCAACTCTACCAGAACCCGTGATTCATAGAGGAGAGTGGCTGAACTTTACCATACCAGCCAACATCACAGGCATCATGATAACACAAGTTCAGCTGCTCAACTGGACCACAGCCGTCGGAGAAACGTGGCTAGCGTGCTTCCTCATAGACCCAGATGGAAACGTTGTCGACTACGACTTCACACCCGCTACAGGCGGTTATACATGGATGATGTGGGGCGTCAACGAGCGCCCAAGAACCACCCCAGAAAGCTATACGGTGGCGATTTACTGCATGGGATTCGAGGGTGGAGTTGACTATGGCTTGGTTATAGGAGGACTCGCGTATGGCTTCTCACGCAAGCCAGGGAACCTCGATGCGTATACAATAACCGTGCCTGAAAACGCTCAGGAACTCGACGCTTGGCTTTCATGCAACAGCACTCAAAAGAGAATGAGTTGGGTGTCCATGTGGCTGATAGACCCAGAAGGCAACATCCTCTTCCCCAACTACTTTGAATCCGAATATACTGAGTACCCACCGTCGCCATTATACGTATCCAGCATAGGTCACCTTAACACCCTTTACCCAACGCCTGGAAACTGGACCCTAATCGCGGAAGCAGCACTCCTTGGACAGTATCCACCGAATGAACCCGTCGAATACACGGTTCAATACGAAATCCCATTATACAACGAAACAAAGCTTAACTATGTCGAAGCCGCAGCCAATGGGGCAGTCATTGCATCCCTGTTAAATGCCCCACTTCTCTTCACCGCAACCGATGCCCTGCTACACGAAACAAGAGAAACCCTTCAAATCCTCGGAGTTGAGGAAGTGATCATCGTTGACCCTGCCGGAATAATCTCCAGCAGTGTTAAGAGCCAGATTACGGACATGGGCATCACGATCACCCAAGACCTGCTAAGCTTAGAGGACGTCGTATCCTACATAAGAGGTCTCAGTGGAGAAACGGACATAATCTTAACTGTACCGACGGACAACTTCTTCGCTCCAGCCGCGCTAGCCGGAGCATTTCACGGCGCTCCTATACTTATTTTCAAAGGCAACGCAAAGCAGATTCCAACACTCGCAGACTCCACTTGGGCATATCAATACTTTGCTCACGAGTGGGGCGGAATAAGTCCTTTAGACTGGCTGCTCAAGGCCCCACCCATCCACTGGATGCATGAATTGTCAAAAGAATGGTCCGAGTGGATTGGAAGCCTAGGCGCCGACGCTCCCGGCATGGAAAGCGTGCTGACGGTTGCGCCTCTCGTAGATGTTAAGCCAGTGTTTGAGAGGGCAATCGAAGGCATCGCTAAAGCTGGAAGAATTCCGGGAGAAAACGCAGAAGAAGATGTCGCCTTCGTTAGCAGGGCCCTGCTATACCCAGCCATAATCTACGCCAACCCTGGATACAACATCAGTATGCCCACATGCGTAGCGTACGATTACGGAATGCCGGACATACCCAGCGACATCCCGCCTAACCTTATACAGCCACCGGACTATAAGGCTCCGCCAAGTTATGTATACAGCGTTAACGGCTGGGACAACACGACGAATGCTATGGAAAGTCGTAATTTCACGGTAGAGGCACACATCGGTAAATACGAAGTCTTCAACGTACTAAACTCCGGCGTGGCCTTCTGGTACCACTCAAACCATGGTGAACTCGGTTTTGTCTGGGACTACCTGCCCTTTGGGCAAGGTGGAGTCGGTCTCTGGTACGAGGATCCACCAGACCTGCAGCCGAAACGCGGATACGAGTATAACATGACCACATACGCCGAGAATGCGTCGATTCCAGACCAATACAACCTCGACGGCTATCCATATCCAGACGGGGCAGTCTACCAAAGATTGGGGGAGCCCTTCAGCTTCGCATATGGTGGAGAATTTGACCGATGGCTCGGCAACATCCACTCAATAAACATAGTCTTCATGGACTGCTACGTCGGGGGTTCATTGTTACCACTAACTATGATGAGGCACGGCGCAGCATCGGCTATCGGAGACATGAGGACAGGTTTGCTCATAGATACGGACTGGTTCTGCGTCAAGTATACGCAGGAGGTCATGGTAGGCATGACGCTGGGCGAAGCCTTCGTGACAGCGGTAACTAAGACAGGATACGTTTACCCCAAAACCTACTTTGAGATGACCCTCTTCAGTCGCGTATGGGTCTACAATTACACGGTCACTCCAGGTAACGAGTTTCCGTGGTATGCTTACCCATATGTTGACGACTGCTGCAACGCCTACGTTTTCTATGGCGATCCCAACATGATATTAGTCAATTCGACTACAGCAGAGCCAAAGGCCCTGGATCCAACCGAAATAATCATCTTCGGTCACGACCCAGAACAGGTGGTTCATGACGTAAGCATCGTTGGTGTTAAACCTTCAAAAACAGTAGTGGGACAGGGCTACTCCGTATCCATCAGCGTTATCGTTGAAAATCAAGGCAGACAGACAGAAACCCTCGACATCACCATCTACTACAACTCAAACGTCATTGAAACAGAAACAGTAGCATTGACGAGTGCAGCCTTCAAAGCTGTCACCTTCACTTGGAACACTTCTGGCTTTGTTAAGGGCAACTACACCGTATGGGCTTACGCTTGGCCTGTTTCAGGCGAAACACACACAGCAGATAATATGCTTGCTGATGGTTGGGTTTATGTAGGCTTGATCGGCGACGTAAACGCCGATGGCATAGTTGACATTGAAGACATATACTTGATCTCATTGGCGTACGGCTCGGTTCCCGTCAACGGCGAGTACATGCATCCAACCCCATGCGGAGCATGTCCCCACAGCCCCAACATGGACATAAACAGTGACAAAATAGTAGACATAGAAGACATATACACGACAGCCCTACACTACGGCGAAATGGACCCGTAAAGAAAACACCTACATTCCCCCATTTTTCTCTTGAAACAAACAATCGTAATAGAAATTATAAATACTTATTTGAATGTTCTCTTACTTTCTAAGAGGGTTTTGATATGCCAGCAATAGAGGTTGGTAGAATCTGTGTGAAACTGGCTGGTCGAGAGGCTGGAAGAAAATGCGTCATAGTCGATGTAATAGACAAAAGCTTCGTGTTAATAACTGGTCCAAAAACTGTGACAGGCATAAAAAGACGAAGAACAAACGTCAACCATATAGAACCTATTCAAGATAAAGTAAAGATTAAGCGGGGAGCATCCGACGAAGAAGTCACAGAAGCCCTCAAGGCTTCAGGCAAGTTGGAAGAAATGGCGCAGATGGTTAAGCCAGCTTTGGCTTAGATTTAAGCTCTTATACTTCCAAGCCTTTTTCTACTTTGTAGGAGTGTTAGCTGTCATGCCTAGAAGTATTGCTCCATGGGAAATTGAGCGTAAATTGTTAGTGAAGGCTGAGGATAAGACAAATCCCCGCTACGGGCATAAACCCGAAGAAAGACCAGCTGAAGAGTACATACGCTACGGTCTCATAAACCTGGATAAACCTGCTGGTCCAACGAGCCATGAAGTGGCTGCTTGGGTTAAACGCATACTTAAGCTTGAGCATGTGGGTCACGGCGGGACTCTAGAGGTCTAAAACCAGAGAAATCCTAACGTGACCGGAGTGTTGCCCATCACCCTAGAGGAATCCAGGAAAATTCTTCAGGCCTTACTTTACAGTGGTAAAGAGTACATTTGCGTAATGAAGCTTCATGGAGAAGCAAAAGAGGAACAAGTTAAGAATGTCTTGGAAGAGTTTGAGGATGTTATTTATCAGAGGCCTCCTTTGAGGGCGTCGGTTAAACGGCAGCTACGTACCAGGCGAATCTATTATCTAGATTTTCTTGAGATGGAAGGGCGAAACATTCTTTTTAAGGCTGGATGTGAAGGCGGCACGTACCTGCGCAAGCTCTGTTATGATATGGGTGAGGTTTTGGGCTGTGGGGCGCACATGCAGGAACTGCGCAGAACAAGGGCTGGACCCTTTGTTGAGGATGGCGAAGACTTTGTAACCTTGCATGATGTGGCTTACTGGTTTACGGAGTGGCAAGAGAAAAAAGATGACAATGTTTTGAGGCAGTTCATAAATCCTATGGAAAACGCTTTAACTTTAGTTCCGAAGATTTACGTTAGAGACTCTGCGGTTGATGCCATCTGCCATGGAGCAAACCTGACAGCTCCCGGTGTTTTATCTATTGAAACTGGAATAAGCGATGGTTCGCTGGCTGCTGTTCTCACCTTGAAAGGTGAAGCTGTTGCTTTGGGTAAGGCTGCCACTTCTACGGATGAGATTTTGAAGATGGAACATGGAGTTGTTGCCGAGACTAAAAGGGTTCTAATGCCTAGGGGTACATATCCCAAATGTTGGAGAAGAGGCTAAAAATGCCTAAGAAAAGCGAAAGCCTAGAACACTATTTTGCTGCCCATCCAAAATCGAAGGCAAAGTTTGGCCTGATTCGCACATGCCTTCGCGATAGACATTTCGAGTTTTTGACAGCTTCAGGCGTGTTTTCCAAAAAGCGTGTGGACTTGGGCACGAGACTGCTAATAGAGTCCATGGTTCTTCCTAAAAAGGGATATGTTTTGGACGTTGGCTGTGGGTATGGCGCTGTTGGAATAGCTGCTGCAGTTTTCAATCCTAATTTACGTGTGATCATGGTTGATGTTAATGAAAGGGCTGTTTGGCTCGCAAAACAAAACATCGAAATTAATCATGTTGACAATGCTGAAGTTAGAAGGGGCCACCTATACGAGCCAGTTAAAGACTTGATGTTCAAATGTATCCTTTCGAATCCTCCAGTGAGTGTTGGAATGGACACCGTAAAAGCCATAATAACTGAAGCCCCAAAATACATGGCTAGCAAAGCCTTATTTCAGATGGTTGTAAAATCGAAAGTTGGCGGAAAAAGACTGCAAACGATTTTCAAGGAAGCCTTTGGAAACGTTACTATTCTCGCGAGGAAAAGTGGTTACCGCGTGTTAATTGCAGAAAAACACTAAGCCTTTCTTAATCCATTGTCAATTTGCTAACAATTCTTCTTACAATTGGAATTATCAGCATTGATGTTGGAAAACTTACAATAAAGCCAATTGCGAATGCGCGAATCCATTTCTCGAAAAAGTCAGGAACAAAACCCAAATTTATTAAAGTGAGAACCAGAGACATCGAAAAGGACATACCTAACGACAATAAAACTCCAAACAAAATCGTGGAATACTTCTTATTCACTCTCACCATAGGCATCATCCCAAACGGTAAAATTACTGAAGGTGAACAAAATAAACATTAAATCTGCGCAACATTATAAGGTTAAGCCTGGCAATGCCGGGGTCTCCTAGCTAGGTATGGAGCAGGCCTGGAGACGCTTGAAAGGCTAAGGGTGCCTAACAGCCTGTGGCCTCTCGGGGCCGCGTGGGTTCAAATCCCACCCCCGGCGCCAAAATTCCTAAAACAACTTGAGAGCAGAAGTTTGAAGAGGTATCTGAGGATAGTGAATGTCAGACCCTTGTCTCCATATTCTGGCTAGGGCTTCTAAGGGATTTTTTCCACTTTTGAACCCAAAGGGGGTTTGGATGGTTTTCTGAAGTAGAGAAGCCTCAGGTATGGAGCTATGGCGGATATGATTTTGTTTTCAGCTTTCCTAAGGTGTTCTTCATATGTCGGTCTTGTGACGACCATTGTTTTGGCTAACTTCTCAGTAGTAATTCTGCGCGGCGATTTGTAGTAACCTTGTTCATAGGCTACGAGCAGGGCGTTCAACTGCTTATCCGTCATTCGGGAGAATAGGCTCAGTATAGAGACGCGTATGCCGCCACCGGTTCCAGTGTTAAATATCCTCGTCTTTGAAAGGATCTCCACATCAGCAAGCTTTTTTAGGCCATTGAAGAACTTTCTTTCATCTTCTGGCCTGAATGATACGATTTTATAGTGTTCCCATCCCCTGTTGTAAACGACAGGAGGCATAAGCAAGCAATTGCTTTCAGATATGTGCTTAGCTATTGAGCCGCGACTATAGCAGTCACATCTCTTAACGAGGATCATCACCTTATCGTTGAGATCTACGTGGTATGCTAAGACATTTGCAGTTGACATTAACTCTTTCTCGAACTTTCTCAGGGAGGTTTCTTGGTCCACTCTTATCTCGAAAATGTCTCTTTCACCATTGTTGCACCAGTGGGAGACGACCGCTTCACGAAACTCCTTAAGAATTCTTCGTAGGGGCTGGTCTCTGTCAATTCTGTCGATTTTGAACACGATCTCATTCATGGTCATGAGTGAACTTATCTGATTCCTAGCTTTATTAGTTATTGCCTTCAAATGAAGGCTGAAACCTTATTTTAACCAGACGTAGAATTGTTTGTTTGTGGTGCGGTTAGAATGTTGTATGTTGTGAGTCATTCTCATGGCTATGAGAAATGTCCGGCGAGAGACATAAAGACTCTGAAACAATTTAATGAAATGATTTCAGGTGCGAGAGCGAGGAAGGCTGGAATAAAAATAGTCGACAGATACGTTGACGAAGACTGTACAACCGTTGGAAAAACTGAGCATTACGCATATTTTCTGGTTGAGGCGGACAACATAGAGAAGGTCAAAGAGTTTTTCAGCTTCCTAGGAGTTAAGGTTAGACCCGTCGTAGCCTGGTCGCAAGTCCAGAAAGCGATGAAGCTATAACATGGTGGGACCTTGTTCATTCTAGCTCTTATCAAAGCCCTCCCATCCTCGGCAGACCGCCAAGCTTTCTTAGAAACTTTTAAGAAAGGCCTCAAGGTTCCCAAGGGCATCAAAGTTCATGGCACCTATCTTCTCTTTGGCAGATACGATGTAGCGATTCTATACGAGGCCTCTGACCCTCAAACAGCTGCCAAGTACATTACAGCCGAAGTGGCTCCAGTCGCCGAGATAGAGAGGAACCTAGCTATTCCAATCCCAGAAGCATTGAAGTAGGCGTGCACAAAAAACACAGAGCACGGCAGACACTACTATTAGATGACGAAAAACAACTGTGCTACAAAAGACCTTAGAATAAGATTTCAAGATGGTAGCCAGGGGGAAGTTCGAACTCCCGTTTTCTGCCCTTTCGTTAAACCGGTATTCTTGACCTTAAACCTACAGTAGGTTTCTGGTGAAGAGAAAAGGGATGCCCAAGTTCCTCTCTATACAAAATTCGCCGAGAATTTAAACCGAGATGTAAACCTAATTCCCGGCGCCATTAAAGAGCGAATAAAGTTTATTTGGAACGTTTGTCTTGATTGATTTTGGCGTCTTGGCCATTTGGCAGCCCTGGTAGTATAGTCCGGTCTAGTATAAGCGGCTGTCGCCCGCTGGACATCATGGAGAATTTACTCTGTGACTAGAACCGGGTTCAAATCCCGGCCAGGGCGCCATTTAATTTTGAATTGCCCAATAAGAAAGCATATGAGACTGTGCTTCTTATTAGTTGAATGATAAAAGTTGAGTTTTTCACGTAGGTGTTCAGATAAAGGTTCCCCAAGTGTCTGGTTACTTGACATTCTAAAAGAATCAGGCTTTGCATCTGACATGAATTATGATGAAAGCCAGATCATTGCCAAAGCTTCAAAAAGCGGCTTATGCGTGGCGTGTAAAGGCTCAAGATTCCTGTGCGGCAAAACCAGATGTCCAATAATTGTTAAGGCGAATTATTTTCTGAAAAGCATCCCACTGATGCAAAGCGAAGACATCGCCGGAGCCTCACCGCCCAGCGTCTTCGTAGGCAGAATAGGGTATCCATACGTTTACGCTGGGCCTCTTGTGCCGCCTGTTCGAGAGGATACAAGCCTATATGATTTGCCAGAGTTCTGGTTTGGGAAAACAATAGACGAAATTGTTGGTTTCCGCTCTATGCTTATCCGTGGCAAACACCGCGTGCACGTGCGGAGATTTCAAGAAGCTGGAAAAATAATTGAGAAAACTCGGGAACTAGCCTTGGCAACGAATCCAGTAGATGTGGAGCTGTTGTTGAAGAAGAAGCCAAGCGGCTTCATACTCCTAGACGACGAAGTTCAACCATTCGGCCCTTCAGCACCAATCAGAGACTTGTATGTGGGAAATGCTCGCTGGGACCACAAAATAGAAAGAGCGTACAGCGACACGGACCTGAAAGCCACAGAAGCCGTTCTGGAGCTTTACGGCAAAGGTGTATTGGTCACAAAAATTCAAAGGGCCTTCAGCGTCGGCGCCTTCGGCTTAAAGCCGAACAGACGGCTCGTGCCAACACGTTGGAGCATAACAGCCGTGGACAGCATAATCTCAAAGGAACTATTGGAAAAAGTGAAGGCTTTTCCTGAAATAAGCGAATATCGCATCTATGAATCCCGCTATTTAGACAACATTTTTGAAGTTATTATGATTCCGGGAGCGTGGAGTTACGAGATCATAGAAGCATGGTACCCCGGCACCGTCTGGAATCCCCATGGTAGGAGTGTTTTCGTGTATTCAGCGTGGGAAGGTTACGATGGGAGGACAACTTATGCGGAAATAGGCGGATGTTACTACGCTGCACGCCTAGCTGTCTGCGAACAACTAGTAAAGGAAAAGCGACAGGCAACGGTTGTCGTTTTAAGAGAGGCACATCCCGGCTATATCATGCCTGTTGGCGTCTGGCAGGTGAGAGAAAACGTTAGAAACGCCATGCGACAAAAGCCTTTATCTTTCAACACCATGGATGAAGCCTTAAAATTCATTGCATGTCAATTCCAAATTCCATTACAAAAATGGATAATGAGAAGCGAGCTCTTGAAGAATGCGTTATTCCAAAAGAAGATAACAGACTTTTTAGCAAAGCGGCGAAGCGATTAATCTTCTCCTAACAGCAGCAACAAGCCGCATAAAATGTTCAAGCCACCAACGAAGCCCAACGCACCAGTAAATACAATTTGTAGTCTTGCTGAAAGGACGGGGTCTGGGGGCGCAATCAACAGATAAATGCCGAAAACAAAAACCAAAAAGCCACAGGTAATCATTAACCCACTTAGTTTTGAGCCCAGTCTTCGGACGATGTTGCCAATTTGAAATCGTTCTTCTTCAATCGTATTCTTTAAAAGGCGTTCCTCCTCTCGTTCCGACATAATTTATTCACCCACCTTTCTAGTAATGTTAAGGAAACCTGCGATTAGGTAAGTTACACTAATAAAAGCGGCGACCCCAAAAAGCAGCGATGCCATATTTTGGGACAATGTTATCGGCAGAGAATTTGATATTATCAGATAGGCAAGGAGTGCCGAAAACGCGCTTATGCCAAGGTTCATTCCACCAACAGCGAGGCAAATTCGGTAATACCCCACTATTCTTATGTAGTAGGCTATAAGGCCGAAAATGAACAGTTCTGCGCCTATGAATAATGTGCTTGGCTCTAAAAAGAAGATTAGCAACAGCGAAGTAACTATTCCTAAGATGGGCGTTAAAGGATAAAGCGGAACTTTGAAAGGTCTCACTAAGTTTGGTTTGTCTCTACGCAGCTTAATCAGGGAAAGATTGACAAAAATGAAGCCGATTATGAAGCCAAAATCAGTGGCATAAGTAACAAAGTTCACAATTCCCGTTGCCGCAAACATTGCGACAAAGACTGAACCTATCAAAATCGCTATAAGGGGGGTACGGAAACGTTCATGAAGATTGAAAAAAGCTTTGGGAAAATAGCCGTCTCTAGCCAGCGCATAGGCAACTCTTGAATGAGCCATAATTGAAGTGTTGACCGAAGACAATGCAGCAATAATTCCAGCAATCGTAATTATGCCGACACCAAGAGGTCCCATAAACTGCTCTGCCACATAAGCGAGAGGTGATGCTTGACCAGCCAAGCTTTCTGGAGGAACAATCTTAAACACGACGTAGGCTATCGTAGTATAGATAAAAATTAAGGCTAAGCTTGACACCATTATAGCTCTTGGAATCGTTTTGCCAGGATTCTTAATTTCTGCTTGTGCCACCGCTATGGCTTCCCCTCCTAAATATACTACAAATATAAAGGCTGATGCTCTAAGCACCCCAAAAAAGCCTTCTGGTGCTTTAAACTCTAAGCTATTAGTGCCTTGGCTGGTTAAGATGCCCCAGAAAACGAATATGCCTAAAATAGCCAGCAAAATCATTACTAACGCTGTTTGAGTTAGTCCCGTCTCTTTCACGCCCTTGATGTTGATCAAAGTGAATATTGCAACCGTTATTGCAGCAGTTAATGGTATATTAATTGTTGGAATGACGTAGGATACTAGATATGCAAAGCCAACGGCAGAGAAGGCTGCGTAGAACATGTTACTTATCCATTCAAACCAGCCTGTTGCGAAAGAGACGAAGCCGCCGAATGACGCCTTAGCGAAGGTGTATTCGCCTCCTGCACTGGGGATAGCTGCGCCGAGTTCAGCGTAGCTGAGCATTGTGAACAAGTTTATAATTCCGCATAAAATCATGGCGATTATAAGGGCTGTGCCTGCAAGAGTTGCAGCATAGCCTAAGGTTACAAAAACCCCTGCGCAAATGGCACCTCCTATTCCCATCATTGTTGCCTGAAGGAGCCCAAGTTCCCTTTTGAGGCGTATTTCTCCCATTGTCAATTCCTGCTATTTTTCTTCACGAAAAAGAAGTAATCCACTCAATATCGACAGTATGCCGAAAACTAAGAATAGAAACATGTATAGGTAAACCTCTTCAGAAGTCATGGCTAGGGCTTCTCGCATTGACGGGCTTGCATAAACTAGAAAGGCGGAGACTGAGGCCAGTGCGCCTAACCCGCATTGAATTCCTCCAACAAGCTGTGAAACTACTCTTCTAGCCTTTCCCATTCAATTATCACCAGCGAGCGATAATAATCGCGGAAAAAGTATCGAGCAAACCAACCGCAGCCATTACAAGAGCAAATGTTAATAGGTATTTATTTTCAAGCAGCACGCCGGCATTCAAATAGCCAATAAGAGCTAGAACGGCTACACCCAGTAGAATTATCCCTATCATTATCAGAAAGCCGCCGACCATAGCTACAAGCTTTGGTAAGCCTTGCCATTTACGACGCAAGAAGCATTCACTCTGGGACATATTTCATTTAAAATCACACTATATAAGAATTTAGCTGTAGCAATTATCGCCACTGTGAGCATTCCATTAAGCGAAAGGCAGAAAAATAGCCAAACAGCGGTTGAGGGACGCTACATTCCATTTTTCTGATTAATAATTACGTTTTGACAGATTTTTGAAAAATAAGTCAATGTTACAAGCGGATAGAAAATTTTTTATAGAAATCACGAGCAATTATAGGTTTGAGGTCGCAATCGTGGCTGGATGTAAAACAAAGAAGAAAAAGGGGAAGACAAAGAAAACGAAGTAAATAATCAACCGCGCTAGACCAAATATCCCCATTTTTTAACATAAGCTTTCATTAAATGATGCGGTGCTTTTGATTTGAAACGTTTCGACACGATTGCCTTAGTCACGGAATCAAAAAGCTACAACATAAAACTGGAAATATTCATAAAAGATTTAAACTAACCCGTCATTAACATTTAAAATGGTGAAAATTTGTCTCAAAAAATTTCAAGATTCATTCTCCCTTTTTCGGTTCTATCCGAAAATCGCACCGAGCCATTCTCAGAGGAAATGGAAAGGGCTGCAATTTATTGTTTCGCTGAGTTGGAGCGGGAAAAGGGTGGAGGTTTAATATTAAAAAAGCCTGCAGAAAAGCTGGTTTTCTTAGCTGCGTTTTGTTATCCCTTGTGGCTTCTTCCTTGGAGCGAATTAAGTCTAATCTTCGACGGGCTAAAAACAACAGTCCACACTTTAACTTATAGAACTATTCCAGACGTTAAAATTTTCATGGAAAATGTGCAGAGAAGTTCAAAAACAATGGAAACCTTTGCGGCTTTTCTATCCGACAACGTTAACTATTTCAAGGCATCAAGTGGCGAAAAGGCAATGGTGATAGATGCTCTCATTACAGAACCAGATTTTCTTAACGAGTTTAACCTATACCTTTCCGAGGCCAAACAGGTTGAGACGCCATTACCCGAAATAACGTTCTTGCCGCCAACAATAGACGAATCCACAATTTCATCCATAACACAAGAGCTTGAAAACCTAAAATTAGAGTTCAAAGAAGACGTTAAAACCCTCTACGACAGCATGAAACTCCTCAACAAAACAACCCGCAACTTCGTTAAAACAGTTCGCGGCAAGATAAAGGCAATTAAAGAGGAATTCGACAATGAAATCAAGGAAAAAGAAAGCATCATAACACCGAAGGTTAACCGCATAAACGAGGAATACGACGAGCAAATAACAAAACTGACAAAAAATTTTGAAGAACAGCTTCTTCCCTTGCAAAAAGAGAAAGTCAAACTTGAAAAAACCAAGGAACAAACACTCAACAAGATTGAACGCTGCAAGCTGGAAGCAAAAACGTGCGCAACCAATAAAGACCTTGTTGGCGAACGGAAATGGAAAGAAAAAGCCGATGAAAGCAAAAAGGAGCTCTCTGACACTGAAGCCAAATTAAGGGAAACTGAAGGGAAGATAAAGGGAATAGAAGAAAGTAAATCACTTGAAACTTTTAGACTGAGGTCGGAATGGGAAGCTAAAATTAAGGAAGCGAGGAAGGATTTGCTGGAACTTGAGGCTTCCCGTGACGCGAAGATTCAGATTCATAGGCAAGAAATAGAGAAACTGGAGAGTCTGACCTCAGCAATAATTCAACAGATTGACAACATGGCGAAATTAAGAGAAGCAAACCTTGCAGATTTTGAGAAGTTGGGCATCCAGCAGAAACAAAAAAATTACGGCTTAATTTACATACCCTTCCATCTGGCGTGTTATCAAGCCAAAATGAAAAAGCGTTATGTGCTTTTTCCACCATCTCTGGTAAACAGCATAGGTTTTTCGGCAAAGCTAAAGGGCGCATTGGGCAAAGCGAAGGTTAAGCAACTCCTTGTCCCTCGCTTCAAAGCCATAACCCCACTCCTAAACAGGGTTCCTATATTAATTGAGCAAAACGCGGTTTTTGAGAGAGAGATACATGAGACGGGCGATAAAGCTAACATGTTAAAGGCTAGTTCCATGTTGGAATCAATCAGAAATGGGCTGAAAAAACTCAAAGAGGAAGGTTGGTTTTCAGAAAAGGAATATGAAGCCTTCGCAGTAGCATACTCCAAAACTTATGCTTAGCGCCTCATGCGGGAATGTTTCTTAAAAAATGTTTGTTCGGTCTACTGTTAACGATAAAGGACTTTCATCTTTTGCTTTGGTTTTGCCTTTTTCCAGCAGTTCTACAACCTCATCTACCAATCTAAAATATGCATGATTCCTCAAATATTTGGTGCGGGGTCTTGGAATGTCAATTTTCACTTCTCCTACAACTTTTCCTGGCCTAGGCGACATCACTATAACTCTGTCTGCCATAAACACCGCTTCTTCGACATTGTGGCTCACCATTATGAAGGTGTTTGTCGGCAAAGCGGGATTTCGCCAAATGTCAAGCACTAACTCACGGAGGGTTTTGGCGGTGAGTTCATCAAGCGAAGAGAAAGGCTCATCCATCAGCAAGACTTCTGGTTTCAAGGCTAGCGCTCTTGCAATCCCGACGCGTTGCTTCATTCCGCCTGAAAGGTCGTGGGGATAAGTGTTTTCGAAACCTTCAAGCCCAACCATTTTCAAGTACTCCTCAGCAATGTGTTTTCGCTTTTCCTTTTCCATGCCAAGCACTTCCAATGGCACTTCAACATTTTCTAACGCAGTTTTCCATGGCAATAGGCCGAAAAGTTGAAAGACCATGGCAATCTTTGGTGTAGGTTTAGTAATAGGTTGTCCTCGGAATAGTATTTTGCCCGAATCAGCTTTTTCTAGGCCTGCAATTATTCTGAGCATGGTGGATTTTCCGCAGCCTGAAGGCCCAACTAAGCAGGAAAACTCGTCGTTTCCAACTGAAAAACTTACGTTGTCTAAGACCAAGATTTTGGATTTCTCCATTGCGAATGTTTTTGTCACGTTTTCTACTTCAAGCACCGACAAGGTTTACACCTCTACATGGTATTTTTCAAATTTTCTAAGCAAACGCCTCCAAACAAGTCCTTCCATGGAAAGCACGATTGCTGCGACTATGCCTAGTAGAAAAATGAGAATTACGGTGTTTCCATATTCATATCCTGCTTTATCTAGTAGCGAGCCGATACCTGGAACTGAAAGTGGTGGTACTGTGGGCTCTGTTGAAGGCATGTATTCTGCAAATATTATTGTGTTCCAGCCTGTCCCCCATGAAAGTATGCTTCCTGTTACTATGGATGGCAGTATGGATGGAATCACTAAGTGCGTTATTCTCTTTAAGCCTTTAAATCCGAAGAGTTGACCAACCTCATTTATTTCGGTGGGAATGTTTTTCACCGCGCTCACAATGTTTAGGAACATGTACCATATCATGTCGAGAACCAGCATTATGATACACGTAAGTTCAAGGGCAATTCCTGGGATTCCAATGAGTTGGTTTAGCCCAAGAAAAATAACTGGAAATAATGCAAGAATCGGTACTCCTTGTCCAATATCGTAAAGTGGATAGAACACGGCTGCGAATTTCTTGTGCTCTGCAGCCAGAACCCCCATACCGATGGCCACTACAAGAGAAAGTCCATAGGCTATTGTAAGCCTTCCCATAGTTAGGGCAATCAACATTGGCAGACGGCTGAGTTCTTCTGCAGGCGGTTCGCTGAATCCTCCACGAATTGTTGTTAATGTTGGAAATTGGCCGAATACCAAGTACAAAACAAAGAAAATAGCTGAAAAAGCCAAAGCCGTAGCAATAATCCTTTCGATGTGGGTATATTTTCGCAAGCGTTGAGAAGCGATAGAAAAAGATTTTGGCCAATGGAATCTTAAACGTAGCCAACTAGTCGCCTTTGAAATCCCCAGCTTTCCGACTCCAGAAAGATCCATTCTAAAGACAGGTTTAAAAGTGCCTGTACTAGCTCTCTCCATGAGCCTGTGCCAAGTTAGAGTGTTAAAGTATACGACAATAAAAGTTATGAATAATAGCAGGATTATGGAAAGATTCATGTCCTTATAAAAGTAGGCAGACCTTGCAAGGAGGTAACCCAATCCGCCAGAAGGTGGCGTCACGACAGTACCTTTGTATTGGATGTACTCCGCGGCAATCATAAAGAACCAGCCATCGCACCATGCGAGGTTTGCTCCCGAAACCACTGCAGGGGCAATTGCAGGCAAAACTACGTGCCTAATGTATCGCCATCCTGTTAAACCAAAGCTTCGCGCCGATTCGACAACGTTTGTTGGGATACTCCGAACGGCTCCTAGCACTCCAAAGAAGATAGCCCACGCCATAGATGTGAAGAGCAAGATAATTACGGAAAGCTCAACGCCTAACGGGCCTAATGCGAATAGAAAACCAATGACCATTGGGAAATATCCAAGTATGGGAATCGACTGCAAAAGGTCTATGAAAGGTGTAAGAACAAGCGACGCCACTCTGTTTGTAGCAGCCAGTATACCGAAGGAAATTCCCCAAGCAACCGAAATCAAAAGTGTAATCACAATTCTAGAAACTGTGCTGAAAGTGTACAAGGGAAGATTTTTAACCTCTGGATATTCCACGAAATTAATGATTAGCCAAGTAATCACACAGAGTATGACTAATCCGCCAATGAAACTGGTTATGTACTTTCGCAAGTTTCATTCGCCAGCTTAACCCCAACTATAACAAATGAGAACAGTCGGATGGGCGATTTAAGAATATCGCATGGTAGGAATAGCTGGCCACTAATATTTCAGTGGTATCTTAAGTATGGTGAAGAAATAGTTATGTTACATTAAGCTCCTTAAATCGTTTGATGGCGTAATTCACAATCTTCGTTGCTTCTTCAGTGTTTTTCCATTCTTTGAATCTAACCCATTTATGAGGTTCTAACCGCTTGTAGGTCTCAAAGAACTCCTGAATTTCTCTAAGCTTGTGCGGGTGAACGTCCTCAATATCTCTGTATCCTTCAAATCTTGCATCATTGACAAGCACGGATAACATTTTTGGGTCTTCTCCCTTCTCATCTTCGATTATCAATGCTCCTATAACTCTAACCTTAACTATGCATCCAACTTCAAGCGGTTCGTAACTTAACGCCATTATGTCAAGGGGGTCGTCATCGTCAAACCATGTTTGCGGAACAAAGCCGTATTCAACCGGAAAAACAACAGATGAAGGGATTATGCGGTCGAGAAAGCACAAAACTAACATTATTATGGTAAATGTTAGAAAATCCTACTAACAATTTTTTTAATCTGTCTCAAAATCCATGTTACATAAAATTGAAGTTGACGCAAAAAATATTTCATTACGACATAAATTAGAAAGAGAATGACACCGAAACAAAACATGGTCATGCCAATAATCATGTAGAAAAAGTAATTATTTTGAGGCATTTCAATTATGTAAAGGTCTGAAGTAACCCAAACAAAGTGCATTATTTGATTAAGATTTGTTGCATTAATCCAAAATAGAGCAAAACCAGAAAACATAATAAGGAAAGACATAACAATAAAGGAAAGTTCTATGATTTTCCATTTCATTCTGAAGGTCTCCCTCTCTTGTTGTTGTTCTTTCTCACTATATTAGGCTGTCGAAAGTTTCGAAAGGTTTATATAAAGAGTGACAGCCTCAACATTTCCCATATTTCACACGACAATAGTCGTGTAACTGTTGAAGAGTCATCTCATTAAACTTTTTCAACGTTTGAATAGTTTCCTTGACATCTTCAGGAATATTTTTTAACAGAGTTTCGGCAAGGTCTTTACCTTTAGGCGTAAGTCTATAGGTTCTACGCACAAGCTCTTCATCCCTTTCGGTGACACTGACGATTTCCTCTTCTACATCAATAAACCCAAGCACTACTAAATGTGCAATAGACCTGAAGAAATCTTTTTTATGTTTAGACATTTTATTCAAACCACATTCTACCTTTCGCCATTATAGTTTTGCCTCTTTCGACAACACATCAAGCAACTTCAAAATCTCCATCAAACCGTGCAACCCATGAACAGCCGTAGCAACATCTTCATGCTGAAGACTTCGAAAAATCAAGAAGCACATGCATTTAGCACACTCCTTATCACTCTGCTTTTCTAAGTCGCATTTACCGAAACATGCAAATCTACAGTATGGCAATTTTTCCCGTTCTTGTGGTGTTAGAATTTTAAAACTTGGTTCCGACATGCTAAATCACCATTGAAATATGCTGGATACCCCATTCTCGCAACTTTTCCTCTGGGGGTTTTCCATAGCTCTCTTGAAGACTTTTAACATCCCAACCCCCTAAGAACGCTACAACGCTATAATTCCATTGTGTTCTGTCCAAGTTGATTTGAGCAAACATGTGTCTCCAAAAGTGGTTAGGCATAACCTTGCCATATTTCTTAATGACTTCAGGACAGTATTTCGCTATCAACGCCCTATTCAGTTTTCCCATTTCAACAGCATCTATTTCAAACAGTTTTTCTCTTTCTTGTGCAAAACTCATTAGCTCATTGTAGAATGGTAAATCAATGAATTTAATCCATTTTTTGCCTTGTCTTTTGATTTCCTCTTCTCCTGTGAGTAGTGACCTTCTAACTTTGTCAAAAACTTTGATTTCAGCATGAGTTTCTTTTTCTTCAATGTCTCCTTTTAAAATTCCGAGTGTTGCATCGATTCTAGTTCCCGTTCTATACATGACTCCATCCACTAGGTAAGCCTCGTAGTTTATGGTTTTAAGCTCATTCAACATTTGCTCTAGCATTTCTGGTGCAACTTTCAAATCTGCATACTTTCCGAATCCTCTAGATTTGCCCCCCGCTATTTTTTTACCGACTACGAACCCTTTAGATGTTAGGAAGTCTCTCAATGGGATTCGAATTGCATGAGTGTCAAATCCCTTTTCCTTAATCATTCTTAGAAAGTCTCTACACTCATCCAAAGTTAGCCTATCTGGATGTTTAAGACACCATAATCCTTCTTTTCCTCTAGAGGCTTGTTTTGGGTTTTGTACCAACCTATAATCGAAAAGGCACCTTTACCATTGTAAAGGCGTGTCCAAACAATCTAGGGAGATCAGTCAAGTAACTGAAAGAAGATCGTACCTCGATAGTTTTCTTCTTTCCATTCACTTCCAATATAAAGTCTATTTGCGTCCCAATTTCTTTTACGCTCTCTTCTCTCAGTGCAACTGGAATGAGCTTCGCCTTCAACCCTTTGGTTTTTATCAAATCTTCAACATATATTCTGAAGGCTTTTTCTGCGAGTAAGCCTCCTATATTTTTGTTCTTTCGAACTGTTGGAGAACGCACAGTTCCGCTTGGAGCGTGGACATCCACCTTGCGTGATCTTTCAGTCGCTTCATTTATTGTCGTTTCTAAGAAAGCTTTGTCTTCTGGAATCTCGAAAGTTGTCGTTATGTATCGATAGCCATCTATTTTATCTATTCCTTGTTTCATAAGAATCATTGACTAATGTGTTCTGCAATCAATTAAAGTTTTGCCTATCAACCTCTTATAAAATGAAACTAGACATGAAAAAACAAAGCAAACTCTAATAACTCATGTCTCTTAAGTTAACAGTATCCCTTCAAACATCCTTTTTCTTTCTCTTTTATGAGACTTAGAATTACAAGGAATCATGCGAAATAGAACAGCTACAAGGTTAATTGGGAATATGGTCGTCAAAATTAGGATTCCTTGGTAAAATCCGCCAGAATCCTTGTCTCCGGTCGACGAAGTGTCTCTGCACACCTTTTGGGATTTAAAGCTTTAAACTCTAATCCAAGGGTTATTAGCAATCTCTGAACATTTTTTGCAATGTTTGGCGCTACAAGGATTCCCCGGACTTCTCGGTTTACCATACTTTTAACAGCGTCGATATACTTTGCAAGTTGAAGTGCTGCATCTTTTCCCGCTGTTTTACGCTTAATCTCCGCAACAATAAGCTTTCCATCCTTATCTACGCCGTAGACATCCACAAAGCCCGGTTTAACCTTCTTCTCGTAACTTATGGGCTTAAACCCTTCCTCTAAGAGCGAGGGCTTCAAAAGAATGGCTTTCTGCATGTCCTCCTCACTCGCATAAAGCGAAAACTCTCCGGAATCCACAAGGCTCAAAGCAGAAACCATGTGAATGTTGTCAAAAAACACCTTAACGGACTCGTGTGGCTTCTGTCTTAGAGCACGAATTTCTAAAACGTTGTCTTTGGTTTGGACATGAAAGATGCAGCCCGGAGGCTGCCAGTTGACTGGTTCATAGCCTACTGAACGGTGAACAAGAAGGGAGCCATCCTCTTTGATTATTAGTATTCGTTCACCTGGTTCAAGCTTTGATTTTGCTCTTCCAATGTAATGCACCGAGCATTTGCCAATAACGAGGAGCGTCTTGTGTTGAGAAACGGCTTCCTTGACAGCGGCTTCGGCTTCTGTAACATCGGGTTCTACTAAGACTGTTAAATGCTTTGAACTTGACAATGTATGGTCGCCAATAGCTTTAGAAGGCTTTTCGCGTACATAAAATTTCTTAAGGGTTGCTTTTGAGCGAGTGGAACAAAAAACGTGAAGTGATGGAGCGTTACGATTTAACAGCGCACATTTATGATATGCGATATGCTGAGGAGCAAAATGCAAAATTTGAGGTGGCTCTGAAAAGCTTAGATATAGACAGGTGTGGGCTAGTTTTGGATGTTGGCTGTGGAACAGGACTTTTATTCAGGCATATCGCATCCAAAGCAGAAAAAACCATAGGTCTGGAAATTTCTAGGAAAATTCTGTTACAAGCGAAAGAACGTGCAAAAAATTTTCAAAACGTTCACTTGATTTTGGCTGATGCTGATAGCACGCCATTTGAAGAGAATAGCTTTAACCTTGTTTTTGCGTTCACGCTTATCCAAAACATGCCAAATCCTGCTGAAACCTTGAACGAGATTAAGCGGGTTGCGAAGGATAATGCTGTTATTGTTGTTACTGGTTTGAAGAAGGCTTTCACCCTAGAAAGTTTTGAAGAATTACTGTTGGGTGCAGGCTTAAAGATTGTTTCTATGAAGGATGATGATTTAAAATGTTATGTGGCAGTTTGCACCAAACTCTTCTATTATTGAAATCTCGCGACATTTAAAACTAAAATATATATGAAAGTAGAGTATTAGGCTATACTTCAACTATGGGCTAACGCATCGTGAAGATGCGACCTGGTGGTTGGCGATGCCGCTAAAAACAGCAAAGACGGACACAGCGAAAGCATTAACGTTAGAATGGGCTTTACACGTGAAAAATTACAAGCTGAATCTTGACAAAAACCTATGCGCGGGCTGTCAAATCTGCGCTCTAGCTTGTCCAAAAGAGGCTGTTAAGCTTGAAAAGGAGCCTAAAACTTCAGGAGAAAAGGCTAAAAAAGCCAAAATTGACATTGATTTGTCAAAATGTAATTTTTGTGGAATATGCGACATATTATGCCCCTACGGAGCAATAAAAGTCACAGTGAACGGTGAACATGTGCTTTCAGTAGTTGAAAAAGAAAGCTTCCCACAACTAATTCGCGACATCCAAGTGGACGCTAGTAAATATCCTGTAGATAGTGTGAAATGCGAAGAAGCATGCCCCCTAGATTTAATTAAGATAACAAGACTGACGCAGGATGGAAAAGTTGTTGAAAACGTCAAAAGGCTTCCAAAAAAGAGGAGAAAGGAACTTCAAGTTAAAATTGATGTTAAGAAAGAGCGTTGCCCATGTTGCAGAATCTGCGAATTTAAATGCCCCGAAGGCGTCATGCGTGTGCGAAAATTCTTTTACGGAAAAATTGCGATTAAACCTGAAAAATGTCCAGAGGGATGCACAGACTGCTTGGATGTCTGTCCAATAACTGGCGCACTTTACCTTTCTGATGAGGATAAAAAGGTTCATGTGAACGAGATGTTTTGCGTCTACTGTGGAGCTTGCAAGGTTGTTTGTCCGGTTGAGGAAGCCTTGGAGCTTAAACGAACCAAAGTAAGTCACACACCTGTTCGCTCGGGGACATGGAACAAAGCATTAGAGAGGTTAGCTTCACCAATTGAGATGACTAAAGAGTTGAAGGCTAAAGGCTCTCAGAAGGTAATGGAATCCGTAGAGAAGAGATTGGGGTGGATGGGTGCATAGCATGGCTGAAGAGAAAGTTGAGGTTGAGGTCCCTCGAATAGGGGTTTTCATATGCCACTGCGGCTTGAACATAGCAGGAGTATTAGACATAAAAGAACTTGTTGAATATTCCAAAGCTTTGCCGGACGTAGTCTACGTGAAAGATAACCGCTACACATGTGCAGACCCGGGACAAGAGGAAATTAGGAAGGCAGTAAAGGAGCATAAGCTCAACCGTGTAGTCGTGGCAGCCTGTTCACCGCGGCTGCATGAACCCACATTCCGAAGAACAGTTTCAGATGCTGGCTTAAACCCCTTCCTTTATGAAATGGCAAACATCCGCGAATTCTCGTCATGGTGTCATCCAAGCACTCCCAAGGAGGCGACGGAAAAAGCTAAGGAAATAATAAAAATGGCTGTCGCAAAGGCAAGGCTGCTAATGCCACTTCAAACAATAGAAGTTCCAGTAACCAACAAGGCATTGGTCATTGGCGGCGGCATAGCCGGGATAAACGCCGCATTAGACTTGGCTGAAATGGGTTTCAAGGTGTATTTGCTTGAAAAAGGCGAAAGCATAGGCGGCCACATGGCGCAACTAGACAAGACTTTTCCAACCCTTGACTGCTCCATATGCATTGAAGGTCCGAAGATGGTTGATGTTGGAAGGCATCCCAATATTGAGATAATAGCCTATGCTGATCTGCTAAACGTTAGCGGTTTCATAGGCAATTTCAAGGTTAAGATTCGGAAAAACCCAAGGTATATAATCGCTGAAAACTGCACCGGCTGCGGTGAATGTAAAGACGTTTGCCCAATTGAGTATCCTAACGATTGGGACATGAGCTTAGGGATTAGGAAAGCCATATCAGTTCCCTTCGATCAGGCTGTTCCGCTGGTTTACACGATAAACAAGGATTATTGCATTGAATGCTACAAGTGTGTCGACGCTTGTGGGGCAAGACAAGCCATAAACTTCGAACAGCAGTCAGAAGAAATCGAGCTAGAAGTAGGCGCAATAATCGTCGCCACAGGCTATGACATATACCTGCCTTATGACAGCCAGCTTTACGGGTATGGCAAATTCACAAACGTTGTAACCTCTCTCGAATTTGAAAGGCTTATACTTGCAGCTGGTCCAACCAGCGGAAAAGTTGTCAGGGCTTCTGATGGGCAGAAACCCCACAGCGTGGCCTTCATTCAGTGTGTTGGTTCGCGTGACAAAAACAAGTATCAATACTGTTCAAACTTCTGTTGCATGTACACTTTGAAGCACATTGTTCAACTTAAAGAGAAATACAAGGAAGACGTGGAAGTATACGTTTTCTACATGGACATGCGGAGCAATTTCAAAGGATATGAGGAATTTTATGACAGGGCAAGAGAGCTTGGTGCAAACTTTATCCGCGGAAGAGTAAGCCGCATTTTCGAGGTTCCAGAAACAAAGAATCTGATAATACACGCCGAGGATATGACACTCGGCCAGCCAATAGAGATTGAAACTGATATGGTTGTTTTGGCAACTGCAGCCATACCAAAAAAGGGCACAGAGGAAATGGCACGCATACTCAACTTAACACGAGGAGCAGACGGCTTCCTTATGGAAAGCCATCCGAAACTAAAGCCCATTGACGCGCCTACTGACGGAATTTTCCTAGCCGGAGCGTGTCAAGGACCGAAGGACATACCATACAGCGTTTCACAGGGCAGCGGAGCAGCATCAAGAGCGGCAACAGTACTTTCGAAGCCGAAATGGAAGATTGAGCCAATAGTTTCAGTTATAGACCCGAGCAAATGCAGGAATATGACAGTTAAATGCGGCATCTGTGCTGAACGATGTCCTTACGGCGCGATAAAAGTTGAGGAGAAAAAGCCTGCTCAAGTGATAACTGCCATGTGCCACGGATGTGGAACATGCGTGGCTGAATGTCCTGCAGACGCCATAACGCAGATGCACTTCACAGACGCCCAAATCTTGGCCCAAGTAAGAGCAGCCCTAGAAACAAACCCAGAAGACAAGGTTATGGCTTTTCTGTGTAATTGGTGCAGTTATGCGGGCGCGGATTTGGCTGGCACTAGCAGGTTTGAATATCCGCCGACTATAAGAGCTGTACGCGTGATGTGTTCTGGGAGGGTTGACCGCGATTTCGTGCTTGAGGCTCTTAGGCTGGGTGCAGGCATGGTTTTGGTTGGCGCTTGCCATCTACCATACGACTGTCACTACATAAGCGGAAACTGGAAGATGAAGGCTAGGATGGATGCTTTGGCGCCGATGCTGAATAAGCTTGGATTAAGTCCAGAAAGGTTCCGTGTGGAGTATGTTTCTGCTGCTGAAGGCGTTAGGTTTGCGGAGATAGTCAAAGAGATGACTGAGCAGATGCATGCCTTAGGCAAGGATAAGATTAAGGCGGAAAACGAGAAATTACGTCCAGTGCTTGAGAACATGTTGAAGAGGAAAGAGAAGAAATAGCCTCTCGCAGAACTATACCTCCCTTATATATACTCTTATTTGGTGAAGTGCTTTTTTGTCCAGTAACCCGTTATGCCAGTTGCTAATCCTGCAGCGCCGATACTCCATGCTTCGAGTGGAATAAAAATCATTAAGGCTAAACAGGTGATTGTGCCTAAAGCTGGAACGCTTCGTGGATATAGTCTTTTCTTCACTTTCAATTTTAAGGCAGACACGTTTGCCAAAGTATAGTAGAAAAGTAGTGCGAAGGTGCTTATGGCTACGACCTTGCTGAGGTCTGCGAATAGAGCAAGTAAAGTCGTTGAAACGCCGATTATCCAGACAGAATAATATGGCGTGTTGAATCTTGTGTGCAGTTGGCTCATGGCTTGGGGCAGGTCTTTTCTTTTTGCCATTGCGTATGCCATGCGGGACACGCCTAAGATTGATGTGAGCAGGACGCTTGCTGTTGCAAGTAGTCCTCCTGCTGAGACTGTGTAAACTGCGGCTGCATTTCCTGTTATGCTTATTGCGTCTGTTAGTGGCGATTTTGAGCTTGAAAGTCTGGGGGCTCCTACAAGTCCGACGGCCACGACGCCAACAAGAATATAAACTAACGTGGATATTACAAGCGACAGGAGTATTGCTCTCGGGACATTTCGTCTTGCGTCTTTAACCTCTTCTGCGATTACGGCTACTCTTGCGAAGCCTCCGTAGGCGAAGAAAATGTAAAATGCTCCGTAGAACACTCCCGCTTCGAAAGGCGCAAATGGAGCGAAATTTGCCGTTTTTATGAGTCCTGAACCGACGATGACAAAGAATGTCAGAATGAGTAATTTTGCAGCGACGAGGATGTTGTTAACGAGTGCTGATTGCCTGATTCCAAAGAAGTTGAGCGCCGTGAAGGTTATGCACAGGATAGCTGCAATAAGGTTGGCGGGTAAAATTGGGATTAAAACGGTAAAATAGTAAGCGAATCCTAGTGAGACTGCGGCGCCTGCGAAGGTGTTGGATAGTATCCACATCCAGCCAGTTAAGAAGCCTGCGAAGGGAGAGATTAGTTGGTATGTGTATTCGTAGATGCTTCCTTCTCTGGGTTGCCATGCTGTTAGCTCGGCGAAGCTTAATGCTGTAAATAGAGCGATTACAGCGGCTATAATCATGGAAACTACTAGGGCGGAACCAGCCAAACCAGCAGCAATACCCGTTACAACGAATATACCCGCACCAATAATTGCACCAACGCTAATGGCTGTAGCATCAAACAAACCTAAAGCAGGCTTGAGCCCAGATCGTTGGGATACTTCTCTGTCCATGCTTATCCCAGTTAAGTAAATCTGTTCTGAAATTTAGAATTATGCGTTCTAAAACTTGGCATTATAGATCCAAATGCTCTGAGCTATAGCGATGAGGGCAATGATTTCAAAAATCTGTGATGCTGAGAAGGGTAGACAAACAAAGACAGGGCTGACTCATAGCGTATGTGATGTTGATTACCATGCTTATAGGGCGTGTCGGAACTCTAGGCTCGTAAGCGGTCTTCTTTGTTTTCCCAGTATTCTCTTGTTCGTAAATACTGAATCTTTGCCTTCAAAAGGTCCATGTAAAACTCCTCTTCTTTAGGGTGCATTTTTCCGAGAATTCTGAAGGCGGTTTCTGGACCTACACCTTTAACTTCTAACGCTATTATTGCTTTCTTGCCGTAACTCAATATTAAGTCGGCTGAGCGTCTTGCATTGGTTAACTCCTTAAGCTCTTCTTCCGTCACTTCTTTGTCTTCGCGTCTTTTCTTCAAAATTTCGCTTAAACGCTTTGCATCTTGGCTCGGATATAAGAGTGCCAAAAGCTTTGATTCGCATTTCTCGCATGAGGGGTTCTCTGGCAAACTTCTAACTTTCTTCTCATCAGTCCATTCGCCGCACGCCATGCAAAGCAGCGTTGCTGTTCTCGCTTCTATTGCCTTCTTCATTTTGTCTATGTTGCTTAGCAAGACTCTTTCAGGAGCCATCAGCTCTGAAACATCAGAATACTTCGCAAGAATGTGAAAAGCTAGGGGAGTAGGCTTTTCAGAACGATACAAAGTGCTAACCTTCACCTTCCCATCTCTAACACCGCGCACAATCTCCTTAACCTTTTCAACATCCACCTTCTCCAGCATCGCCTCACGCAAAGTCTCATCATAAATCGGCGTTCCCCTAAACTGCGCTGGCAGCTGACCTTGCCTCTCAGGTCCCATCGTTTTTCCACGAGGTAAGGCTCCAAATCTTTCAGCAACAAACTTCATTTTGTAAGAAAACGGAAATCTAGCCTCTAAATAATCGTTAAAGGCATTGTCAACCGCTTCATCGGTCAGATTAAAGAGGACGGTGGGCATTTTTTCTACTTCTTGCTGCGTCAGGTTTCGCGGCGTTTCGATCAGTATGCGGTAGCCGTCATTCCACCAGCCAACAATAATTTCCTTGTCTGAAAGTATTGAGTCGAAGATGCCGCCTAAGGTGCGATTAACTATTTCACCAACACACGCGTGAATTATCAAGTATTTGTCGAAGGCTTCAATGAGGATATGGTTATGTGTTGGCAAAGGCGCACCTTGCTTCAAATGCTCTTCAACTTCCCGTATAGCTTCAAAAAAGGCAGCCTTATCCATTGAAAGCTTATCTGCAAGCCTCTCCGCTGCAGCCTCAGCTTTCCCCGTTTCCTTCAACATTTTTCCGATTTCTTCTCGTAGCCTACCAGTTTCCTGAGCCAAATCAAATGGCACTGGAAGCATTTCTCCGTCCCATCCAGGAATCGCTGCAAACTGGTCTTCCGAAGGAACAACGTAAACCGTTCCAGTTTCCTCTTCTATCTGGACTATGCGCCAAACCCTTCCTCTAACAATGAAGTTTAAGCCAACACGCGCTCTTAAAGCCATGAACTCGTCGCCTAAAGTGCCAATTTTTCTATCGGAAAGCACATTTATTATTGGATAGCGCCTCTCGTCCGGAATCATTGATAAATTCTCATAGTAATAGCCTCTGGTTTTCCGCGCCTTCCTCAAAACTCTTCCTTCTTCATCAACTCTTAATTCATCAAGGCTGTCTAAAAAGTCTATCACATCCAAAAGCGTGCTCTTCCTAAGACGCCGATAGGGATAGGCTCTCCGCACAATAGCTAAAAGCTCTTCTACGCTTACATTTCCCCTATCAATGAGAATTCCGACAACCTGATGCGCCAAAACATCCAAAGCATTTTCATGAATCAAAACCGGCTCAACCCTGTTTCCATAAGCGTCTCGCACAGCAGCAATCGACTCAAGCGTATCGTCTGGAAAAGCCGAGACAATGACACCTTCCGAAAGCATGTCTAAGCGGTGTCCGCTGCGTCCAACTCTCTGGATTAGGCTACTGACCTGTCTAGGCGAAAGGTATTGGATGACTAGGTCCACATTGCCTATGTCTATGCCGAGCTCCAAAGTGCTCGTGCAAATTATCGCCTTCAGAACTCCAGCCTTAAACTCGTCCTCAATCTGAACCCGCTCTTCCTTAGATAAAGAGCCGTGATGAACCGCTATATCGCTTCGCCCTAATTGATTAAACTTGTGACCCAGCATCTCCGCGACTGTTCTGCTATTCACAAAAACCAAAGTCGACTTGTGGCTGTCAACAAGCTCAGTTAACCGCCTTATCCTAGCCGCTGCCTCTGGAGAAGTTACGAGCTTTCCGGCCAACTCATAATCGACATCTGTTGGAATCGGATTTTCCACATGGTACCTATAGCCCTTAGAAAGCGAAGCTTGAACTACGCTAATGCCTCTACCCGTTCCAGCGATGAACTGCGCAACCTCTTTCGGATTGCCAACAGTAGCCGACAAGCCTGCTCTTTGAAAGTCCTTTCCAACAACCTCGCGAAGGCGTTCCAAAGCTATTGAAAGCTGGACACCTCGCTTGCTTGACGCTAACTCATGCACCTCATCTACAACAACATATCCAACATGACTTAGGTGCTGTCTCATTCGCGAACCTGGAAGAATAGCTTGAAGCGTTTCCGGCGTCGTCACAAGCATATGGGGCGGAGAGATGGCTTGTTTCCTGCGTAGTTTTAACTCAGTATCGCCGTGTCTGACTTCAACTGAGACGCCGAGGTGGTTAGCCCAAAAAGTTAAACGCTTTAACAGGTCACGGTTCAAAGCCCTTAATGGTGTAATGTAAACTATTACTATGCCTCTTTCCGGCTTTTGTTGAACCATTTTGGAAAAAATTGGAAGAAGAACAGCCTCTGTTTTCCCACTTCCAGTAGGCGCAATCAAAAGCACGTTTTCTCCAGCTAAAATGGGCGGAATAGCCAATATCTGAGGCAAAGTCGGCTCAGAAAAGCCCAATTCGGCTAAAGCATCACGAATAGGTTTTGCAAGTAAATTGAAAGCATCAGAGTTTGAAGATTTCCTGCGCATTGTTGAGCATGCCAAGAACACTACTGTCAAAGGAAGTTTTATCTTTTTACCCAGAAATTCAACGGAAAAGAGAGCTTTAAGCTCACGTCTTCATGGTATGGAATAGAAGCTTTCTCCTCAAATTTGCCTCGGGCAAGTATATCACGAAACTCTTCAATTAGCGGTTCTTTTCTCGAAGAAAAAATAACTTCATTTTGCTTATTCGCCCAAATCGTCAATCCCCTAGTTTTTCCTTTATGAATAAAATGTAAAAATGTGTTTTTTTCTCTCATTTGCAGCAGGCTCACCGTGTTTGAACCTCCTAACGCCGAGAAAAGAACATCTAAAGCCTCCTCAGCCTCAGCTTTTTCCTTTAGCAATTCTTCGAAACTGTGTGGAATAACCTCTGAATCAATAAGCTCAACTCTTTCAGATTCGAAAATGTGTGATTTATCCAACTTCTCTCTAATTTCTTTATAATTTGTTACACTGCCGTTGTGAGCTGAAACCACTGTCAAGCCTCTATAGCATTTCGCAACATAGGGTTGGGCTGTCTCCTTGAACCTTGCAGTTTCCATGAACTGTGGACTCGGCATCCGCACATGTCCAATTAAAACGGATGCTTCACTGATATCAACAGTTTTAGACAAGCGTCTTGCAGGAGAAGCATCAACCTTCCCAATCTTTTCTAACATAACGCTTCTTCCGTCTTCAAGAACAGCTATGCCTGCACCATAGCCCCCAACTGGTCTTGGTTCTTGTGGATATTGATGAACTTCCAGCTTTTCGAGGACCTTGAAAACCTTAACCATGGGTATAGGCTTTTTCAATGCAAAACCGAATATGCCGCACATTTGTGTCGTTTCCTTTCTACTATTTGAAATTAAGTTTTTATTGATTTCACATAAAAACTCTTTAGGTGGATAAGCCAAGGTTTTCCGTAAACATAAATAGTTTGGACGACTATCTATATAATTGGACGATGAGGTAATCGAGGTACAATGACAGGAAAGGATGATTGCTTTTTCCGCTACCGAGTCCAAGTAGAGCATCAGAACTAAGATTTCGTGGATAGAGAAAGGAGAGAAGGATTTGCTATCTTTCTGCGGACCCGGTAACATAGGCCCAAATGCTTACTAAGACAACTGTTAGACAGGCTCCAGCGAATCCTGAAACTAGGAATCTTATTTGAACAAGCTGTGGCAGAATTGTTAGAAGTGCCGGAATTATATAGTCAGCTGTCAGCTGGGCTATGATTCCCGCCATGAACCCCAATAGCGCTACTAGTCCGAAGACCTTAAACCTTTCACCCATTTCAATCACCTTTTGCTTAGCATTTGAATTCTAAGCCTCTTTTTAGTCTAACTTACATATTTTTGTCTATTATCTCAAAACCAGCAACATTATCTTTTAATTGGAAAATTAAAGCCTAAAACCGCTTTCGCCAGCACATATAGCTCTACGTATATACCTACATATTTTCAACATATTAACAATGTATAAGATTATTTTATGCGACTCTTGTTTTCGGAGGTATTAATTTGTCGGAAAGATTTGGCAGAAAATGGGAAAGTAGAAGAGAGGAGCCACCATTCACAAGCCGCATAAAGGGGGCTGTTAGACCACCAGGACCGTTAAAGCCTCGTCTAGATTTTGCCGTTAGGCGCATAGAACTACAAGTTCAAAAACTGGACCAGGCAACGGAAAGGTTCAGCCAAAGAGACAAAACAATATTTGCAAGGATAGTTGACGCATACACCAAACACGACACTGCGCGAGCGAACGTTTTCGCCAGCGAACTAGCAGAAATACGCAAAATGGAAAGACTTATTATAAACGCAAGACTTGCCCTTGAACAGATCGTATTAAGGTTACGAACCGTATCAGAACTTGGAGATGTAGTGTCTACATTAGGACCAGCAGTTGGCGTTTTAAGATCGGTGAGAGCTGGGCTTGTAAGCGTTTTCCCTGAAGCGGAAAGCGAGCTTGGGGAAATAGGCAACATATTAAGCGGTATAATGATTGAAGCCGGACAAAGCTCAGGAATGACGCTAAACTTTGACACGGTAAACGAAGACGCGCAGAAAATTCTCACAGAGGCAGCAACCGTTGCGGAACAGAGAATTAAGGAAAAGTTCCCAGAACTACCGCCAGGAATTCCAGGAATCCCAACAACTTCGCTAGGCGAGAAAACATCAACAGAAACCTCGTAAAAGTGAGGGAGAAAACACATGTCGCAAAACCCCAACCTTTTTCTTTCAATTGGAAAGCAAGTTAAGGACGAATATGGACGTGTAGTGGGCAAGATAGCATCTTTTGCCCTGACCCCGAGCGGAAAATTTGACGCCGTCTTTATCGAACAAAGTGACGGAAAATTCTTAAAACACTCCACGGAGCACCTAAAATTCGATGGTGCCGATGCAACATTTGTCTCTAGAATAAAATCAGAAACAAGCGTTTTCTGTGATCAAATCCCACTTATATGGCGCAAAGACCAAGCCCTTAAGGAGTTAGCCGAAAAGAAAAAGATCTCGCAGGAACTTTACGAAGAGCTGCATAACAATTTTGATGGAGTATTAACTCAACTCAAAAGCGAGGCTCAAACTCTCATAGAAGAAATAGATAAGGAAATTGCCAGATGCTTTAAGGAAACAAGAGAGCTAAACTATGCTCTAGTGCATCTTGAAATAGAACATGAGATAGGAAAAATCGACGAACAATCTTATAAAACAGCCTTTGCAGCAATCCAAGAAAACCTCAAACGAGTCAACATGGAGAAAAGCGATTTAGAACTCACAAAAAACAAACTTTCAAACATTTTATTAGGTGAAAAACCAAAAACGGCGGAACAAGAGAAAAGTAAAGTAAAGGAAGAAGCCTCGAAAGAGTTTACTCCAACTTCCACAGGTCCCGAACTTCCAGAACCCCCTGTAGTCGTGTATGTTAAGGAAGTCGGAAAATCCGGTGTATAACCTGCGACAAAAAGGTAGCGGGCGGAGGGAAAAAACATCAAGGGTTTCATTCGTTCAAACCCTCCACCACTTCGTGAAATAGTTGCCAAGTCAATACAAACGCTAAAAATTCAGCGCAACAAACTTGACCAAGCGAGTTTCAGACTTAAAGAAAGAGACAGAATCCTTTTTCAAACATGCATAGGTGCCTTAAAGAATAAGAATAGGGAAAGAGCGGCAATCTGCGCAAATGAAATTGCAGAGGTTCGAAGGCTAATAAAATTTCTCTACAATGTAGAACTAGCCATCGAACGCGTGATTATTAGACTTGAAACAATAAAAGAATTAAGTGACATAGTCATCGACCTCAAACCCGCTTTAAAGCTTCTTCAAAGCGTTTCGCAACAGCTATTTGAAGTCCTACCAGATGTTTCCTCTGAACTGAACAAAGTTAACGAAACAATAAGCGAAACACTCTATTCAACTAGGATAACTACGGATGAGACAATAATACCAGTGAACAGGAAAACGCCTGGAGGCGAGGAGATATTAAAGGAAGTCTCAAGCTTCCTTGAACAAAAACTTGCTGAAAGGCTTCCTGAACCGCCCGCCACCTTAAAAACTCCCGAAGCTGAACAAACTGCATTAAAAGAGATGGTTGCTTTAACAGCCAACTGTTCGCATGCAATTGGTCGCGAGACAGTCGAGGAATCCAATAGAGATTCTTCCCAAACCCTCTTTTCTTACAAAAAAGCTGAGATTCAGGAAATCTCCTTAAAGGTTGAAAATCCATCGTTAGAAGATATTCTTCTCGAGTATGTTAAGAAAAGTAATGGAGAAATCGATATAGCGCGTTGTTCTGATGATTTGAAAACCTCGTACGAGGAGATTGAGAAAGCCCTTGAAAGTTTAGGGGCGAAAGGGAAAATAAAGATTGAGTTAAAGTCTGAGGGATGAGAGGGAGAAGGCTTATGAGTGCTTCCCAAGAGCTTGAGAAAGCCGCAACCAACTATGCATTAGAAGCTGTTCGCCTCGACAAGCAAGGAGCAAGAGGCATGGCGATAACGATGTATCAAAAGGCAATAGAAAGCCTGCTTAAACTTGTCCAACTATATCCAGAGTATAGCCTAAATAAAGTTTACATACAAAGGGCAATAGCCTATCAAGAAAGAATAAAGGTGTTACAAGGGGCAGTGGGACCTGTTGAAACACGATACGAAGCCAGAGACATTGAAGGTGCAAAAGGTACAGAAGGCGGAAAATCAAGCTACGAGGAATTAATAGTTACCGAGAAGCCAGACGTAAAATGGAATGAAGTTGTGGGACTCGAACCTGCCAAAAAAGCAGTAAAAGAAGCCATAGTCTATCCAGTTCAAAGACCTGATCTATTTCCCTTAGGATGGCCAAGGGGAATTCTCCTATTCGGACCGCCAGGCTGTGGGAAAACGCTACTCGCTGCAGCAGTCGCAACAGAAATAGATGCGACTTTCATCTCGGTTGATGCAGCCTCGATAATGTCTAAATGGTTGGGTGAAGCTGAACAGAATGTTGCCAAACTTTTTGGTTCAGCCAGAAAGTCAGCTACCGAAGGGAAACCAGCCATAGTTTTCATTGATGAGTTGGACTCTCTCATGGGAAAACATTCAAACGAGGTCGGCGGAGAAGTTCGTGTTCGAAATCAATTCTTGAAGGAGATGGACGGCATTATAGATAAGGGTAAAGATCTTCATGTCTACGTTATTGGAGCGACAAATAAGCCGTGGGACTTGGACTGGCCCTTTATTAGAAGGTTTCAGAAGAGAATTTTGGTGCCGCTCCCGGACCATCATACACGCTTGATGATGTTCAAACTCTATACAAGCAATCTTCAGCTTGCTCCCGACGTTGACCTGCACGAGTTAGCTAGACTCTCAGAGGGATTTTCAGGAAGCGACATAAGGGATGTTTGCCAGTCAGCACACCTGAAGCTTGTAGGTGAATTCTTCGAATCTGGTCAAGCAACCAACAAGCTAGCCAAGCCGAGGTCTCTAAGAATGGACGACTTTAGACAAATACTTGAAGAGAGAAAACCGAGTGTTTCCCTCGACATGCTGGCTTTGTACAATAGATGGTTTGAAGCCTTTAAGGCTCTTTAAGAGGAGGAGATGCAAAAAACTTTAAAACTTTGGGTGGAAAGGTTTGGAGAATAATTGTTCTTTTTAAAAACTCTCCTTTCTCCCCATTAGCAAATTCTCCAAACCCCACAACCCAAAAACACAAGTTATGGAAAACTTTTTCTGACTGTTTTCTCAGCAATATCAGCAATTTTTTCCGGATTTTGGAGCACATCCACGTATGGAACTCTTAAATTCAGGTTTTTGGTTGAATATGGTCCGGTGAAAGCCAAAATAGGTTTAAAAGCCGTTAGGGCTTCTGAAGCCTCTTCTTTTGATTTTACAGCAACAATCTTTGGTACATCCTTCATCTTGCCTACGAGTTTTCTAAATCCTTCGAGAAAAACTATGTCGTTACCGTCGCATTTTTTCAAAATCTCTTTCAGTGAAAGGTTTTCTACATTAACTTTTTCTATTGTGGCTATCTCGTTGGACGCCACGCTTATGATTGTTTTTGCTCCTGATTTGGCGAATCTCCGAGTGTCTTTCCCTTCTGTGTCTATTGTGAAGTTTGGTTCTGGAACGTGCTTCATCACTGCGACTTTGTAGCCTCTTCTCGTCAGCTCTCTCGTTAGAATTTCTATTGTGGTTGTTTTTCCTGAGTCTCTGCTTCCGGCAACCGCTATGACAGTTGCTTCCAATTTTGCACCTCTGCTACTTCATTTCTTCAGTGAAGATTTCTTCTAACATTTTCTTGTCTACATTAAGCTTTTTTGATAGGTCTTTCACCCACTTTATATATTTTCTGAAAATGTTTTGCAATATCTCCGCCTTCTCTCCTTCAGACAAATCCTTTTCTTCAGCAAGCAATAAGGCAAACCACCTGCCTATGTCTGAAAGTTGATAGGCTTTAACCCACATCGTCCGGCCTTCTTTCTCAATCCTTTCCATATCCTCTATCAAAACTCCAAGCCTGGTCAAAGACTTTAAATTTTCAATGATTGTCTTATTTGAGTAGTCAAGTTTTCTTACAAGGTCTTTTTGATAAATTTTGTTTGAAATTCCTTGGCTGAGTGAAAATTCTAAAATGTCAACGGCTGCTTTTGAACCAAAAATTGCGCTTAACATTCTGTTTTTTTGTTCAGTTGGAAGGAACACCACATAGGGATGTAAGTCCACGTTCAAACAGTCCACCCTAAAATGTCTATTCAAGCTTATCTTAAATATTACTATCTTTAAACAGTAGACTTTTTTAAAGCGTCAACTAATTCTATTAAGGTGTTTCAAACAACTATGCTCGAAAATTGGGTTCCAATAGATGGAGATACGTTTGTAACTGAAGAGGGTTTTATACTCAATGTTTTTGGATATGAGCATCCAAGCGACCGCGTTTTCTCCTTTCTAAAATATACACCCTCCAAATTTAGGAGGCTTTTTCATGTTCGCCTTCTAGAAAGAACTTGGAGACACGGAAGGCTGAGACTTTTTCGAGCTGAAAAACTCTACACAGCGAAAAATTATCAAACATTTCTTGAGGCTTTTCGAAAAAATTTCCCAAACTATGTTTACTTTTGTCCATTCAGAAAAAAAGAGGTCATCAGCACACCGCTGAACTCTATTAAAAAAGTTTATGTTCCAAAAGAATGCTTGCATTCTCTAACAAAGATTAAAAGAAAGGATAACTTGCAGAAGATGACGTTAGATTTCGTCAATTTGCTGTCTGGTGAATCAGGAATTACCTTGGAGAATTTTGGCGTTCACGGCTCTATCGCTTTGAACATGCACACGTCGAAGTCAGACATAGACATTGTCGTTTATGGGGCACAGAGCTTTCGCAAATTAGAGAAAACCATAGAAAAACTTGTTGAGACCGGAACATTGAGCTACGTTTTTAATAATCGTTTAGATGCTGCAAGGCGGTGTAAAGGTCGCTATCTAAGCAAGATTTTCATGTACAACGCGGTTCGCAAACCGGAAGAAGTCAATTCAAAGTATGGAATGTACAAGTTTACGCCGCTCACCTTAGTAAAGTTTAGCTGCACAGTCAAGGACGATAGCGAAGCCATGTTCCGTCCAGCAATCTACAAAGTTGAAGATTACGAACCAGCTAATTCGATTTCAGTTCTTCCCAAAGAAAAGATTCCAGAGCTTGTCGTTTCTATGATTGGATGTTACAGAAACATAGCCAGACAAGGCAATAAAATTAGGGTCGCCGGGATGCTGGAGCAAGTTGAAAATCTTGAAACAAGCAAAGTCTTTCATCAGGTCGTTGTCGGAACAGGCATCAGCGAGGAAGAGCACATTTGGCCACTTTAAGGCTTAGAGACCGCGACGCAATAATAACAAAGGAGGGATTAATCTTCCGTGTTTTCGGCTACTCCCATCCATCAAACGCTTACATTTGTGATGCTGAATATGCGCCAGCAGAAATCTTCAAGTCCGACGATCCTAAAGCGTTTAGAACCAACGAGAAGCACGTTTTCTATAAATTCTATGAGGATGAGGGCTGGAATTTTATAAAAAACAATTTTCTGCAATACATGATTTTTCACGAAATGCTCGGCAAGAAGGTTGTGAGCGTTGAGTGCCATAATATCGTGGAGGTGCGAAGACCAAATGAGGAGCTTAGAAAGCTAACTGAAACAGAGCCGAAGGATGAACTCCTTGCAGCTTTGCAGAACGTTCTAAAACTCATAACCAAACACTCTGGTTTGTCAATTAAGAATTTTGGCGTGTTCGGCTCCTTGCTTCATGGATTTTACCATCCAAAATTTTCTGACATAGACTTAATCATCTACGGCAGAGAAAACACGGTCAAATTGTGTAAAACTTTACAGGAATCGTATAAGGATAGGCATTCTCTGCTTAGAAACGAGTTCGAAAGCGAAGAATCGATTAGAGGAAAGAATTGGAGATTCCAAAATTACAGTCCTAAAGAGTTTGTTTGGCATCAGCAAAGGAAAATGTTTTACGCGTTGTTCAAAGATGAAAAAGGTGAGAGAATAATCAAGACAGAGTTTGAGCCCGTAAAAGACTGGGAAGAAATTGGCAACATTTACTCTTCTGAAACAATAATTGTGCAGAAAGGCTGGACCAAAATGTTCGCACGGGTAATAGACGACCAAGACGCACCCTTTATTCCGTCAGTTTACGGCATAGAACCAATAACAGTTTTACATGGAACAAGCGGCGCCAAGAAAGTTACGCGCATAGTTTCTTTTGTGGAGGAGTTTCGAATGCAAGCCCATAAGGACGAAAAGGTCTGTGTTGAAGGAAATCTGGAAGAGGTTACAACCCCTGGAGGTAGCTTTCACCAGGTAACATTGACATATTGCCCAAGATACTACGAGCAAGTTCTGAAGGTTGCACCAGCTTAACCGCTATGCAAGCACCATATAATCTGAGGGCTTATTTCCAAGCAGAAGCCTAAAATACTCATGATTTTGCCCCTTGTCTATGACGCGTTCAACTTTTCCTTGCGCAACAACAACTTCGCTGGTTCTGGCTTGCTCACAAAATCTGCCGCGAAAAGAAGCTATTTCCTCTATTGGAAAATGGGTTCCTTTGAGGAATTCTACATTTTTGATTTTATAACTGCACGGTGTGAAAATGGCCTCTGAATCATCCTCAATTTCCGCTTTAATCTTGGCATAACCAACATTTTCATAACGTATTGCACCATACTCCGAGTGAATCTCGCCCCAATCCTTAACAAATCGTATAAAGTAGTCTCTATTTTTGAATCTACCCTGCAAAACCTTTCGCGATTCTGTCCGAACAAAATCTTCGAAGGGTATTTTTGTGTCTTCGAAGCGAAAGCGAAAAAGCCCTTGCAACTCTTCCATGGAGTATGGTTTCACGGGGCTTTCCGGATCCTGCATCAAAATCTTCAACGCTTCGTAGACTCTGCGACAGTTTTCGCTTCCATAAATTATTGGGTCAATGTCAGAACTTGGAGTGTGCAATTTGACAAGAAGCGAGCCTGAAATCCCCATTTTACTCCACGGCACGTTCACGTAGCTTTTTAGAAGGTCGAGAAACTCTAACGCGTCTTTTTCCAACTCATCCGATTCTCTTGCGCGCCGAAGTTCCTTCAAACGGCCAACTGGCCTATAGAGATGCTTTACATTTTCTGTTGGCACTTCGCAAAGCACTTCGTCAAAGATAGTGTCATAAATTACGTATTGAGGAAATTTTTCCTCAAGGAACTTAAAACGCTCCGAGATGCTATAGATCTTCCTGTAAGTGACTTCTCCTTGGGTGCGATTACCGCAAGAATTTGGGATGAAACGGGGAAAGGCGATAACCCTGCTTAGAGGATGAACTGAACCTTTGACGTCAAACATTATTCCATTTAAGTCTCTGAGAATGTCTCCTTCTCTTGTTTTCATTGATTGCCTTCTTTTGCTTTGGACTCTATGGAATCTATTGCGAGTATTTTTATGTTAGCTCTCTTCAGGGCTAAAATCACTGCTGTGCCAATGATTGCTCCCGCTAGACAGTTTAGAGAGTCAGCGATTGCATAATAGACCGTTGCTGGAGCCCAATACAGATACATTTCTGAAGTACCCCAGCCTAAAACCCATACAGCATTGTTGTTGCTGGCGGCAACCTCTCCGCCTATTCGTGCGGTCCATGCGAGACACCACAAGGCTATTGCTAGCTTTGTTGGATTGTTTCTGGCGGTTATAGAGTTTACAATCCACTTTCTGACGAGAGGAACGACGATAAACACGACGACTGGTAGATATTGCCATGTTATGATAGGCATGGCTTGATACCATGCAAATGGATGTGCAAACCATACAACCATTTGCACCACAAAAATCAATATTGCTTCTTTCCATCTGTTAAACAACACGAGTCCGCCCATCACAGCGGACATTGTTGGACCTAGAAATGTAAGTAAGCCCATGTTTGTCGTTGGATTTACATATGAAACAAGCCATCCAAAAACAAAACCTGAAAGCGTACCCCACAACGGACCTAGTAAAGGAGCAGTCAAAGCTGAGAATATAATGCCCGACAATGTTATCACGGCAGGGGTTCCCAAAACTGGATAAGTTGGTATCAAGGCGAGTGCCAGCATTAACGCTGTCCATACGCCAGTCAAAGCCAGGAATACTGAATTAGTAACGTATTTTTGAGTCATGGTCATCCCAATCCAATGTTGAATTCTTCATTGCTGTGTAATTTTTTACACAACTTTAATAAAACTTTCTGCGTTACTGATATACTCAAGGGAGTACAATTGCAAATACATTCATGTAAGAAACCTAAGCATATTTCAAAGTGCTTGCAGTTGGCTATCCTTTTTGAAGTAAGTGCCGATAAACCTGGAAACGTAAATTTAATAGTTGGCTTTGAAGGCACACGTTATGAGCATTTTCTTGCTTCCGCGGTTGCTGCAGCGCCCTATTTCGAGTTGGCGGCAGAACGGGGAGTTGCAGTTTCTCGAGGAGAAATTCACGTTAGGGGTGTTCGGCTGGGGCGGATCATAAGGGATTGCGTAGCGAATATTAATGCTTGGCAGCGGGGCGGTAACACACTGCTCGGCACGGTGATCTTGCTCTCGCCTATCGCGGTCGCCGCTGGGATGACTCCAACCAAAGAAGAGCATATCTTTGAGATTTCAGAGCTGAGGAAAAATGTGAAGTGTGTTGTGGAATCGACAACGCCAGAGGACGCGGTGGGTGTTTATGAAGCGATAAAAATCGCCAACCCAAGTGGGCTCGGCTCGGCTCCAGAACTTGACGTTAATGATCCAAACTCCATAAATAAGATACGCGAAGAAAAAATTCCGCTTTACGATGTCTTCAAAATAGCCTCAAAATATGACATGGTTTGTTCCGAATGGGTCAGCAATTATCCAATAACTTTCGACGTTGCATACCCATTTTTAATGGAACAAATCAGGGAAACTAAAGACTTAAACATGGCCATAGTTCACACGTTCTTAAAGGTTCTAGCCGAGTATCCAGACACTTTTATAGCTAGGAAGACTGGCATTGAAAAAGCCAAAGAAGTCTCTTCTGCAGCGGCGAAAGTTCTGAAGCTTGGTGGACTTAAAACTTCAATGGGTAGAGAGAGGCTTCGTGAATTTGACTTAGCGCTTAGAAAATCCGGTAATACTTTGAATCCTGGAACAACCGCTGACATAATTGCGGCTGCTCTGGCTTTAGGCATTCTGAACGGATACAGACCATAATCTGTAACATGGTTATTTAGAGATAAAAGTTAATTAGGTTAAATCAAGTAGTTAACCTTCAAAATGTGACAGATTTAGACGAAGAAGCATTTCTAACTAAGCAGAGGTTAACGAATGAGACAGAATCTAAAACTGCGGGTAACATTGCTTACTGGTCGGACAATAGAGCAAGGTGTAGGAAAGGAGCGTGGAAAAGCCTCAAGGGAATATATGGAAAGCGTTTCAGTTTGCTACATGGACCCTGAAGACCTAAAGAAGCTTGGAATAAAAGAGAAAACCAACGTTCTGGTGTCAACGGATTATGGCTCAGTAGTCGTCAAAGCTCTAAAATCCCTAAGAACCCCACACCCGGGAATAATTTTTATTCCTTATGGTCCATGGGCAAATGCCGTGGTGGACCCTGAAACTCATGGCATTGGTATGCCCTCTTTGAAAGGGATTCCGGCGGAAGTTGAGCCTGCTCCAGATAAGCCTCTTCTAAGCCTGGAAGAGCTTCTCAAGGAACAGTTTGGGAAGGAGTAGCATGCCGGTTGTTAAAGCTGTGACATGTCCGGTTTGCGGTAGCCTATGTGACGATATAGAATTGACCGTTGAGGATGGAAAGATAGTCAAGGTTAAAAAAGGCTGTGCAATGTGCGAATCAAAGTTTTTGGGCTATAACGGCGAACACAGAGTTTTGAAGCCGCTAATAAGGAAGAATGGAAAACTCGTCAAAGCCTCGCTTAGAGAGGCCACAAGAAAGGCTGCTGAAATCCTTGCTGAAGCAAACTATCCAATATTGTACGGCTGGAGTTCAACAAGCTGCGAAGCCATGCGAGTAGGCCTAGAATTAGCAGAAGAGGTTGGAGGAGTAATTGATAACACATCAACTGTTTGTCATGGCCCGTCAATTTTAAGCATTCAAGATGTTGGCATTCCGTCGTGCACTCTTGGACAGATTAGGCATAGAGCAGACCTCGTGATCTACTGGGGAAGCAACCCATGGAGCGCACATCCAAGACATATTGAAAGGTACACAGCCTTTTCGGAGGGGAGGTTCGAGAGGAGCGCATGGAGAGGATACCTAGCCAAAATTAAAGCCTCAATAGGTAGGAAGAAAATTGAAAGCGCCCTTAGAAGGATATTCCTTAAGAAAAAGCCTCCCATTCCCTCCCATCTTGAAAAAAAGCCTTCCCCAGCGATTTTCAAGGAGGGGAGAAAACTAATAGTTATCGACGTTAGAAAGACAAGATCTGCAGAAATAGCTGATTATTTCATTCAAGTTGAGCCGAACAAGGATTATGAGCTTCTCCAGGCCTTTAGGGCTCTGGTTCGCAACCAAGAAATTGATAGTGACGAGGTCGCTGGAGTGCCTATGGAATATCTGGAAGAGGTTGTTGACGCAATGATTAGTTGCAACTTCGGAGCGCTATTCTTCGGGCTTGGGCTGACAATGAGTAAAGGTAAACTCAGAAACATAGACGCGGCGCTTTCTTTGATTCGCGATTTGAACATGCGAACGAAGTTTGTGATAATGCCCATGAGAGGACACTTTAATGTCACTGGCGCAAACACTGTTTTTACATGGCAGACAGGTTATCCTTATGCTGTCGACTTTTCGCTTGACTATCCACGATATAATCCTGGGGAAACATCTGTTGTTGATATTCTTTTGCGCAAAGAGTCGGATGCAGCCCTAGTAGTGGCTTCGGACCCTGTGGCAAACTTCCCGAGAAAAGCAGTTGAACATCTAGTTGAGAATCCACTGATAGTTATAGACCCTCATATGAATGCCACAGCCCAGATGGCTGACGTTGCTTTTCCCTCAGCATTCGTTGGAATAGAAGCGAGCGGAACAGCCTACCGCATGGACCATGTGCCGCTTCCGCTCAAAAAGGTTGTTGAACCGCCTCGGGGAGTTCTTCCAGATGAGGAGATTTTGAGAAGAATCCTCTCTGAAGTTAGAAAAATAAAGAGAGGAAAAGAGGCGGAGGCATCCTAAATGGAACTTCTAATAAAAAATGGTTTCGTTTACGACCCCATTAACGATGTTAAAGGCGAAAAAATGGACATTGCGGTCAAAGATGGAAAAATCGTTGAAAAAGTCAATGAACGTAAAGCGAGAAAAATTGATGCTTCTGGAATGATAGTCATGCCCGGTGGGGTGGACATCCACTGTCACATTGCTGGTTCAGAAGTAAACACTGGAAGACTCCTAAGACCTGAAGACCACTTTAGGGATTTTGAGCGCAGAACATCCACAACAAGGTCTGGGGTTGGCTACTCAATCCCATCAACATTTACAACTGGCTACCGTTACGCGAGGATGGGCTATACCACGATAATGAATCCTTCAATGCCTCCTTTAGAGGCTAAGCACACACATGAGGAGTTGAGCGACACTCCAATGGTTGATAAGGCTAGCTACCCGCTTCTTGGCGACTGGTGGTTTGTGCTCGAATATTTGAAGGAAGGCAAAATTGAGGAGTGCGCAAAATACGTGGCTTGGATGATGACTTCAACAAAGGGATATGCCATAAAAATCGTTAATCCTGGAGGGTTAGAGGCTTGGGGGTTCGGACACAATGTCAGCAGCTTAGACGACCAGGTTCCGTATTTTGGCATTACACCACGGGAAATTATCCGTGGACTATGCAAAGTGAACAAGCTCCTAAACTTGCCCCACACAATCCACGTTCACACGAATAATCTTGGAAAACCGGGAAACTATCTCACAGCCATAGAAACGATGAAATGCGTTGAAGACTTAGCCAACGAAGAAAAACCCGTAATTCACATAACTCACTGTCAATTCTGTGCCTTCAAGGGCGATGACTGGAGAACTCTGGAGTCTGGAGCGGAGGAAATCGCAAAATACGTCAACAACCACTCCCATGCAACCCTGGACATGGGTCAAGTAATATTCACAGACACAACAACCATGACCGCTGACGGACCATTCCAATACACGCTTTACGAGCTAAGCGGAAATAAGTGGGTTAATCACGATGTAGAAACAGAAACAAGCGCTGGAATAGTGCCCTTCCGCTATCGCCGTAAAAGCTACGTTCACGCAATCCAATGGTCCATAGGCCTCGAATTAGCCCTACTAATCAGGGACCCGTGGAAAATTTTTATGACAACAGACCATCCTAACGGCGGCCCCTTTACCTCTTATCCGAGGATCATTGCTTGGTTCATGAGCAGAAAAGCCAGAGAAGCAACTCTAAAAAAGATTAATCCACGAGCGAGAAGCAGAAGTCTTCTTCCTTCAATAGACCGTGAACTGAGCTTTTACGAAATCGCCATTATGACCAGGGCCGGGCAAGCGAAAGCCCTTGGACTTAAAGGTAAGGGGCATTTAGGCATAGGGGCAGACGCGGACATAGCCGTATACAACGTTAATCCTGAGAAAACAGACCCTTCTAAGAAGTATAAGGCTGTAAGAAGAGCGTTCAAAAGGGCTGCTTACACCATTAAAGACGGGAAGATAGTTGTAAAAAACGGCGAAATTTTAAGGCATGTTGAGGGCGCCACCATGTGGCTTGATGTGCAGGCCTCTGAATCTGTTAAAATAACTGATGAGATGAAGAGAAGGTTCAGCGAATACTGGACGGTTGAATACGAAAACTATCCCGTAACAGAAAACTATCTTGAAGTTTCGCGTCCCATAGCTGTGAAGGCTGATGTCTAAATGATAAACCTCTATCCCAAAAAGGAATTTAGATTCCCAGCGATAGCTGAATGCATAACCCCAGACATTTTCCAGGGCAAAAAATGCGAAGAAATAGGAGAGCTGAATGTCTGGGAAGGAAATAAGCAGAAGAAACTTAGTGAACTGTTCAAGGTTGAGGAAATCAAGACAGAGAGTCAGCCTGAAAAAACAGCAATAGTGATTCACGGTGATGTAGGTAGGGTTCGGAGAATAGGGGCGTGTATGAAAAGCGGAGAAATAACGATTTATGGGGATGTTGGCATGCACTTGGGGGAAGAAATGAAAGGCGGCAAAATAACCGTGCATGGAAATGTTGTTGGATGGGCTGGCTCGATGATGAAGGGCGGGACAATCGAAATTCATGGAAACGTCGGTGACTATTTAGGTGCCCCATATCGTGGAAGCAGCGAAGGAATGCGTGGAGGAAAGATAACTGTTTATGGAAACGTTGGGAACGAAGCAGGAGCCTACATGCGAAAGAGCGTAATCAAAATTTATGGAAATGCAGGCCAATTTGTAGGTTTACGAATGCATAATGGGACAATTTATGTTCAAAAAGATTGTGAAGGAAGGGCCGGCGCATGCATGACAGAGGGCACCATAGTCATTGGCGGATTTCTAGAGTCTGTTCTGCCAACTTTCACAATAGATGGCATCAAGAAAAAGGTTAAGATCGAAGAAGGCGAGGTGGTTGAGACACCCTTTTACCTTTTCTTGGGAGACCTTACCGAAAGCGGTAAAGGCAAACTTTATGTTGCAAAAGAGAGAAATCCCCACCTGAGCTATTATGAGAAATTTCTCTAAAATTAACGTGAAGGAGAAAGCTTCATTGAAAAATGTGTTAAGTGTAAATCGTTTGGCATGGAAGCTCCTAGAGGAGTTGTGCGAAAACCCGAATTTTTATGGAGTGGGGGTTGAAAAAGCCAGCTCTGGAGCAACAGTTGTGGATGCTGGGATAAGTGCTAAAGGTGGATTTCAAGCTGGAAAAATCATAACCGAAATCTGTATGGGCGGATGCGGAAAAGCAGAAATAACCAGCAGGAAATACGGGGAACTGGAACTTCCTTCAATTTTTGTCTACACAGACCACCCAGCCATTGCCACGCTCGGTTCACAGTTTGCAGGCTGGCAGATAAAGAAAGGCGAATATTTTGCAATAGGCTCTGGACCAGCAAGAGCTTTAGCGTTAAAGCCGAGGGAAATCTACGAAAAAATAGGGTACAAAGATGATTTTGACAAGGCTGT